>NZ_JTKF01000078.1:0-380 GCF_000828175.1 Pseudomonas sp. W15Feb9B | reverse complement strand
CGGCCTGACAGCCGACCAATTTCTAACTGAAAACACCCGATCCCACTGTGGGAGCTGGCTTGCCAGCGAAGGCGGCCTGACAGCCGACCAATCACCAACTGAAAACACCCAATCCCATGTAGGAGCTGCCGAAGGCTGCGATCTTTTGATCTGGCTCTTGCTCTTGATGTGGCTTTAGATCTTCAGCCCCTTCGGCAGGCCGAGTGGAGGTGTCCATCAGGGGGTAGGCGCGCAGCGCCATGCGGCGAAGCCGCATACATCGAGAGGAGGTGCAGCGAAGCAACCCGTAGGCGATGCCCCCTGATGGACACCGTAGCGAGGGAACACTGAGCCTCAGCGAAGTGCCGTACGCCGGGGCAAATGAAGGGATCAACCACATA
>NZ_JTKF01000077.1:0-1324 GCF_000828175.1 Pseudomonas sp. W15Feb9B | reverse complement strand
GGTATGACTCACCCACATAGGTAACAAACCAGTTCAAGCACATAGGTAACAGTTTTTAACTGGCACGGGTCGATTCCGAGGATCTGACCATGCCGTGGCGAGAGCTGAAACCTATGGACCTGAAAGTGATGTTCATTGCTGACTACCTGTCTGGTCGTCTCAATTTCAGTCAACTCTGTGCAGCTCACAGCATCAGTCGCAAGACTGGATACAAGTGGGTGGCCCGCTACAACGCGGACAGCATTAATGGTTTGGCTGAGTGCAGTCGCAAGCGGCATTCTCAAGCTCAGGCTGTGCCGTTTGCGGTCAAAGAGGCCATTCTTGAGTTACGCCAACAGGGGCAAACCATACCGGGCCCGAAAAAGATTCAGACAGCCCTGAGTCGACGGTTTCCAGATCAGCCACCGCCGTCCAAAACCACGATCTATAACGTGCTTAAAAAGGCGGGGCTCGTCGAGCCTCGGCGCTTGCGCCAACGTGTCGTCCTCTATCCCAAGCCACTTCAGAAAGCCGAGCTTCCCAATCAGCTCTGGAGTGCCGATTACAAAGGCCAGTACCTGACAGGAGATGGTGTCTGGTGTTACCCCTTGACGGTGATGGATCACGCCAGTCGCTTTCTATTGGCTTGTGAAAGCATGCCGAGCACGACGTTCAAAGATGCCAAAGCTACCTTTGAGCGGCTATTCAAGATGTACGGAATGCCCGAGCGGATTCGTACTGACAACGGTGTCCCATTTGCCAGCGGTGGGTGTGCTGGGCTGTCGCAGTTGTCGATCTGGTGGGCTCACCTGGGCATCATTCATGAGAGGATTGAGCCTGGGCGACCTGAGCAAAACGGACGCCATGAACGCATGCACCGCACGCTTAAAAGCACGCTGCCAAGACCGCCGGAAATTGAATGGGGAGCCCAGCAGAAGCATTTTGATCTGTTCATGCAGCACTATAATCACGAGCGTCTTCATGAGGCTTTGGGGCAGAAAACGCCGGGCTCTTGCTACACAAGCTCGTCACGGGCCTTTCCGGGAAAACTACCGGAGATGAAATATCCAAGCCATGTTGAGACGTACCGAACGGACTCAAACGGGGTGGTGAACAAGGGACGACTCAGAATCTATGTCGGCTATGTCCTGAAGCATCAGATGGTCGGATTGGCGAGCATCAGCGAGGGTGTTTGGGACATCATCTTTGGACCTGTTCTACTGGGCCGTGTTGATGAACGAGACGCTAAAGATGGTTATCTGACGCTCAAGACAATCAAAAATAAGTGATCGGGTGTTACCTATGTGTCTGAACTCTTCTGTTACCTATGTGGTTGATCCCTTCA
>NZ_JTKF01000076.1:0-20736 GCF_000828175.1 Pseudomonas sp. W15Feb9B | reverse complement strand
TGTGTCGATCAGCGGATTGATGCACGCCGCAAAACCTGTGGGAGCTGGCTTGCCAGCGAAAGCGGTGTATCAGTCAATAAATAAGGTGGCTGAACAGGCCCTATCGCTGGCAAGCCAGCTCCCACAGGGATCGGTGAATGAATACAGATTTTTCAGTTCGCCACAGGAATCCACTCCGCCCGCGCCACGTTGGTGGTATCACCAAACGCCGGGAGTTTCTGCGCCAGATCGCGAACGTTTTTCACGTCCAGATCGAGCAGTTGCTGACGCGTGATCAGGGTCGGCGGCACCAGCACCTGATGCCCCGGATTTTCGCCGGCAATCAACATCGCCAGACTGCGCACGCTGATCGCCCCCGCGACTTGCGGATTGACCGCTGCGGTCGCCGCCCAGGCGCTGTCCGGTTCTTTCATGATCTGGATGTCGGCGGTGGAGATGTCAGCGCTGTAGATCTTCACCTTGCGCCCCAGCCCGGCCTCGTCGACGGCGATTTTCGCGCCTTTGGCGAACTCGTCGAACGGCGCGAAGATCACGCGGATATCCGGATTGGCGCGCAGCACCGCGCTGGCCTGATCCGCCACCGAGTTGGCAATCGGCGGATTGAGCGTGCCGAACCGCGCCTTCTCGATGATGCCCGGATTGGCCTTTTTCACCTGACTCCAGATCTCGTCGCGGCGCTCCATCGGCGTGAAGCCGCTGATGTACACGTAACCGGCATCGAACCGCGTGCCGTTGTCTTTCACGGCCTGATCCAGCGCCAGCCGCGCCAGTGCATGGTGATCCTGCTCAACCTGAGTCACTTGCGGACTGTTCAGGTCAACGTCGAACGCCACCACCTTGATGCCTTTGGCGATCGACCGGTCAATCGGTCCCTTGAGGGTTTCCGCCAGGCCCAGTTGCACGATGATCCCGTCGACCCCGAGGTCAATCGCCTGATCGATCATCTCGCCCTGACTCGCCGCCTGCTGCCGCGCATCGAACACCCGCAGATTGGCCCCCAGCGCCTCGGTCTGTTTCTCCACGCCGCGCAGGTACGCCTCGGGAAAGTCCCCGGAAAACAGGTAACCGACCAGCGCGATCTGCACCTGGCCCTTGTCGAACGGCGCCGGAGCACCCGGCAATGCCTTGGCCTGAGCGCTCAACGCCAACACCGAGAGCACCGCGCCGGCGAGGCAATGGCGTGCGAACTGCTTGATTGAACCGTGCATACATCTTCCTTGCAGCGACAAATGAACCGGCTCAGCGCGCCCGATGCGCGAGGCCGAAGGTGAACATCAGGGCCAGCACCAGCACCAGTCCCTTGACGAAATCCTGCGCGTAGTACGGCGCGTTGAGCATGGTCAGGCCATTGAGCAGCGACGCCACCAACAGTGCGCCGACCAACGTGCCGAAGGCATTGGGCTTCTTCGCGCCGAGCACGGCAAAACCGATTAGCGCCGCGCCGAGGGCGTCGAGCACCAGACCGTTGCCGGAGCTGACATCACCCCGACCCAGGCGCGCCGCCAACAGCAAGCCGCCGAGCGCGGCGAGCAACGCCGAGAGCACGTAAGCGAGCAACTTGAAACGCTGCACCGGCGCGCCGGCCAATCGCGCTGCCTGCTCGTTGCCGCCAATCGCATAGAACAATCGGCCAATGCGCGTGCGCTCGAGAAACAGCCACACCGCCAGCGCCAGCAGCGCGGTGATCACTACCGGCACCGGCACCACCTCCCACAAACGCCCACGTCCCAGCGCAAGAAACGCCGCGCTGAAGCTGCCTTCGGTTTCCACACCACTGGGCAAGGTCATGCCCACCGCAATCGAGCGCCCACCCGTGGGAATCAGCTGCACGCCGATCACCAGAAACATGTTGCCCAGCGTCGCGAGAATATCCGGCACCCGCAGCTTGACGATCAGCCAGCCATTGAACAGCCCGACCAGTGCGCCACCGGCCAGACTGATCAGCACCGCCGGCACCGCGCCCCAGCCGAGCACCACCATCACGTAACTGGCGATCATCAGGCTCATCGCTGCCACCGCACCGATCGACAGATCAAGCCCGCCGACGGCCATGGTCAGGGTCACACCGAGGGCCAGCAGCGCGACGATCGACACCGACTGCAAGATGCTGAACAGATTGCCGACGCGCAAAAACGCCGGCTCCGCGACACTGAAAAACACCACGATCAGCGCCAGCAGCCACAACAGGCCGTAGCGGATCAGCGCGTGCAACAGGCGCTCGGCGGGTGCCGTAGCGGACGACAACAATGAACTCGAATCAGGCACTCGCTCTGCTCCTTGGCGTGGCATGAAAGGGATGTTCGCTAGCGTCGCTGCCGGCCAGTGCGGTGACCAGGGTCGCGCGCTCAAGACCGGCACGCGGGTATTCGGCGACCACCGCGTGATCGCGCACCAACAGAATCCGGTCGGCGATTTCCAGGGCTTCGTCGACATCGGCGCAAATCACCAGGGTCGCGCGGCTGGCGGCAGTCTCGCGCAGCAATTGGCCGATCTCGCGACGGGCGCGCACGTCGACGCCCTGAAACGGCTCATCGAGAATCAACACCCGCCCTGCCCCGAGCAGCCAGCGACCCAGCACAACTTTCTGTTGATTGCCGCCGGACAGCGCGCTCATCGGCACCTCGATGCCGGCGGTCTTGATCCCCAGCGCCGCGACTTGCGCCTCGACCGCTGCGGCTTCGGCGCGGTTGCGAATGAACCCGGCACGGGTGAAACGCTGCAGAAACGGCAGTGTCAGCGTGCGGCGCAGGGAGAAATCCGGCACCAGCGACTGACTGGCGCGATCCTCCGCTGCGAGAAACACACCGCTGCGAATCGCTTCCCTTGGCGAACCCGGCAGCCAGTCCACGCCGTCCAGTTGCAGACTGCCGGCCACGGCTTTGCGCAAGCCGAACAGCACTTCGGCGATCTCGCTTTTGCCAGCGCCGAGCAGTCCGGTCAGCACCACCACTTCGCCTTGGTGCAGGTTGAAATCGAAACGCCTGGAGCGTGGCAAAATCTGCAAATCGCGCACGCCCAACACTTTTCGGCCCACGCTGCCGGGCGTGTAGACATGCCCGTCCAGCGCCTGCCCGAGCATGGCGTGCACCGCTTCCGGCAACTGCCGTGCGCTGAATTCTCCGGCCAGTCGCCCATCGCGCAAGACAATGGCGCGATCCGCCACCCGTTGCAAATCGGACAAGCGATGGGAGATGTAAACAATCGCCACGCCACGACTGCGCAGGGTGTCGATCAACCCGAACAGCCGCTGCGCCTCGGCATCCGACAACGCGGCAGTCGGCTCATCAAGAATCAACAGACGCGGCTGCAGGGCAAAGGCCCGCGCCAGCACCACCAACTGCCGTTCGGCCAGGCCCAGGTGTTCAATCGGCTGCTCCAGCGGCAATTTCAGGTCCAGCCCGGCGGCGATACGCGCGGCGCGCTCCAGCAGGCGTTGGCGATTGAGCCAAAAGTCCGCGTCGGGCTTGCACAACTCATCGAGCAGCAGGTTTTCCGCCACGCTCAAACCGGGCGTAATGCCCTCGTTGATCTGCTGATGCACGGCAACGATTCCGACTCGACGTGCCGACAGCGGCGAGCTGAATTGCCGGGGCTGCCCGTCGATGTAAATCTCGCCGCTATCAGCGCGCTGGCTGCCGGCGAGAATCTTCACCAGCGTCGATTTGCCGGCACCGTTGGCACCGAGCAACGCCACCACTTCGGCGGGATGAATCTGCAGGCTGACGCGATCCAGGGCGCTGTTCGAGCCGAAGCGCTTGTTCAGTTCACGCACCTGAATCAGCGGGGCGCGGGCCACGACGACACTCATAAAATTCCTTAACGTCGATGGGCCAGCGAGCGCACCAGTCGGTCGCCCAGGCTTTGCACGCCCTGCACCAGAATGACCAGCACCACCACGGTGGCGACCATCACTTCGTTGTTGAAACGCTGATAGCCGTAACGGATCGCCAGATCACCGAGGCCTCCACCGCCAATCACCCCGGCCATGGAAGAAAAACCGATCAGCATCACCAGCGTCAGGGTGATCCCCGCCAGCAGTGCCGGCAGCGCTTCGGGCAGCAGCACTTTGCAAATCACATGGCGGATATCGCCGCCCATGGCGAGGATCGCTTCGATCCGGCCCTTGTCGACTTCGTCCAGCGCGTTCTCGACGATCCGCGCGAAAAACGGAAACGCGCCGATGGTGATCGGCACCACCGCAGCGGTGCTGCCGAGGGTCGTACCCACCAGCAGACGCGTCAGCGGAATCAGCGCAATCAACATCACCACAAAGGGTAGCGAGCGCCCCAGATTGACCAGCGAACCCAGCGCGGCATTGAGCCGTGGCAGCGGCCGCAGGCCGTCGCGGCGACTGACAAACAGCAACACCCCGAGCGGCAAACCGATCAGCAGCGTGAACAGCCCGGCAAGCAAGACCATGTACAGGGTTTCGCCGGTGGCGTTGAACAGCAGTTGCAGGATTTCATTCCAGTTGATCGCGCGGTTCATGACTGAGCCGCTCGCACGCCGTATTGCTTGAGGAAGCTGAGCCCGGGAATGTCGTGGCCCAGCGGCAGGCCGCAGGTCGGACGCAACGAAGTGCCGAGACTCGACTGCGGATCGGCAAGCAAACGCGGCACCGGGCCGGACTCGACCAGGCGCCCGTCGGCCATCAACGCTGCGTGATCGCAGATCGACTTGACCACGTCCAGCTCATGGGTGATCAGCACAATGGTCACACCCAGTTGCCGGTTGATATCGCGCAGCAGCTCAAGAATCGACGCCGTGGTTTCCGGGTCCAGCGCACTGGTGGCTTCGTCCGACAGCAGATACGCAGGCTCCGCTGCCAGGGCGCGGGCAATCCCCACCCGCTGTTTTTGCCCACCGGACAACTGCGAGGGAAAGGCTTGCGCCTTGTCCGTCAAACCGACCAGTTCCAGCAGCTCGCGCACCCGCACATGGCGCCACGGTTTGCCGACGTTGGCGATCTCCAGCGGCACGGCGATGTTGTCGAACACGGTGCGTGAATGCAGCAGATTGAAGCCCTGGAAAATCATGCCGATGCGCTGCCGCTGGCGACGCAGGTGGCTGGGCGTCAAGGTCAGCAGGTCCACGCCGTCGATGAGAATTTGCCCGCTGTCCGGGCGTTCGAGCAGATTGAGACAACGCAACAGGGTCGACTTGCCTGCGCCGCTGCGCCCGAGGATGCCGTAGATCGCGCCGTCGGGAATACTCAGTGACACCTGATCCAGTGCCGGTGCCGGCGCTGACGGGTAGGTCTTGCTCAAACGCTCGACGACGATCATGGCTTGGCATCCTCCACCGGAATCACCGAACCCTTGAAGTTATCAGTGATGTATTTCGCCACTTGCGGCGAGGTCAGGTCTTTGGCCAGTTGTGCGATGCGCGGATCGTTCTGCAATTTCGGCGTGGTCACCAGGATGTTGGCGTACGGATTGTGCTCGGCCTTTTCCAGCCCCAGCGCATCCTGGGCCGGCACCAGTCCGGCTTCCAGCGCGTAGTTGCCGTTGATCACTGCGAGGTCGACATCGTCCAGCGCCCGAGGAATTTGCGGCGATTCGATTTCGAGGATCTTCAGCTGTTTCGGGTTCTCGGCGATGTCCTTGGGGGTGGCCTGATCGGCCGCCGGATCCTTGAAGCCGGGCTTGAGTTTGATCAACCCGTTGTCCTGCAACAGGTACAGCGCACGGCTCAGGTTGGTGACGTTGTTGGGCACGGCGACGGTGCCTTTTTCCGGCACCTCGGCGAAGCTTTTGTGCCGGCGCGAATAGATGCCCAGCGGCTCGATATGCACCGTGGCGGCCACCGCGAGTTTCTGCCCCAGCGCTTGTTCCTGGGATTTCAGGTACGGCAGATGCTGGAAGTAATTGGCATCGACATCGCCATGCACCAGCAGCTCGTTGGAGTTCACGCCGTTGGGAATCTCGATGACCTTGAGGTTGAGTTGCGGATCGATTGTCTGGATGTACGCGAGAATCTGCGCGTGGGGCACCGGGTCGGCAGCCACGCGCAACGGTTCCAGTGCCTGAGCGCCGAACGAAGTCACCAGCGCGCCGAGCACGGCCAGGGTCAAACCTGCTTTTTTCAACATGTGCGGAGTCCTTGAGCGAGTGATGAATCAGGCGTTGACGGTCTTGCGAGCCGGTGCGGCGGGCATCAGCGCGTCGGCATAGAAGCGCCGGGCGACGTCGGGGTGCGAACGCAGCCGACCCTTGAGGTAGTTCCAGCCGACATCGCGAAACAACGGATTGAGCGGATCACTCGCCGGGCCACGCGCTTCACGCAGCAGCACGGTGGGCAACGGGTACAGCGGCACCACGGCATCGAGTTGCGCGCCGAGGAAGAAGGCGATGGACAAACGCTCGCTGCCTGCGGGCGGCGACACCACCCGATGCACCGTGGCGCGCAGATAACCGTTGGTGGCCAGCTCCAGCAGTTCGCCGATGTTCACCACCAGCGTGTTGTCGCGGGGCAGCGCATCGATCCAGCGTCCTTCCTCGACCTCCACTTGCAGACCGGCCTGTTGGTCCTGCAGCAGAAAGCTCAGAAACCCCGAATCCTTGTGCGCACCGACGCCCTGCTGGCTCGCGCTGGCAGCCTGACCTGGGTAGCGCATCAACTTGATGTGTTCGTTGGGCTTGTCGCCGTACAACTGATCGAACGCGTCCGCCCGCAGCGACAGCGCCTGGGCAAAGGCACGCAGCAAGCGCAACGCCATGCGCGTCATCGCCTGTTGCCATTCCAGCAGCAGCGGTTTTAGTTCTGGCAGCGCCGCCGGCCATTGATTGGGCCCCTGCAGCCGAGCCCACAACGGGCTGTCCGCGTCCAGCGGCAACGCTTCACGCTCGGCGCCGAGATCGAACTGCTCACGCCAGTCAGGCTGACCACGGGTGATCTCGGAAGCAGCACGGTTGTAACCGCGAAAATGCGGCGAATTGATCATGCCGACGGCGGTTTTTTCGTGCTCGGACAAGGCGAAGAACTGCCGGGCGTGATCCTGCACCTGCTTGAGCAGGTCGCTGTCGATGCCATGGCCGGTGAGATAGAAAAAGCCGACGTCACGCGCGGCGTGACGCAGGTTTTCAAGAAATTCATAACGCTGTTGCGCGGTGCCTTCGAACAACGAAAGGTCGAGCGTCGGCAGCGTGGTGATATCGAGGGTATGCGGCATGATTCACTCCCGTGTGAACCAAACCTGAAGAGCCTTTGATCGATTCAGCGTGTGCCGTCATGGCAATCGGGGGTCTATCGGTTTGATGCGTTTGATTCGTCGTGAGACAAAACTAAACGATCTTAAAAACCACGAACAAATACCCTTTTTGCATTAGCTTAGGCCTGACGCTCAGGTTCGCTGGCATCGCACAACCGCGATCCCGCTTCAACCGATCAGCGTGCCGGGTCATAAAAAGGCTCGACCGCCACCCGGCTGCCGACAAAGAAACTGTCAGCCACCAGCCGCAGTGGTTGCAGATCTACGTCGCTGGCCTGATCGCCAATCAGTTGCCGGAAGTGTCGATACACCGCCTTGTACTCGCCCTCTTCCGACACCGCTTGGCGCACGCCATCGATGCTCAGCAGCGCTCCGCCGTTGTCCAGACGCAGCACCCCTTCGGCGTAGCGAATCTCGATACTCCAGAGTTCGTCGTGACCGTGGTCGAAATCGAACTCGGCCCGCACGTCGAGTCTGCTGGCATCGGACATCTTGATCGACGCGGCAATCGGCGACTGGCAGTTGTCCGGTACCCGCAGTTCGGCGGACTCGACAAACAGTGGCTGCGCGAGCAAACGGGTGACGATCGACAAGGCGTTGATGCCCGGATCGAAAACGCCCAGACCACCGGGTTGCCAGATCCAGGTCTGCCCGGGATGCCACTTGCGCACGTCCTCCTTCCAGTCGATCTGCACGCTTTGCAAGGTGCGACTGGCGAGCCAGTCACGGGCAGCTTCAATACCGGGGGCGTAGCGCGAATGCCAGGCGAACAACGCACTGACACCCTGTTGCTGCGCCTGACTGACCAGGGCCAGCGCCTCGCCCAGCGTGGCGCACGGTGGTTTTTCCACCAACACATGTTTGCCGGCGGCCAGCGCCTGCTGCACCAGTGCGAATCGACCTTGCGGCGGCGTACAAAACGCAATCGCATCCACCTCCGGGCCGTGTTCCAGCAACTCGCTCAACGAGTGAAAGTTCTCCACCCCGGCACAGGGTTTACCTTGCGTGGCGACCGCCACCAGACGAAATCCGGGATCGGCGTTGATCGCCGGAACATGTTGATCCTGGGCAATCTTGCCGTAGCCCACCAGACCGAGACGGATCGGTTGCATCAGTGACTCCTGTTTTTATCTTGTTGTCGTCAGCGAGTGCGCAGATTAGCCGTAAACGTCAGGGAATACCCAGCTGAGTCTGATCAAAAAACCGCAGATGTCAGCGCTCGGTTCATTGCGCCGGGTAGCGTGCATCAATGCAGCGGCGCAGACGAATAGAGCCTGCTTTCTTTACGTACCTTCCCAGATAGCCAAACGTTAGCTGGCACGCTCACAGAAACGACGCCGTGCTATGGTCCGACAGAGAAAACGAGGGGGTTCCAAATGACCAGATCAGCGACTCAGAGCGTCGCGACTGAAGTTCGCCTGCTTGCCAAAGCCCACAAGGTTACCGCCGATCGTGACAACCTCAGTTGCATGGCGGTGACCATCACGCGCCTGGCCGGTGATGTCGTGGAACTGGACGGTGTTGAGCAATTGCTCGTCAACCTGAAAAGAAAAGGCGTTTTGAGCAAGACAGAAATCATGGCCCTCCAAGGCCGCTACCTGCAGGAAAAAAGGCGTTGCAAAAAGCAACTCAGTGCATGAGTTTCGACCCCTTTGGCGATTTTGAGACTGAAGGTTATCTTCAGAACTCGCTCAAACTCAAAGATCCCATTGAAGTCAAAGAGTCCGAGCACCTCTCATTTGAAGCCAGTATCGACGACGCTCTCGCCTATCTCATCAAGGAAAAGCCCATTGAGTGAGCATCAGTTGTAAAGCCCTCCCTGCGAATCCTCATCACGTTTGAGTTGGGCCGCACGCCTGCAGGCTGACAACGGAGAAAAAAGCCTGTTTTTCAGGGCTAATGCTGCTCACTTAAGAAACTTTGCATTCAATTGAAACCCGTGGCGAGGGAGCTTGCTCCCGCTGGACTGCGTAGCAGTCCCTCTTTTGGGGCCGCTTCGCGGCCCAGCGGGAGCAAGCTCCCTCGCCACAGTCACAGTGTCGGGCTTAAGTGAACAGCATTAACTTTTCAGGGCAGGCTTTCACATTCACAACGCTGCAGTCACTTTTGCTGCGCGGTCAACGCCGAGTAACTGTTCATCAGGTTCCGGTAGTTCGGAATCCGCTGCGACAGCAGATTGCCCAGTCCTTCGATGTCGTTGCGCCAGTCGCGGTGCAGCTCACAGGCGACCGAAAACCAGTTCATCATTTGTGCGCCGGCCTGGGTCATGCGGTTCCAGGCGGCTTGCTGGACGGTGGTGTTGAACGTGCCGGAGGCGTCGGTGACGACAAAGACGTCGAAGCCTTCGGCCAGTGCCGACAGGGTCGGGAATGCGACACAGACGTCGGTCACGACACCGGCAATGATGATCTGCTTGCGGCCGGTGGCCTTGATCGCCTTGACGAAGTCTTCGTTGTCCCAGGCGTTGATCTGGCCTGGGCGGGCGATGTACGGCGCGTCCGGGAACATTTCTTTCAGTTCCGGGACCAGCGGGCCGTTGGGGCCTTGTTCGAAACTGGTGGTGAGGATGGTCGGCAGGTTGAAGAATTTCGCCAGGTCGGCCAGTGCCAGCACGTTGTTCTTGAATTCGTTTGGCGAGAAATCCTGAACCAGAGAAATCAGACCGGTCTGGTGGTCGACCAGCAGGACTACGGCGTCGTCTTTGTTCAGGCGGTTGTAGGTTGCAGTGCTCATGTTTGATTCCCTTTTCTTGGTTGTGGTGGTTGGCGTTGCGTTGAACATGGGCACAGATTACTGACACCACCGAAACCGATAAATCGGTTGAAAAGCGTTTCACTGTCAACTCATAACGGACAATCCTGTGGCCAGGATCGGTCTCGCATGCTTCCGTCTCAATTCACCTCGGGTAGGGGTTTGGCGATCATCAAACTGCACGGCGCCCGGTTGAGGACACTCTCGACCGTCGCGCCGATGAAGCCGTCGAGGCCCTGCTGGTAGGTCGTACCGAGCACCAGCAGGTCGAACGCGTTCTGGCGAGCGAACTGTTCGATCACCTTGTGCGGGATCCCGCTCATCTGGTGTCGGCGTCGAGCTTCGATTGCGTAACGCTCGGCCAGCGCATCAAACGCCTCTTGCTGGGTGTCGTTGATCGCCTCGCACAGGCTGTGATCCAGACTCAGCGTCGGCACGCTCATCGCCGCATCGCCCAGCACCGACCAGTTGCTGACATTGAGCAGGTGCAGCTCGGCGCCGCAAGCGCTTGCCAGCGTGGCGGTCAGATCGAGGATGCGGTCGTTGAGGCCTTGGGTCAGAGCCTCCAGATGCGACAGATCGACGGCGGCGAGCATTTTCAGCGGCAGAGGATGACGGGCTTCGGTAATCAGATGCACCGGGGCCGGACAGTCGCGCAGCAACAGCCAGTCCAGCGGTCGATGGAATGCCCGATTCAGCGCCGGGACATGATGGGTATCCTTGATCACCAGATCGGCCCGATAGTCGTTGATGTACTCCAGCAGATGCGCCGGCGTGGCCCTGGCCCAGACCACTTCGCTGCTGACCTGCACGCCGCTGCCGGTGTGGAACCGGGCCTGTTGCTCCAGCCAGTGCCGGTGCACCTGCAAATAACCCTCGCGTGCCTGGGCCATCGCATCGTGATCAAACAGACCGGCCACCGCCAGCGCCTGCACATAATCGAACGCCACAATGTGCAGCGCCGCGCCGGTTGCCTGCGCCAGAGCCATCGCGCGATCGAAGGCCGGGGTGCGAACCATTTCGGCAGGCGCGATCAACAGCATTCGCTTGAATCTGAGCATACGAACCTCATCCTGGCAGTGCGGTACTGGCCTGAGGGCCAGCCTGACATCCCTGTCGATCGAGTAGTGACCACTTGCCCGGCCAGTATCCGACGGTACCTTGCGAGGGTTCTGATTTTTATCAAGCAATGGCGCAGCTGCGTTCCCAGCACTGCGCTTTCGTCCGTTCGTCAGCTGGCGCAGGCGGTTGTTAAATGAAATCGGTGTCCGTATGCGGGGCACCTATGCTTAACCCACCCCCAACCGCGTGAACCCTCCCATGTCCGAAAAACTTGCTCTGCCTGTGCACCACCTCAAAACCGCGTGCTCCAACTGCAGTGTGCTGGAGTTGTGTCTGCCGATCGGCATGAGCGGTGCAGAAGTCGAGCGCCTGGACACGCTCATCGTGCAACGGGTCAAGGTCAAAAAGGGTGCTGCGCTGTACCGCACGGGCGATCCGCTGCGCTCGTTGTATGCCGTGCGAATCGGCTCGTTCAAGACCAGCATGCTGTCGGTGGACGGCCGTGAACAGGTCACCGGTTTTCACATCCCCGGCGAGATGCTCGGGCTGGACGCCATCAGCGCCGACGAGCATGCCTGCAATGCCTTTGCCCTGGAGGACAGCGAGGTCTGCCCGATCCACTTCGCGCAGCTGGAAAAACTGGCGCAGAACCTGCCGTCGCTGCAGCACAACCTCAATCGGTTGCTGAGCCGTGAAATCGTGCGCGACCACAGCATGTTGATGCTCATGGGCAACATGAACTCGGATGAGCGGCTGGCGGCGTTTCTGCTCAACCTGTCGCAACGCTTGAGCCTGCGCGGTTACTCGGCAAAGGATTTCGTGCTGAAAATGCGCCGCGAGGAAATCGGTTCCTTTCTCGGGCTGCGTCTGGAAACCATCTGCCGGGGCATCGCTCACCTGCGGGATCAGGGACTGGTGGAAATCAGCGGCCGCGACGTGCGAATCCAGAACATGGACGGCCTCAAGCAATTGGTTGCCGGCTGCCACCGCTCGCCACGCTGAGGCCGGCCCCGGCCGGTCAATCGCTGGGGCCCCGTTGCCTGACCGCCAGAATGCTGCCCGGCACCGAGTACAGTGCCCGCTCGGTGTTGCTGCCGATCAACCGGTCAACGCCGACCCGATGCACCGTGCCCATCACCACCACGTCAGCCAGGTACTGCTCGACAAATTCACTGATCACCGGCACCGGCAAGCCCATGGCGAAATGCCGACGTTCCGGGGGTACGCCATGACGATCGGCCAAGGTCACAAAAGCCTGATGCAGCGATTCACGCAGTTCTTCGACAAAATTGCCGTTCCAGCAACCGGTCACCAGCGGTGCGTCACCGTTGAATGCCGCCGACAAGTCATAGGCGTACAACAAGTGCAACGGCGCGTCACATTGCAAGGCCAGGGCGTTGGCCGTCTGGATGATGGTGTCGTTCAAACCGTTGATCTGCGTGGCCGGATCGAACGGATCCACCGCCGCGACCACTCGATGCGGTAATGCATAGCGAATCTGATTGACCAGGTGCACCGGCACCGGGCATTCACGCAGCAAGTGACAATCGAGCGGCGTGATGAACACCCGTTTCAGCACTGGCTCCAGCGCCACATCCTTGATCAGCAGATCGGGCTTGAGTGCCTGCACGGTCCTGAGAATCTCCAGCAACGGGTGCGTGGTGAACACCACATCGACGGTGACCTTCAGGCCATGGCCGTTGAGTCGCTCGACCTCATCGGCGATCCAGCGGCGGTAGCGCCGCAAATAGCGCTGAGCGTCGACTTCGTCGATTCTTTCTTCCCACAGATGCGCAACCGGCACCGGTTCGACAAAGGCCCGTACGTCCAGCGCCGCCCCGCTCGCCTTGGCCAGCGCCATGGCGCGCAGCATGGCGGGTGACTGATGCAGGGTCTGGTCGGCGACCAGCAGCACACGTTGATATTGCCCCATCACACACCTCCGCTCGGCACCGGCGTTGCACGACCGGCAAGGTTCCAGCCTGCGCTCGCGGCCCACTGCCCGACGTTGATTTACATCAACCAACAGCCATTGAGTGACGCGTTCGCGTGTGTCTGATCCAGATCAGATGCTGGCCTCGGCGACGGCGTAAAACCATCAAAAACAACCGTTGCTCAACCCGTGTCAGCCTTTCAAACCGGATGGAGGATTACCCCATGCTTACAGTCAAAGACCACAACGATCGAGCCGTGGCGGCCTACGCCGCAGTCTCCGGGCAACACTGGATCGAGGCCGTCAAGGATGGGCGTCATGTGTTGATCCGTCCGTTGGCGGAAAAGGATCGCGAGCGTGAATACGCCTTCATCAAGCGCCTGTCGCCCGAGTCCCGGCACATGCGTTTTCTGGCGCAGATCAGCGAGCCCGGCCCGGCAATGCTCGACCAACTGATGGACACCGATAACCGGCAGCGCACGGCGTTCATCGCGCTGGTGCATGAAAACGGCCAACTGATCGAAATCGGCATCAGCCGGTATGCCGCCACCGGCGAGCATGAATGCGAATGTGCCGTCACCGTTGCCGATGAATGGCAACACCTGGGCCTGGGGACGCTGTTGATGGAGCATCTGATCAAGGCTGCACGCCAGAACGGCTTCCGCCAGATGTATTCGGTCGACGTTGCCAGCAACGAACCGATGCGCGAACTGGCCCGGGCGCTGAAGTTCGAAACCCACCACGATCCTGAAGACAGCCGTCAGGTGATACACCGTCTTCACCTGTAAAAATCGCCCGATGCCGAGTCTGCAAAACGACTCGGCACCGGGCGATTCTTCACGATTGCAAGGTATGTCCCGGTTTGATCGCCAGCACACTGCACGGCGCACGATGCAGGATCTGTTCGGCGGTGGTGCCCAACAACTTGTTCAAACCGTGGTGCTGCACCGTGCCCAACACGATCACCTCAATGTGATGTTCGGCGGCAAACTCGCAAATGCTCGGCACCGGTGGACCCTCGACAAAATGTCGGCAGGTCGGCGGCACACCGTGGCGTTCGGCCAGGGCGGCAAATGCCTCATGTTGCGCACTGCCCAGTGACTCATAGATGCCGGTGGCCAGCGGCAAGGCGCCGTAGCCCATGTCCGTGGCATACACCGCCGCCCAGTCGTAGACATGCAGCAACTCAAGCCTGGCATCACACTGCTCGGCCAGGCGCACCGCAGCGTCGACAATCTGATCATTGAACAGCAAGTCCTGATCTTCACTGCGCAGTACGTCAATGATCGCCAGCACACTGCGTGGCCTTGGATGCACGTCATCGGTGACCAGATGCACCGGCACCGGGCAATCGCGCAGCAGCTGCCAATCCAGCGGGGTATAAAACACCCGCTTCAACGCCGACTCCTGCTGCGCATCCTTGATGATCAGCGCCAACGGCATTTCGTTGACGAACTGCAGGACTTCTTCGTAAGGATGTTGCACCCAGACCACCTCACTGGTGACCTGGATGCCATGCCGTTCGAGCAATTTGCCCTGCTCGGCCAGCCACTGGCGATGCGTGCGCAAATAACCGTCCCGGGCCAGACGGATTTGCTCAGGAGCGAACAGGCCCGCCACCGCCAGCGCCTGCAGGTAATCGAAGGCGACGATGTGCAACGGCAACTGCATGGCGACCGCCAACGCGGCGGCACGCTCGAACGCCGGGGTGTGGCTCATGGTAGGGGGAGCAATCAACAACAAGCGTTGGGTCTGCGACATGGGGCACCTCGGCACGGCGGCCAACGGAATCAAGTGAACAGATCTCCAGATTGCCCGCTCCTGCTGCCGACGAGTTGATCTTGATCAGCTCTGCCTCAAACCCGCGCCGCCGCGTTTCAGTGCCACAAGGTGCCGGCCCACATCGCCAGTGTCAGCAGCACCTGCCCGGGGATGACAATCGCCGCGAAACGACTGCCGCCGCTGACCCAGGCCACCACGCATTTGCTCAACGAGTTGCTGCTGATCGCGATCAGCGCCGGAGCGACAATCGCCGCCACCGGTAACAGACCGGCCTTGGCCAACCCGGCGATCGAGGCGGTTGACGCGTGCGCATCGGCGAACCCGCTGAAGGTGGCGGTGAGCATCACGCCCACCTGGCCGAATTGACTGAGCATGGCCGATGACACCAGGGTGATCGCGGTCATGGTCAACGCAACGATCAAGGCCAGTTTCAAATTGAATGCACCGCCTGCCGGCAGCGTCTCTTCAGTTCCTCTGGCGGGTCGGGGCAACATCAAACAAGCACTGTAGATCAGCGCCGCCACGCTGCCGCAGACTAACGGCAGCCACATGTTGCGCAACAAGGCTGGATCGACGGTGGCGAGAATCAGCCCGGTCTGAACCATGGTCGCCAGATTGGACAGCAGCGCCGCCGCGCTGAGGATCCGCAGATTCGCCGGCTCCCGGGCGAGCCGATGGCCCATCGTCGCAATGGTCACGGTGCTGGAAGCGAAACCGGAGGCGATGGCACTGATGACATAGCCGTAACGAATGCCCAGCGTACGAACGGCAATGTGCCCGCCGGCGCCCACCAGCATCAGCAACACCGTCAAGGTGCAAATGGTGCGCAGATTGAGCGCGGCATACGGCCCGATGTAGCGATCCGGCGTCAACGGCAACACCACCAGCGCGGTGATCAGCAAGACCAGCCCATCGCGCATTTCGGTTTCGCTCAACTGCGTGATCGCGAAGTCATGCAGCTTTTCCCGATACGTCAGCAAACCCGCCACCACCACGCCAATCGCCACCGCCAGTTCGGGTGAGCGTGTGCACAACGCGCCCAATATGAGCACGATGATCAGCGCCACTTCGCTGGTCACGCCGGGGTCGTCATCACGCCCGCGCCAATAGGCGACGGTGATCAGCAAGGTCAAACCGATTGCGACAATCCCCACCAACAACGCCGCCCCGACCACCATCGCGGCGTAGCCCAGCAACGCGCTGATCGCGAAGGTGCGCAAACCTGCGCTGCCTCGACGCTCACCCGTACCCTTGTGCCGTTCGCGCTCAAGACCGATGAGCATGCCGATGCCCAAGGCAGCCGCCGCCCCCGTCAAGCCCAGGGATTCATTCATCGTCGGTTTGCCCTGCCTTATCCCTGCGCGGAGCGAATTCAGCCCGCAACAGCCTTCACGGTTCTGACCGGCGCGGATGGAGTAAATATTTGACGCTCAGTAGCGTGTGGCCAGGGATGCGGCGCGTCGATACGGGTCTGGAGCCGGCTGACAAAAGCCTGCGCCTCCTGCAACTGATTGAAGTACACGCGACAATCATCCAGCGACACCACCCAGCCATGCGGTGCCGCCGTTGCACTGATATCAATGTTCATCGAAAAGCCTCCGTCGAATCGGAAAAGGCCCTTGTTCAAGGGGTAATCGCCACCTTCATGACCCCGTCGCGCTGATGCGCAAACAGCTCATACGCCGCCTCGATGTCATCGAGTTTGAAGCGATGGGTCACCAGCGGCGACAGGTCCACCGCGCCGCTTTGCACCACCGCCATCAAGCGGCGCATGCGTTCCTTGCCACCGGGGCACAGGGTCGAGACGATGCTGTAATCGCCCAGCCCGGCGGCAAAGGCATTGAGCGGAATGCGCAGGTCGCTGGAGTACACTCCCAGGCTCGACAAGCGACCACCGGGACGCAGCACCCGCAAGGCCGCTTCGAACGTACCTTGGGTGCCCAGCGCTTCGATGGACACGTCGACACCACGGCCATCGGTCAACGCCATGATCTGCTCGACCACGTCGCCATCCTTGAAGTTGACCACATGGGTCGCGCCCAGTCGGCGGGCGACGCTCATGCGCTCGGGCACGGCATCGACGCCGATGATCGTGGTGGCGCCCTTGAGGCGCGCCCCCGCCACCGCACACAGGCCGATCGGCCCGAGGGCAAAGACCGCGACGCTGTCGCCGATGTTGATCTCCCCGCGCTCCGCCCCGGAAAAACCGGTGGACATGATGTCCGGGCACATCAGCACCTGTTCGTCGCTCAAGCCGTCGGGGATCGGGCACAGATTGGCCAGGGCGTCCGGCACCAGCACGTATTCGGCCTGGCAGCCGTCGATGGTGTTGCCGAACTTCCAGCCGCCAATCGCCTTGAAGCCGTGACGGGTGTCCGGGCCGTCCTGCGAGCCGCAACCGCACAGGCAGGCGTAACTTTGGCCGCTGGGCGTGATAGCCCCGGCGATCACCCGTTGACCCTCGACGAAACCGCGCACCTGCGAACCCAGCCGCTCAATGACGCCCACCGGCTCATGACCGATGGTCAGCCCTTTGGCCACCGGGTATTCGCCGCGCAGGATATGCACGTCTGTCCCGCAGATTGTCGTGGTGGTGACACGCACCAGCGCATCCAGTGGCCCAACTTGCGGAATCGGCTTGTCTTCGAGCACGATGCGGTTCTTTTCGACGAAGATCGCCGCTTTCATCATGGCCATGATCAAATCCTCTGAGCGAGTCGCAGCTTGAGATGTCCTCAAGACTGCGCCGTCGTCACAGCACCAACGTTGATAATGGTCAAACAAACTGCGGATCAGCCCACCGCTTTCGCCGAGCACGTCCGCTCCCACCCGGGACCTCGGACAGCCTCCCCCTACCGCACGTCCGATGGACGGTGTAGGTGAATCGCCCCGTTGACAAATATCAATCCCGCCCGCCACGCCCAGGCCACGATGGACTCAAGGCTCACGGCCCGAACACAACGCCGCCCTTTCGCGTCGTGTGTGCGATCAACCACGGGAGATTTGTCATGTCTGAGCAATCGCGTTTCATGCTGGTGGTTTCGCCCCTGATGAAAAACAGCCCGGCTTTCGAGCGCGCCGCCGCGCTGGCCAAGGCCTCCGACGCGGCGTTGCACATCGTTGCCTTCGATTATCTGGAAGGCCTGGCGACCGCCGGACTGGTCAACGAACAGGCGCTGGAACAGATGCGCCTGGGCTACATCGAACGCCATCATCAATGGCTTGAGGACCAGGCCCGGCCATTGCGCAAACTCGGGGTGCACGTCACCACCGAGGTGGTCTGGGTCGAGAGGCCGCTGCAGGAAATCCTCATTCACCTGCGCGAACAACCGATGGCGGCGCTGATCAAGGCACTGGAACACGAATCACTGCTGTCGCGCCTGATGTTCACCCCGCTGGATGTGCACCTGCTGCGCGAATGCCCGGTGCCGCTGCATTTCGTCAGCCATGTGCAACACGCCCTGCCACGGCGGATTGTCGCGGCGGTCGACCCGTTCCATCGCGATGGTCAGTACCAAGGTCTGAACGACCGGATCCTGCACGAGGCCGATAAACTGGCGACGCTGTGTAACGCGCAGCTCGACGTGATTTACGCCCATGACCTGACCTCGCTCAGCGCCGCCGAATTCGGTTTCGATCACGCCTCCGCGTTCTTTTCCTCCAGTGCCGCCAAGGCGCTGTTCGATGCCCAGGGCGAAGCGTTCCGTGAGCTGGCCGAACGCAACGATATTCCGGCAGAAAACCAGCACATGATCCTGGGCGACCCGGCCAAGGTACTGGCCAGCTACGCCGATGCTTATGACATCGACATGATCGTCATGGGCCGCATCGCCCACCGGGGTGTGGGCCGTCTGATCGGCAGCACCGTCGAACACCTGCTGTACAAGATGCCATGCAGCGTGTGGGTGGTGGCGCCGGAAAAAATCGAGTGAAGTTATAAGCTGATAACGCCTTCATTAAACCGTCTTTCAAACGTTGTACTAGGATAGGATCCACATCCTGACATTGCGTCGACCAGGGAACATGCTCGACGCAGGTCAGGAATGGGACTGTTTCACCTGCAACTCATGGATGATGTTTATGAACTCACACCTGTTTCCCCATATCGGCAAAGTCATTGCGAGCACCGGTAGCCGGCACTTTCCGCGAATGCTGCATGACCTGATCCAGACGCAACTGGCGGTGGACGCCACGCACATTCGGCAAATGCGTGTTGAGCCGGTCGGCCGCCCCGCCCATCGCAATCCGCCGGAAACCGGCAAAGACCCGGCC
Organism: Pseudomonas sp. W15Feb9B; assembly: GCF_000828175.1. NCBI lineage: Bacteria > Pseudomonadati > Pseudomonadota > Gammaproteobacteria > Pseudomonadales > Pseudomonadaceae > Pseudomonas > Pseudomonas sp. W15Feb9B. The sequence goes on along the minus strand of NZ_JTKF01000076.1, from coordinate 1,726 downwards.
CAGCAGGCTGAAACGGTATTCTGCGAACACATTGCCGCACGCTCGAGCGCGCCGATAGACGCGCCCGCCTCCGCCAGCGCCGACGCCTCACAATTGCACCTGACCCGACGCAAGGACGGCTACCGCTACGTGATTTCGGTGTATCGCAACGACCAGTCGCAACGGTTCTCGGCCCAGGAGCAGAGTTTGTTGCAGGACATCTCTCCGGTGCTGTTGCCGATGCTGGAAAAACACATTCACGCCCTGCAACCCTTGCAGACCGGCACTGAAGAGCCGTCGCCCGGCACCGACGGCGCGCAACCGGGCCTGGACAACCTGCGACTGCGCTTCAACGAACGTTTACAGCAACTGGGCCTGAGCCTGTCCAATCGCGAAACCGAAGTGTGCATTGGCCTGCTCGCCGGGCGTACCGCGCCGGAGCTGGCCGAGCAATTGCAGTTGAAGGTCAACACGGTGGAAAGCTATCTCAAGCGCGCCGCAATCAAACTGGGGATCAGCGGCCGGCACTCGTTGATGCGCTGGATGTACTCGCCGGAGGACACGTCCACCGGCACCAGCGCGGCCTGAGTCCGCCACTGAAGAAAAAAACCGCCGCCCTCCCCGGGTGGCGGTTTTTTACATGGTTGACCAGGAACATGCTGCTGGGGGTGTACGGTGTGGCCATGATGTGCGCGGGCGCGAGGTAGTGATCGAGGGCGCGTTCGGCGGCTTCGTGGAGTTTTCTGGAGTTGAGGGATTCGTACGGCCATACCGATTCTGTGATCGGCGGATTGGATGAGGTTTCGGACATCAGCTGGCACTCCGATCGAGGCACTTGAAAGAATTTCTCAATGTAGGAGCTGCCGAAGGCTGCGATCTTTTGATCTTGCTTTTAAAAACAAGATCAAAAGATCGCAGCCTGCGGCAGCTCCTACAGAGGACCGGGCAGTTAGTTCGGCACGCGGCGGCCGTCCAGTACTCGGTTGACCATCAGTTCACTGAGCATGATCACCTGATGCAGCATCAGCATGGCCCGGCGCTGTGGGTGGTCGACGACGTCACCAATATCGCGGGCCATATCGCTGGCGGCGGCTAACGATTCGCAGGCTTCGACGAGCAAGGTTTCCTCGTCCACGGTGGGGTCGATGAGGAAGATTCTGCTGGATTTGCGTGACGAGGCTGAAGGGATCGAGATCTTCAGGGCGCCGGGGTTGAGGTAGAAGTTGATGGCGCGGTCGGTGGCCGCTTTTATCTTCTGCGGGTCGAGGGCTGGGTCGTACGGGATTGAGGTGTCTGGGGGGTTGGGTGTGGCTTTGAACATGGATGAAGCTCCTGCTTAGCAAAAGTAAGGAGCCATCACTCTCGCTACCAAACGAGGGTGGCGGCCATACGCGGGTTGGTAGACCGGTCTAAGCAGGAAAACCCGGCGCTCACGAATGAGCCCCACGCATGGCCACCATAAAATCGAGTCCCTGAAAAGGTACTGAATATGGCGTCGCCATCACACTTAGAAACGAGCTACCAAACCCGATCACTGATTTTCAGTGACAGGGAAACGATATAGCCCGCCCCATAGCCGTGTAAGCCGGCGGATTCTGGCGTACGCGTAGGTAACGGCGCAAGGCGTTGTAGCCGGTATGGCGTAACGGTTCGTGTATTTTAAACGTGGTTGCGGGGTTATGTTTATGTGCGGGGTTTGCTCTGTTGTTTTGATGTTGTCTGGCAAGCCGCTTTCGCGAGCAAGCTC
>NZ_JTKF01000075.1:0-1143 GCF_000828175.1 Pseudomonas sp. W15Feb9B | reverse complement strand
CGTTCGTCATCGCCATTCTGTGCCGTCTCGCAGCATGGCATTCAGTCTGATCAGCAGTATTCGCATACAGGCGATGAGCGCGACTTTCGCGCTCTTGCCTCGTTCTCTTAAGGATTTATAGCGGGCCTTGAAGTCGGCTTGATGGCGGATAACGACCCAGCACGACATGTAAAGCGCACGTCTGACGCGCGCTCTCCCTCCGAAAATCTGACGTTTCCCGCTGTGATTGCCACTGTCGTCGTTGTAGGGAGCGATTCCCGCCAGGGCTGCGATCTCCCTGCGATCCAGATCGCCGAGTTCGGGTAGATAAACCAGCAAGCTGGCAGTCGCCACAGTGCCGATGCCTTTGACGGAGAGAAGCCGATTGGCTTTTTCTGCATCCAGTTCACGCATGCTTTGATCAATGGCTTTGCCAAACTGTTTGATCTGGGTCTGCAGGTAGCGAATATGATCCTTGATCGCCTCTATGGCCGCAGGCAACTGGGCTTGCTGCAGTCGACGCTTATTATCGTCGCGCTGCTGGACGAAGTGCTCACGTAATTGAATCAGCTCGCGCAGTGCTTCACGCTCAGGCGAAATGGGCTTTTCGCGAGATTCATGCAGGGCTTCGGCAAAGTCGGCGAGAACCGCCGCGTCGATAGGGTCGGTTTTAGCGTTCTTACCCATTGCTACGGCAAAGGCTCTGGCCCGGCGAGGATTGATCCTCAGCACGCTGTAGCTTGCCTGCTGCAATGCCGCCATGACCCTGCGTTCATAGCCACCTGTGGCTTCCAACAGCACACGGCCAACCGTGTACTGAGCTAAACGTGCGATCAGTGCATCAAAGCCTTCAACCGTATTGGGAACTTCAAAACCGTCTTTCTGTGGTTGAACCCAGACGACGAGATTGGATTTGGAGATATCGATGCCGACCCAGGAAATCATGGCAAAACCCTCTTACACTCAGAAGTGAGAGTGCTCTGGCTTTGCCCACGCTTGTGATTCGAGTGGCGCTCGTCCAACTGTTCGGGCTTATGGGCCAGAGTAGAAAGGTGGATGGCAGCTTTGCTCCCACTCGTGCTTCAAGCACCGCGGACTCACAGCTTGCCATCCACCCCTCTCACCCCAGAGTTTATTCCCTTACTCAGACACAAGCGGGCTTGC
>NZ_JTKF01000074.1:0-15522 GCF_000828175.1 Pseudomonas sp. W15Feb9B | reverse complement strand
GTGGTCAACGTGACCAATGGTGCCAACGTTGACGTGCGGTAGGGAACGATCAAATTTTTCTTTAGCCACGACAATTAACTCCTAGCCTAAAGGGGCTGAATCAGCCTTGTTTTTTGGTTACGGACTCGACGATGTGCGACGGAGCCGTATCGTATTTTTTGAATTCCATAGAGTAGCTTGCGCGACCCTGGGACATGGAACGAACGTCGGTCGCATAACCGAACATCTCACCCAGTGGAACCTCGGCACGGATAACCTTGCCGGACACTGTATCTTCCATACCCTGGATCATGCCGCGACGACGGTTAAGGTCGCCCATCACATCACCCATATAGTCTTCAGGCGTAACAACCTCTACCGCCATGATCGGCTCGAGCAACTCACCACCACCCTTCTGGGCCAGTTGCTTGGTCGCCATGGAAGCAGCCACTTTAAACGCCATCTCGTTGGAGTCGACGTCGTGGTAAGAACCATCGAACACGGTAGCCTTCAGGCCGATCAGCGGATAGCCGGCAACAACGCCGTTCTTCATCTGCTCTTCGATACCCTTCTGGATAGCCGGGATGTATTCCTTAGGAACCACACCACCTACTACTTCGTTCAGGAATTGCAGACCCTCCTGACCTTCGTCAGCAGGAGCAAAACGGATCCAGCAGTGACCGAACTGGCCGCGACCGCCGGACTGGCGAACGAACTTGCCTTCGATTTCGCAGTTCTTCGTGATGCGCTCACGGTACGAAACTTGAGGCTTGCCGATGTTGGCTTCGACGTTGAACTCACGGCGCATCCGGTCAACCAGGATGTCCAGGTGCAGCTCGCCCATGCCGGAGATGATCGTCTGACCAGTCTCTTCATCAGTCTTAACGCGGAAAGACGGGTCTTCCTGAGCCAGCTTGCCCAGTGCGATACCCATTTTTTCCTGGTCATCCTTGGTCTTAGGCTCTACGGCAACCGAAATAACCGGCTCCGGGAAGTCCATACGAACCAGGATGATTGGTTTGTCAGCGTTGCAGAGGGTTTCACCAGTGGTGACGTCCTTCATGCCGATCAGGGCCGCGATGTCGCCAGCGCGCACTTCCTTGATCTCTTCACGGGCGTTTGCGTGCATTTGCACCATACGACCCACGCGCTCTTTCTTGCCTTTAACCGAGTTGATCACGCCGTCGCCGGAGTTCAACACGCCCGAGTAAACGCGGACGAAGGTCAAGGTACCCACGAATGGGTCAGTAGCGATTTTGAACGCCAGCGCCGCGAACGGCTCGTCGTCACTTGCGTGACGCTCCATTTCCTCTTCCTCGTTATCAGGGTTGGAACCCTTGATCGCAGGAATGTCGGTTGGAGCAGGCAGGAAGTCGATAACGGCGTCGAGAACCAGGGGAACGCCCTTGTTCTTGAACGAAGAACCGCACACAGCCAGAACGATTTCGCCAGCAATAGTGCGCTGACGCAGAGCAGCCTTGATCTCTTCGATCGACAGCTCTTCGCCTTCCAGATACTTGTTCATCAGCTCTTCACTGGCTTCGGCCGCAGCCTCAACCATGTTGCTGCGCCACTCAGAAGCCAGCTCGAGCATGTCCGCAGGGATTTCCTTGCGAACAGGAACCATACCCTTGTCAGAGTCGTTCCAGTAAACAGCCTGCATGTTGATCAGGTCGATCTGGCCCTGGAAGTTGTCTTCCGAACCGATAGCCAGCTGAATCGGCACTGGAGTGTGACCCAGACGCTGTTTGATCTGACCAATCACGCGCAGGAAGTTGGCACCAGCACGGTCCATCTTGTTTACGTAAACAAGACGTGGAACGCCGTATTTGTTGGCTTGACGCCATACGGTTTCCGACTGAGGCTCAACACCCGAAGTACCGCAGAATACAACGACAGCGCCGTCGAGTACGCGCAGGGAACGCTCAACTTCAATGGTGAAGTCTACGTGGCCCGGGGTATCGATGACGTTGAAGCGGTGTTCGTGAGGATACTGCTTCTCGGAACCTTTCCAGAAGGCGGTGATGGCAGCAGAAGTAATGGTAATACCACGCTCCTGCTCCTGCACCATCCAGTCTGTGGTCGCGGCGCCGTCATGCACCTCGCCCATTTTGTGACTTTTGCCAGTGTAAAAAAGGACGCGCTCGGTGGTGGTGGTTTTACCAGCATCCACGTGAGCGACGATACCGATGTTACGGTAGCGACTAATCGGAGTAGTACGAGCCATAAAGCCCTCGCAAAATTAGTGAAGCTAAAATTAGAAGCGGTAGTGCGAGAAAGCTTTGTTGGCTTCGGCCATACGGTGCACGTCTTCACGCTTCTTAACAGCAGCACCTTTACCTTCAGCAGCATCCAGCAGTTCGCCAGCCAAGCGCAGAGCCATAGACTTCTCGCCACGCTTACGGGCGAAGTCTACCAACCAGCGCATTGCCAGAGCGTTACGGCGGGAAGGACGAACCTCGACCGGAACCTGGTAAGTAGCACCACCAACGCGGCGCGACTTCACTTCGACCAGCGGAGCGATGGCGTCGAGTGCTTTTTCGAAGAGTTCCAGGGGATCGGTGCCGGCCTTACGAGCCTTCACGGTTTCCAGGGCACCATAAACGATACGCTCGGCAACGGCTTTCTTGCCGCTTTCCATAACGTGGTTCATGAATTTGGCGAGGATCTGGCTTCCGTATTTCGGATCGTCCAGAATCTCACGCTTTGCTGCTACGCGACGTCTTGGCATGATAAGCCCTCAAGCGGTCTTCAGGTTAGTTCGGGACAGATCCAGTGGATGCAAGCCCGACCTTACTCTTATCGACTCAATAAAATGAAAATCTGCAAAACGGCCGATTACTTCGGACGCTTGGTACCGTACTTCGAACGACCCTGGTTACGGCCTTTAACGCCGGAAGTATCCAAGGAGCCGCGAACGGTGTGGTAACGAACACCTGGCAAGTCTTTTACACGACCGCCACGGATCAGTACCACGCTGTGCTCTTGCAGGTTGTGGCCTTCACCACCGATGTACGAGGAAACCTCGAAACCGTTGGTCAGACGCACACGGCATACTTTACGCAGTGCCGAGTTAGGTTTTTTCGGCGTGGTGGTGTACACACGGGTGCACACGCCACGACGTTGCGGGCAGTTCTGCAGCGCAGGTACGTCGGATTTCTCGACGATACGCTTACGCGGCTGACGTACCAGCTGGTTGATAGTTGCCATCTACTAGCTCCACTGTTGTCTTGCGACGCTATTGTCTTGCAAGAAAAGCAAAATGACAGGAACGGATTCCCGCCAAATTTAGGGGATCAAGAGTCTAAAGAGGATCTTGCCCCCAGTCAAGGCAAGGCCCCGACCTCCCCGCCCGTCGAACCTTGACAATTTGTCTCGATTCGACGAACGGAGCGATCAGGGCCTCAGCTTATTTACCGCAGAACTCAGTTACCGCTCGAGTTCAGCGCTTCGGTCAGTGCAGCTTCCACTTCACTGGCGCTTACGCGCAACGGCTTGTCTGCATCACGACGACGCTTGCGCTCGCTGTGATAAGCCAGACCGGTACCGGCCGGGATCAGACGACCCACGACCACGTTTTCTTTCAGGCCGCGCAGGTAGTCGCGCTTGCCAGTGACTGCCGCTTCGGTCAGTACGCGGGTGGTTTCCTGGAAGGAAGCCGCCGAGATGAACGATTCGGTCGACAACGACGCCTTGGTGATACCCAGCAGAACGCGGGTGAACTTGGAGACAAATTTGTCTTCCGCATTCAGACGCTCGTTCTCTACCAGTACGTGAGTCAGTTCCATCTGGTCGCCCTTGATGAAGCTGGAATCGCCGGACTCGGAGATCTCAACTTTACGCAGCATCTGACGCAGGATGGTCTCGATGTGCTTATCGTTGATCTTCACGCCTTGCAGACGGTAAACGTCCTGGATCTCGTTCACGATGTACTTGGCCAGCGCGCTCACACCCAGCAGACGCAGGATGTCGTGCGGATCGCTTGGACCGTCGGAGATAACTTCGCCGCGGTTAACCTGTTCGCCTTCGAACACGTTCAGGTGACGCCACTTCGGAATCAGCTCTTCGTACGGATCGCTACCGTCGTTCGGGGTAATAACCAGACGGCGCTTGCCTTTGGTCTCTTTACCGAACGCGATGGTGCCGCTGACTTCAGCCAGAATCGACGCTTCTTTCGGACGACGAGCTTCGAACAGGTCGGCAACACGCGGCAGACCACCGGTGATGTCGCGGGTTTTCGAAGTTTCTTGCGGGATACGAGCGATAACATCACCGATCGCGATCTTCGCACCGTCCGCAACACCGACCAGGGCGTTGGCTGGCAGGAAGTACTGAGCGATAACGTCAGTGCCTGGCAGCAACAGATCCTTGCCGTTGTCGTCGACCATCTTCACTGCTGGACGGATTTCCTTGCCCGCAGCTGGACGATCTTTCGCGTCGAGTACTTCAATGTTGGTCATACCGGTCAATTCGTCAGTCTGACGCTTGATCGTGATGCCTTCTTCCATGCCCACGTAGGTCACGGTACCTTTCATTTCGGTAACGATTGGGTGAGTGTGCGGATCCCACTTGGCCACGATTGCGCCAGCGTCGACCTTGTCACCTTCTTTAACCGAAATCACAGCACCGTACGGCAGCTTGTAACGCTCACGCTCACGACCGAAGTCATCAGCGATTGCCAGCTCACCGGAACGGGACACAGCAACCAGGTGGCCATCCACTCGTTCAACGTGTTTCAGGTTGTGCAGACGGACGGTACCGCCATTCTTCACCTGAACGCTGTCGGCTGCGGAAGTACGGCTTGCCGCACCACCGATGTGGAACGTACGCATTGTCAGCTGGGTACCCGGTTCACCGATGGACTGGGCAGCGATAACGCCGACCGCTTCACCGATGTTCACCTGGTGACCACGAGCCAGATCACGGCCGTAGCACTTGGCGCAAATACCATAGCGGGTTTCGCAGCTGATCGGCGAACGCACGATCACTTCGTCGATGCTGTTCAGCTCGATGAACTCGACCCACTTCTCGTCTACCAGGGTACCGGCAGGAACGATAACGTCCTCGGTGCCTGGTTTGAATACGTCACGGGCAATAACACGACCCAATACGCGCTCACCCAACGGCTCTACAACGTCACCGCCTTCAATATGCGGAGTCATCAGCAGACCGTGTTCGGTGCCGCAATCGATCTCGGTTACAACCAGATCCTGCGCCACGTCTACCAGACGACGAGTCAGGTAACCGGAGTTCGCAGTTTTCAACGCGGTATCCGCCAGACCTTTACGAGCACCGTGAGTCGAGATGAAGTACTGGAGTACGCTCAGACCTTCACGGAAGTTCGCAGTAATCGGCGTTTCAATGATGGAACCGTCCGGCTTGGCCATCAGACCACGCATACCGGCCAGCTGACGAATCTGTGCTGCGGAACCCCGCGCACCCGAGTCGGCCATCATGTACATCGAGTTGAAGGACTCTTGGTCGACTTCGTCGCCGTGACGGTCGATGACTTTCTCTTTCGAGAGGTTGGCCATCATCGCCTTGGAAACTTCGTCGTTCGCCTTCGACCAAAGGTCGATCACTTTGTTGTACTTCTCGCCCTGGGTTACCAGGCCGGAGGCGTACTGGCTCTCGATCTCTTTCACTTCGTCGGTGGCTGCACCGATGATGCGGGCTTTTTCATCCGGGATAACGAAGTCGTTAACACCGATGGAAACGCCGGAGATGGTCGAGTAAGCGAAACCGGTGTACATCAACTGGTCAGCGAAGATCACGGTCTCTTTCAGACCAACCACGCGGTAGCACTGGTTGATCAGCTTGGAGATCGCCTTTTTCTTCATCGGCAGGTTGACGACATCGTACGACAGACCTTTTGGCACAACCTGGAACAGCAGCGCACGGCCGACAGTGGTGTCGACGATACGAGTGTTGCTCACGCTGTTGCCGTCACGGTCATTGACGGTTTCGTTGATACGAACCTTGACCTTGGCGTGCAGTGCAGCTTCGCCGGCACGGAACACACGGTCAACTTCCTGCAGATCCGCGAACACACGACCTTCGCCCTTGGCGTTGATCGCTTCACGAGTCATGTAGTACAGACCCAATACAACGTCCTGCGACGGAACGATGATTGGCTCACCGTTGGCTGGCGACAGAATGTTGTTGGTCGACATCATCAACGCACGCGCTTCGAGCTGGGCTTCCAGCGTCAGCGGTACGTGCACGGCCATTTGGTCGCCGTCGAAGTCGGCGTTGTACGCGGCGCAGACCAGAGGGTGCAGCTGGATAGCCTTACCTTCGATCAGTACCGGTTCAAACGCCTGGATACCCAGACGGTGAAGGGTCGGTGCACGGTTGAGAAGAACCGGGTGTTCGCGAATCACTTCCGCGAGAACGTCCCAAACCTCTGGCAGCTCGCGCTCGACCATCTTCTTGGCCGCTTTGATGGTGGTCGCGAGACCACGCATTTCCAGCTTGCCGAAAATGAACGGTTTGAACAGCTCGAGAGCCATCTTCTTCGGCAGACCGCACTGGTGCAGACGCAGGGTCGGACCTACGGTAATTACCGAACGACCGGAGTAGTCAACACGCTTACCGAGCAAGTTCTGACGGAAACGACCTTGCTTACCCTTGATCATGTCAGCCAGGGATTTCAGAGGACGCTTGTTCGAACCGGTGATAGCGCGGCCACGACGACCGTTGTCGAGCAGTGCATCGACAGCTTCCTGCAACATACGCTTTTCGTTGCGCACGATGATGTCCGGAGCGGACAGGTCCAGCAGGCGCTTCAAACGGTTGTTACGGTTGATCACTCGACGATACAGGTCGTTGAGGTCGGAAGTCGCGAAACGACCGCCATCCAGCGGGACCAATGGACGCAGATCTGGCGGCAGAACCGGCAGAACGGTCAGCACCATCCACTCTGGCAGGTTGCCGGAGCCCTGGAAGGCCTCCATCAACTTCAGACGCTTGGACAGCTTCTTGATCTTGGTTTCCGAGTTGGTTTGCGGAATCTCTTCGCGCAGACGGCCAATCTCGTGTTCCAGGTCGATAGCGTGCAGCAGTTCGCGGACAGCCTCGGCACCCATGCGGGCGTCAAAATCGTCACCGAACTCTTCCAGCGCTTCGAAGTACTGCTCGTCGTTCAGCAGCTGACCTTTTTCAAGGGTGGTCATGCCTGGATCGATAACGACGTAGCTCTCGAAGTAGAGAACGCGTTCGATATCACGCAGGGTCATGTCCATCAGCAGGCCGATACGGGACGGCAGCGATTTCAGAAACCAGATGTGGGCAACCGGCGAAGCCAGTTCGATGTGCGCCATGCGCTCACGACGAACCTTGGCCAGTGCGACTTCAACGCCGCACTTTTCGCAAATCACACCACGGTGCTTCAAGCGCTTGTACTTACCGCACAGGCACTCGTAATCCTTTACCGGGCCAAAGATCTTGGCGCAGAACAGACCGTCACGCTCAGGTTTGAACGTACGATAGTTGATGGTTTCCGGCTTTTTAACTTCACCGAACGACCACGAGCGGATCATCTCAGGCGAGGCCAATCCGATACGGATGGCGTCGAACTCTTCGACTTGACCCTGGTTTTTCAGCAAATTCAGTAGGTCTTTCAAGGCCTTTCCTCCTGGCGGAGCAGAGAGCGGGCAGTCCTGCCCCGCTCTCGATCGCGTCACGTGTTATTCGGTTTCCAGATCGATATCGATGCCGAGGGAACGAATTTCCTTGATCAACACGTTGAAGGACTCGGGCATGCCCGGCTCCATACGGTGATCGCCATCCACGATGTTTTTGTACATCTTGGTACGGCCGTTCACATCGTCCGACTTCACTGTGAGCATTTCTTGCAGAGTGTAAGCAGCACCGTATGCTTCCAGTGCCCAGACCTCCATCTCCCCGAAACGCTGACCACCGAACTGCGCCTTACCACCCAGCGGCTGCTGGGTAACCAGGCTGTACGAACCGGTAGAACGCGCGTGCATCTTGTCGTCTACCAAGTGGTTCAGCTTCAGCATGTACATGTAGCCAACGGTAACTGGACGCTCGAACTTGTTGCCGGTACGGCCGTCAGTCAGCTGCATCTGGCCGCTTTCCGGCAGGTCTGCCAGTTTCAGCATGGCCTTGATTTCGCTTTCCTTGGCACCGTCGAACACTGGAGTGGCCATTGGAACACCGCCACGCAGGTTCTTCGCCAGATCCAGGATTTCCTGATCGGAGAAGCTGTCCAGATCTTCGTTACGACCGCCGATCTGGTTGTAGATCTCGTCCAGGAAGGTGCGCAGCTCAGCGACTTTACGCTGCTCTTCGACCATCCGGTTGATCTTCTCGCCCAGACCTTTGGCCGCGAGGCCCAAGTGGGTTTCAAGGATCTGACCAACGTTCATACGCGAAGGTACGCCCAACGGGTTGAGGACGACGTCGACCGGAGTGCCATTGGCATCGTGCGGCATGTCTTCAACCGGCATGATCACGGAGACCACACCTTTGTTACCGTGACGACCGGCCATCTTGTCGCCCGGCTGGATGCGACGACGGATTGCCAGGTAAACCTTGACGATTTTCAGCACGCCTGGAGCCAGGTCATCGCCCTGCTGCAGTTTGCGTTTCTTGTCTTCGAACTTGTCGTCCAGCAGACGGCGACGATCAACGATGTAGGCCTGAGCCTTCTCGAGCTGCTCGTTCAGAGCATCTTCAGCCATGCGCAGTTTGAACCACTGACCATGCTCAAGACCGTCGAGCACTTCGTCGGTGATGTCCTGACCTTTCTTCAGGCCGGCGCCGCCTTCAGCCTTGTGGCCTACCAGAGCGGAGCGCAGACGTTCGAAGGTCGCGCCTTCAACGATACGGAACTCTTCGTTCAGATCCTTGCGGATCTCGTCCAGCTGGGACTTCTCGATCGACAGTGCACGAGCATCACGCTCAACGCCGTCGCGGGTGAAGACCTGTACGTCGATGACAGTACCTTTGGTACCGGTAGGTACACGCAGGGAGGTGTCTTTAACGTCGCTGGCTTTTTCACCGAAGATCGCACGCAGCAGTTTTTCTTCCGGAGTCAGTTGAGTCTCGCCTTTCGGAGTGACTTTACCCACCAGAATATCGCCTGCGCCTACTTCAGCACCGACATAAACGATACCGGCTTCGTCCAGCTTGTTCAGTGCAGCTTCACCCACGTTCGGGATGTCCGCAGTGATTTCCTCTGGGCCAAGCTTGGTGTCACGCGCCACACAGGTCAGTTCCTGAATGTGGATCGTGGTGAAACGGTCTTCCTGAACCACACGCTCGGACAGGCAGATGGAGTCTTCGAAGTTGAAGCCGTTCCATGCCATGAACGCGATGCGCATGTTCTGACCCAGCGCCAGTTCACCCATGTCGGTGGACGGGCCGTCGGCCATGATGTCGCTACGCTGAACGCGATCACCCTTGCTCACCAGCGGACGCTGGTTGATGCAGGTGTTCTGGTTCGAGCGGGTGTATTTGGTCAGGTTGTAGATGTCGACACCGGCCTCACCGGTTTCAACTTCGTCATCGGCAACACGAACCACGATACGGCTGGCATCAACGGAATCGATCACGCCGCCACGACGAGCCACGACGCAAACGCCGGAGTCGCGAGCCACGTTACGCTCCATGCCGGTACCGACCAGCGGCTTGTCAGCGCGCAGGGTTGGTACAGCTTGACGCTGCATGTTCGAACCCATCAACGCACGGTTGGCGTCGTCGTGCTCGAGGAACGGAATCAGCGACGCTGCAACCGAAACTACCTGCTTCGGCGAAACGTCCATCAAGGTGACGTCTTCCGGCGCCTTGACGGTGAATTCGTTCAGATGACGTACGGCTACCAGTTCGTCGATCAGGACTTTCTGCTCGTTCATGGTCGCAGAAGCCTGCGCGATCACGTGATCGGCTTCTTCAATAGCGGACAGGAACACGATCTCGTCGGTGACCACACCCTCTTTCACCACACGGTACGGGCTTTCCAGGAAGCCGTACTGGTTGGTGCGAGCGTACGCAGCCAGGGAGTTGATCAGACCGATGTTCGGACCTTCCGGCGTTTCAATCGGGCAGACACGACCGTAGTGAGTCGGGTGTACGTCACGGACTTCGAAGCCCGCGCGCTCACGAGTCAGACCGCCAGGGCCGAGTGCAGAGACACGACGCTTGTGGGTAATCTCGGACAACGGGTTGTTCTGGTCCATGAACTGCGACAGCTGGCTGGAACCGAAGAACTCTTTCACCGCCGCAGCCACTGGCTTGGCGTTGATCAGGTCTTGCGGCATCAGGCCTTCGCTTTCGGCCATCGACAGACGCTCTTTGACCGCACGCTCAACACGTACCAGGCCAACGCGGAACTGGTTCTCGGCCATTTCGCCTACGCAGCGAACACGACGGTTACCCAGGTGGTCGATGTCATCGACGATGCCTTTACCGTTACGGATGTCGACCAGAGTCTTCAGGACCGCGACGATGTCTTCCTTGCACAGCACGCCCGAACCTTCGATTTCGGTACGACCGATACGACGGTTGAACTTCATCCGGCCGACCGCAGACAGGTCATAGCGCTCAGGGCTGAAGAACAGGTTGTTGAACAGGGTTTCGGCAGCGTCTTTGGTTGGCGGCTCGCCTGGACGCATCATGCGATAGATCTCGACCAGCGCTTCCAATTGATTGCTGGTGGAGTCGATCTTGAGCGTGTCGGAGATGAACGGACCGCAGTCGATGTCGTTGGTGTACAGAGTTTCGATGCGAACAACGCCGGCCTTGGCGATTTTCGCCAGGACTTCGGTCGACAGCTCGGTGTTGCACTCTGCCAGGATTTCGCCGGTAGCCGGATGCACGATGACCTTGGCGGTAGTGCGACCCAGAACGTAGTCCAGAGGCACGTCCAGCTCTTTGATCCCGGCTTTTTCCAGCTGGTTGATGTGGCGGGCAGTAATACGACGGCCCTGCTCGACAATCACCTTGCCTTTATCGTCCTGGATATCGAGGACGGCCACTTCACCGCGCAGGCGCTGCGGCACCAGTTCCAGGCTCAGGCCTTCGCCTTTAACGTGGAATACGTTGGTGGTGTAGAAAGCGTCCAGCACTTCTTCGGTGGTGTAGCCGAGCGCACGCAGCAGTACCGAGGCCGGCAGCTTGCGACGACGGTCGATACGCACGAATACGCAGTCTTTCGGGTCGAACTCGAAGTCCAGCCACGAACCGCGGTAAGGAATGATGCGCGCGGAGTACAGCAGTTTACCGGAGCTGTGCGTCTTGCCGCGGTCGTGGTCGAAGAACACGCCCGGGGAACGGTGCAGCTGGGAAACGATAACACGCTCGGTACCGTTGATTACGAAGGTACCGTTCTCAGTCATCAATGGGATTTCGCCCATGTAGACTTCTTGCTCTTTGATGTCCTTGATCGCTTTGTTCGACGATTCTTTGTCGAAAATGATCAGGCGCACTTTTACCCGCAAAGGTACGGCGAAAGTTACACCGCGCAACACGCATTCTTTGACATCAAATGCCGGTTCGCCCAAGCGATAACCGACGTACTCCAGCGCAGCATTGCCGGAGTAGCTGATGATCGGGAAAACGGATTTGAAGGCCGCATGCAGGCCCACGTCGCGGAACTGATCTTTAGTCGCTCCCGCTTGCAAGAATTCACGATACGAATCCAGCTGGATGGCCAGGAGGTAAGGCACATCCATGACGTCCGGCAACTTGCTAAAGTCCTTGCGGATACGTTTTTTCTCAGTATATGAGTAAGCCATCAGCGTTCCCCAGCTTGGTCACCTGCTTGTTTGGCCCCTCCCGACGGGAGCAGCCAGAAAATCGTGCAAACCCCATGGTTTGCGCCACCGCATCGGGTGGTTACAGCGCCTTTATCAGCACCGACCCAGTCGGCTGCCAATAACGGAAAAAGGCCGGTGGCAAGAGCCACCAGCCATCAGCCTGTCGCTTGACGCTCGGGCTGGAGGAGCAAAGTCGATACTTATTTCAGCTCGACTTTAGCGCCTGCTTCTTCCAGCTTCTTCTTAGCGTCTTCAGCAGCTTCTTTCGAAACGCCTTCAGCTACAACCTGAGGAGCGCCATCTACTTTCTCTTTGGCTTCTTTCAGGCCCAGACCGGTCAGTTCACGAACTGCCTTGATCACGTTTACTTTCTTCTCGCCGGCTTCAACCAGGACAACGTTGAACTCGGTTTGCTCTTCAACAGCAGCAGCAGCTACAGCTGGGCCAGCCGAAGCGGCAGCAGCGGTAACGCCGAAGGTTTCTTCCATCGCTTTGATCAGCTCAACGATTTCCACTACGGATTTCTGGCCGATTGCTTCGATGATTTGTTCGTTAGTCAGAGACATGACTCAATTCCTGAATTGGGGGACGGCCTACGCGACCATCGAAATAAACAAAAAACGCGAGAAGTCGACGAGCCTTAGGCTGCGGCAGCTTCTTTCTGGTCGCGAATTGCCGCCAGAGTACGAGCCAATTTGCTGGTAGCGCCTTGAATCACGCTCATCAGCTGAGAAATTGCTTCGTCACGGGTCGGCAGAGTTGCCAGTACGTCGATCTGATTAGCTGCGAGGAACTTGCCCTCGAACGCAGCTGCCTTGATCTCGAACTTGTCCTGACCCTTGGCAAACTCTTTGAAGATACGGGCAGCAGCGCCCGGATGTTCGTTCGAGAATGCAATCAGGGTCGGGCCGGTGAACACGTCGTTGAGGACACTGTATTCAGTGTCAGCAACAGCGCGCTTGAGCAGGGTGTTACGTACAACACGTACGTAAACGCCAGCTTCACGAGCCTCTTTACGGAGTCCGGTCATTGCGCCTACTGTTACGCCACGGGCATCAACCACGACAGCGGACAGAGCGACTTTGGCAGCCTCGTTGACTTCAGCGACGATGGCCTTCTTGTCTTCGAGATTAATTGCCACGGGTTTAACTCCTGCTTGTTACCGTTTCACTCGGTCGAAACCGAATGTCGTTTTGGTGTCTGATTCGGTAAGGAACCGGGAGCACCATCTGCGTAGGCTTATGGTTTAAGACTTGCGTCGCCTACGGTCTTGGATAGCCCCCGCCAGGCAGGGACCCCAATCTTTCAATTGACGCGATCAAACGCGCCAACCTTTGTCTTACGCGTCCAGCGAGCTCTGGTCGATAACCAGACCTGGGCCCATAGTGGTGCTCAGGGTAACGCGCTTGACGTAGATACCTTTCGAAGAAGCTGGCTTGATACGCTTCAGATCAGCGATCAGGGCTTCAACGTTTTCCTTCAGTTTGACGGCATCGAAGCCGATCTTGCCAACGGAAGTGTGGATGATGCCGTTTTTGTCGGTGCGATAACGAACCTGACCAGCCTTGGCGTTTTTAACTGCGGTAGCTACGTCTGGAGTTACGGTGCCGACTTTCGGGTTAGGCATCAGGCCACGTGGACCGAGGATCTGACCCAGTTGACCTACAACGCGCATGGCATCCGGGGATGCGATCACTACGTCATAGTTCAGGTCGCCGCCTTTCATTTCGGCAGCCAGGTCGTCCATACCTACACGGTCAGCGCCGGCAGCCAGAGCGGCCTCAGCAGCTGGACCCTGGGTGAACACAGCAACGCGAACGGTCTTGCCAGTGCCGTGTGGCAGCACAGTAGCGCTACGAACAACCTGGTCGGATTTACGCGGGTCTACACCCAGGTTTACAGCAACGTCGAACGACTCGCTGAACTTGACAGTCGACAGCTCAGCCAGCAGAGCAGCAGCGTCTACAATGTTGTAGGCCTTGCCTGCTTCGATTTTGCCGGCGATAGCCTTTTGACGCTTGGTCAGCTTAGCCATTACACACCCTCCACGTTAAGGCCCATGCTACGAGCAGAACCGGCGATAGTACGCACGGCTGCATCCATATCAGCTGCAGTCAGATCCGCGTTTTTGGTTTTCGCGATTTCTTCCAGCTGAGCACGGGTAACAGTGCCAACCTTAACGGTGTTCGGACGAGCGGAACCGCTGGTCAGACCGGCCGCCTTCTTCAGCAGAACCGAAGCAGGGGTGGATTTGGTTTCGAAAGTGAAGCTACGGTCGCTGTAGACAGTGATGATCACTGGAGTCGGCAGACCTGCTTCAAGACCCTGAGTACGGGCGTTGAAAGCCTTGCAGAATTCCATGATGTTCACGCCGTGCTGACCCAGAGCAGGACCAACAGGTGGGCTTGGGTTAGCCTGAGCGGCCTTCACTTGCAGCTTGATGTAAGCGGTAATCTTCTTGGCCATGAGGCACTCCAATTACGGGTTCGAACGCCTCGAAAGGCTCCCCGGTTACTTGCGCGTTTATCCCAGTGACGACAAAACCCCACAGCCTAGGGCTGCGGGGTTGGGATGCTTGTTCAGTTAGACCTTTTCGACCTGACTGAACTCTAACTCTACCGGGGTAGAGCGACCGAAAATAAGCACTGCCACCTGGACACGGCTCTTTTCGTAGTTAACTTCTTCGACGGTACCGTTAAAGTCAGCGAATGGACCATCGGTAACACGAACCACTTCACCCGGCTCAAACAGAGTTTTCGGCTTCGGCTTATCACTACCATCGGCCACGCGACGCAGAATGGCTTCCGCCTCTTTGTCGGTGATTGGAGCAGGTTTGTCGGCGGTACCGCCAATGAAGCCCATCACCCGAGGAGTATCCTTGACCAAGTGCCAAGTACCCTCGTTCATATCCATCTGCACCAGCACATAACCTGGGAAGAACTTACGCTCGCTTTTGCGCTTCTGGCCATTACGCATTTCAACCACTTCTTCAGTGGGAACCAGAATTTCGCCGAAGCCATCTTCCATGCCAGCCAGCTTAACGCGCTCAATCAGCGAGCGCATGACATGCTTCTCGTAACCCGAGTAAGCATGCACAACGTACCAACGCTTAGCCACGGGACACCCTTAGCCGACAATCAAGGAAACAAGCCAGCCGAGCAGGGAATCAACACCCCACAACAGCAACGCCATAACGATAACCACAGCAACAACAATCAACGTTGTCTGCGTAGTTTCCTGGCGAGTTGGCCATACGACTTTACGAATCTCGGTGCGCGCTTCCTTAACCAGTACGAAGAACGACTTGCCCTTTGCAGTCTGCAGGCCCACAAAGGCAGCAACAGCAGCAATCACGAGCAGTGCTAGTACACGGTACAGGATCGGCGAAGCAGCGTAATACTGATTGCCAACTACACCCACAACCACCAAAGCAGCTACCACAAGCCACTTTAGCAGATCGAAGCGAGAGCCTTGAGCTTCAGCCTTAGGAGTCATCTATGAAGATCCTGTGAAAAGAAAGCCAGATACACCGAGTGAATCTGGCAGGTCAGGAGGGAATCGAACCCCCAACCTACGGTTTTGGAGACCGTCGCTCTGCCAATTGAGCTACTGACCTAAAACAAAATCAGGCCGACCATTATGCCGGCCCGAAAAATACATTACAACCGCTTATTCGATGATTTTAGCTACGACGCCAGCGCCGACGGTACGACCGCCTTCACGGATAGCGAAACGCAGGCCATCTTCCATCGCGATGGTT
>NZ_JTKF01000073.1:0-60395 GCF_000828175.1 Pseudomonas sp. W15Feb9B | reverse complement strand
CGGGCTTGCCCGCGATGGCGTTGGGTCAGATAACGAAAATTCTGGATGTGCCGGCCTCATCGCGGGCAAGCCCGCTCCCACAAGGGTTCGTGTTTGTCCTGCAGACTGTTTATGTCAGTTGTTAGGGTGCCGTTTCTAATTTTTCTCCCTACTTTGTGCCTGAGCCCGACACATCTGCGGGCAGTTCCTCAAACCTTCTGCGCGTGAGGTGCACCATGGCCAAAGTCATTCTGAAGAAAAAAATCGACGCTTCGACTTCTGCTCTGAGCGACGTCAAATCCTATGCCCGCAAGATCTGGCTGGCAGGCCTGGGTGCCTACGCCAAGGTCGGCCAAGAGGGCAGCGACTACTTTCAAGAGTTGATCAAGGCTGGTCAAACTGTTGAAAAGAAAGGCAAAAAAGCCGTTACCGAAAAACTTGAAGCCGCCAACGCCGAGATCGATGAAGCCAAGGGTGAAGTCAGCTCGTTCAAAGGTCGTGTCGAAGTTCAGCTCGACAAGGTCGAGAAGGCGTTCGACTCCCGTGTGGCAAGCGCCTTGAATCGTATCGGCATTCCGTCTAAACATGACGTTGAGACACTCTCTGCTAAGCTCGATGAGCTGACGGCATTGCTCGAACGCGTCGCGCGTAAATCTTAAGGAGAACGGGATGGCTGGTAAAAAGAACACCGATAAAGAAGGCAGCTCGTGGATTGGGAAAGTCGAAGACTACTCCCGCAAAATCTGGCTGGCTGGTTTAGGCGTGTACTCGAAGATCGACACTGACGGCAGCAAGCTCTTCGAGTCACTGGTCAAAGACGGCGAGAAAGCCGAGAAGCTCACCAAGTCTGCAGTCGGCAAGAAAGTCGATGCCGCCAAGGACTCCGCTTCGTCGGCCAAGTCGCGCATCAGCGGCGTGAAAGATCGCGCACTGGGCAAGTGGGACGAGCTGGAAGGGGCTTTCGACAAGCGCCTGAACAGCGCGATTTCGCGCCTGGGTGTACCAAGCCGCAATGAAGTCAAAGCGCTGCACAGCAAGGTCGAGACCTTGACCAAGCAGATCGAAAAACTCACCGGTCTGAAAACCCAACCGGTTGCAGCGAAAACCGCAGCGGCCAAACCGGCAGCCAAAACCGCCGCCAAGCCACTGGCTAAAGCGGCTGCGAAACCAGCTGCCAAAGCTGCGGCCAAGCCAGCGGCAAAAGCCGCTGCCGCCAAGCCTGCTGCTAAAACGGCCGCTGCCAAACCAGCCGCCAAGGCTGCCGCGAAACCGGTTGCTGCCAAAGCGGCTGCGAAACCTGCGGCCAAGTCCGCGGCCAAACCAGCCGCCAAACCAGCCGCCAAGCCAGCAGCGAAAACCGCTGCCGCGAAACCGGCCGCCAAACCTTCGGCCAAACCGGCTGCGGCGAAAAAACCGGCAGTGAAAAAACCGGCCGCGCCGAAGGCCGCTGCTCCGAAGCCAGCTGCACCCGCAGCAGCCAAGCCAGCCACCCCGGCAACCCCGGCCAGCGCGTCGAACTCTGCCGCTGCACCGACTCCGGCAGCCACCCCGACTGCTGCATCGACCCCGTCGACGCCAACCAGTCAGTCCTGATTTTTCAGGGCAAAACAAAACGCCCGGCCTGTGAAGGTCGGGCGTTTTTGTTTGTGCTTTTTAAAAGCTTACCCTCACCCCAGCCCTCTCCCCGAGGGAGAGGGGGCCGATTCGGGGATGCTTCAGCCTTACACCGACCTGAAAGTGTCGTATTGAATCCATAATCGACTGGATTTTTCAGGTCTCCGTATCGCGTAAGACAATAAGGTCAGTCCCCTCTCCCTCTGGGAGAGGGTTAGGGTGAGGGGCTCTTGATTTCATTCGTGATCTTCGAGGTATTGCAGGGCCATCCGCTCCGTCGCCACTTTCACCGGCGGCAGTAGATGCGGCGCCACCAGCATCATGATCTGGTACACCACCAGTTTGACCTCGCCTTCACGATCGAGAATCCGCTGATAGTCCAGCGAGAACAGCAGGGTCATGGTGATCTGCTCCACCAGTTGCCCCAATGCCTGGGTATCACTGACCAACTGCCCTGCCGCCTTCAACCGCGCCAGCAATGACGCCAGGGTGCGCTTGAGCGCATTGAGCAGATGACGAATGCCTTTGGCCAGTTTCGGCAGCCGCCCGGCAAGGTTCGACAGGTCCTGGAACAGAAACCGGTATTGCGCCAGGCGCTCGACGATCAAGTGCAGAAACAGCCAGTAATCCTCCGGCGCCAGCTCGACGTCCGACGGTGGGTCGAGCAGTGGCGTCAGTTCATTCTGGAAACGCTCGAACAGGCCGAGAATCAGCGGCTCCTTGCCGTGGAAGTGGTAGTAGAGGTTGCCGGGGCTGATCCCCATTTCGTTGGCAACCTCCATGGTGGAGACATTGGGCTCACCCTTTTCGTTGAACAGTTGCAGGGCACATTCGAGAATCCGGTCGCGGGTTTTCATCCAGTCTTCTTAGAAAAGTTCGGTTAAGCGTCAGCGCACATGCACGTAGGTGCCGGGTGCTGCCTCCATCGGTGGATAGTTCGGGTTGCCGAGCGTGAACGTGGTTTCGCGCTGGGCGCCGGAGCGTTGCTGAATCCACTCCAGCCACTGTGGCCACCAGCTGCCGTCGACGCGTTTGGCGTCGTAGTACCAGGCGCGTGGATCGCTGCTGAGCTTGCCGTTCTCGACGTAGTTGGCTTTCGGGTTGCTCGGCGGGTTGAGGATGCTTTGCACGTGGCCACTGTTGGACAGCACGAAGCGCCGCTCCCCGCCAAGCAACAGGGTCGAGCGGTACACCGCGTCCCACGGCGTGATGTGGTCATTCATGCCGGCCACGCTGAAGCTGTCGACGGTGACTTTCTGCAGGTCGATCGGCGTGCCACAGACTTCCAGCCCGCCCGGATGGGTCAGCGGGTTGTGCTTGAAGAAGTCCAGCAGGTCGCCGTGAAACGCGGCGGGCAGGCGGGTGTTGTCGTTGTTCCAGTAGAGGATGTCGAACGCGGGCGGCTCTTTGCCGAGCAGGTAGTTATTGACGAAGTAGCTCCAGATCAAATCGTTGGGCCGCATCCAGGCAAACACCTTGGCCATGTCGCGTCCGTCGAGCACGCCTTTCTGATAGGAGCGGCGCTTGGCGGCTTCGAGGGTTTGTTCATCGGCGAACAGCGTGGCCGGGGTTTCAATCTGACTGTCGAGCAGGCTGACCAGATAGGTCGCGCTGGAGACACGTCGCAGCTGCCGCTTGGCTTGCAAATGCCCCTGCAGGGCGGCAATGGTCAGGCCACCGGCGCAGGCGCCCATCAGGTTGACGTCGCGGGCGCCGGTGATCGCCCGGCAGATGTTCATCGCTTCTTCCACTGCTTCGACGTAGGTCGACAAGCCCCATTCGCGATGGCGCACGTCTGGATTGCGCCAACTGATCATGAACGTCTGCAGGCCATTTTTCAGCGCGTACTGGACGAAGCTGTTCTGCGGGCTGAGGTCGAAAATGTAGTACTTGTTGATTTGCGGCGGCACCACCAGCAGCGGCTTGGCGTATTGCTTTTCGCTCATCGACTTGTACTGGATCAGTTCAAGCATCTCGTTGCGAAACACCACGGCGCCAGAGGTGGTGGCGACGGTTTTGCCGACCTCGAATGCCTGTTTGGTGACCTGGCGCGGCAGGCCGTCGTTGTGCAGCAGGTCATCGAACAGATGACTCAGACCGCGCACCAGACTTTGCCCGCCGGAGTTGAACAGCTCCTTGACTGCCAGCGGGTTGAGCAGCGTATTCGACGGTGCCACCGCGTCGTTGAGCAAGGTGAAGGCGAAGTGCGCGCGGGCGCGATCGTCATCGCTCATGTTGCTTTCATCAATCCAGCTCTTGACCTGTTTTTGCCAGGCCAGATAGGCCTGCAGGCTGCGCCGGTAGAACGGATTGAGACTCCATGCCGGATCAGCGAAGCGGCTGTCGTTCGGGTTGGTCGGGTGCAGGGTTTCGCCGAGCAGCACGCGACCGAGTTGGCCACCGAGTTTCAAGGCGTGCTTCGCGCTGTGAATCGGGTTGCGCAGACCGTGGGCGGCGACGCTGCGCAAGGTCGAGATCAGGTCCCGGCCGCGCAGGCCGGTGATCGCACTTTGTGCGTTGATGAACACGGCGGGGCTGGGCACAACGCCCGTCGCTGGTTTGTCGCGCATGACTCAACACTCCTTCGTCTTCAGGTCAAAAACAAACTCACCGAACCAGAACACCATAGTCGCTGTTACGGGTTGCTGCCCGCGCGGCGTCCTGCCGCGCACTTTGTTCAAAACCCTGCATAAAGCCTGCCGCAGTGATTCAGCCGCCCAGCGGGGTCGGATGCGGATGCATCACGGCGCGCTGGCGTTCCTCCTCAAGGAATTTCATGATGATCGGCGCCACGGCTTCGGCGCGGGTGATCAGGAACAGATGACCGTCGTCGATGATGTGCAACTGGGCGTTGGGAATCCGCCAGGCAAGCATGCGCATGTTGATCAGCGGGATCAGCGGATCGTCGTCGCCGGCCAGTACCAGCGTCGGCTGATGGATCTTGTGCAGCCAGTGAATGCTGGTCCAGCCCAGGCCGGCGAACAGCTGCCAGTAGTAGCCGAGTTTGCCCGCCGAACGCACCTTGGCGGCATGGCTGGCGGCCAGCGTCGGGTCGCGGCGGAACGAGCCGCCGTAGATCAGCGGGGCGATACGGATCACGTGCGATGGCTGAATGTAGCGCCGCGGACTGGCCATCATCCACAGCACTTTCGGTTTACCCGGCACCATCACCGCACCGGCGGCGGTTGCTGCCAGCACCAGTTTCTTGCAGCGCTCGGGGTAGTCGTGAGCAAACTGTTGCGCCAGCGCGCCGCCCCAGGACACGCCAATGACGTTGACCTGACCGTAATCGAGGTAGTCGAGCATCCGCGCGGTCAGCTTCGCCAGCCCGGGAAAGCGATACGGCCGGTTGGGCGTCGACGAGCCGCCGACACCGGGCACGTCAAAGGCGATCACTTCCAGATCCGGGTCCAGCGCCGCGACAAATGGAAATACCAGCTCCAGGTTGGCGCCGATGCCGTTGAAAATCAGCAAGGGCGTCAAATGAGGCTTGCCGGGACGTACCGCCGTGCGGAGGGTCTGACCATCCAGGTCGACGGTACGGAAAATGAACGGTTGCGGCATGCTTCAGGCCCTGTGGATGGAGTCTGTTTCTCAAATTTATAACTGTGGGAGCGAGCTTGCTCGCGAATGCGATCAATCATTCAACATTGATGGTGACTGACACGACGCTTTCGCGAGCAAGCTCGCTCCCACAGGTTTTACCGCTCGTGAACGTAGGTGCCCGGCGATGCTTCGCCTGCCGGATAAGCCTTGTTGCCCAGTTTCAGTGGTGCTTTTTTCAGATTGCCCGAGCGCTCGGCCTGCCACGCCTGCCAGTACAGCCACCAGGAATCGGTGTGCTTGGTCGAGTTCTCTTGCCAGTCATCGGCATTGGCGGCCATGCCTTCGCTGGTCATGTAACGCGATTTCGGGTTGCCCGGCGGGTTCAGGATGCTCTGGATATGCCCGCTGCTCGACAGCACGAACTCGACCTTGCCACCAAACAGCTGCGCCGACTTGTAGCAGGACTTCCACGGGGTGATGTGGTCGTTGGTGCCGGCCAGCGAGAAAATGTCCGCGGTGACCTGCTTGAGGTCGATCGGCGTGCCGCACACTTCCAGTGCATTGGGCCGAATCAGCGGGTTGTTTTTGAACATCTCGATCAGGTCGCCGTGGAACGCGGCCGGCAACCGGGTGGTGTCGTTGTTCCAGAACAGGATGTCGAACACCGGCGGCTCGTTGCCGAGCAGGTAGTTGTTGACCCAGTAGTTCCAGATCAGGTCGTTGGGGCGCATCCACGCGAAGACCTTGGCCATGTCTTTGCCTTCGAGCACACCGGCCTGATAGGAGTGGCGCTTGGCGGTCTCCAGGGTCTGCTCGTCGACGAACAGGGCGACGTCGCTGTCCAGCGTGGTGTCGAGCACGCTGACCAACAGCGTGAGGGCGTTGACCTTGTTCTCGCCGATCGCGGCGTAGTGGCCGAGCAGGGCGGTGCAGGTAATGCCGCCGGAGCAGGCGCCGAGCATGTTTACGTCTTTGCTGCCGGTGATGGCGGTGACCACGTCGACGGCTTCCTTGAGCGCATCGATGTAAGTCGACAGGCCCCACTCGCGCTGGGCCTTGGTCGGGTTGCGCCAGCTGACGATGAAAGTCTGCACGTTATTACGCAGGCAGAAACGCGCCAGACTCTTGTCCGGGCTCAGGTCGAATACGTAGAACTTGTTGATCTGTGGCGGTACCACGAGCAGCGGGCGCTCGTGGACTTGCTCGGTGATCGGCTTGTACTGGATCAGCTCCAGCACGTCGTTGCGAAACACCACCGCGCCTTCGGTCACGCCCAGGCTCTTGCCGACCTCGAACGCGCCCATGTTGACCTGGCTCGGCATGCCGCCGTTGTGCACCAGATCCTTGGCCAGATGCGAGAGGCCATCGAGCAGGCTTTTGCCGCCGGTCTCGAAGAAGCGTTTGACCGCCGCCGGGTTGGCGGCGGTATTGGTCGGGGCCATGGCTTCGGTCATCAGGTTGATCACGAAGTGGCCGCGCGCGATGTCTTTGGGGGACAGGCTGCTGTCGTCGATCCAGGAATGGAGCTCCTTGCGCCACGCCAAGTAAGTTTGCAGATAACGTTTGTAGAGCGGGTTCTGACTCCACGCCGGATCAACGAAACGACGGTCATCGCTGGCCGGTTGCAGTTCGGATTTGCCGAACAGCACGTTCTTCAGTTCGAGGCCGAAATGGGTGACGTGCTTGACACTATGGATAGGTTGTTTGATGGCCTGGGTCAGCACCATTCGAGCAGAGGCCAGCAGATCCTTTCCGCGTAGCCCAACGACGGGATTAAGCCCCAGGGTGTTTTCCGAGGCTTGGTACTTCAGGTCATCGTTATTCTTGTTACTCATCTACGACGCTCCATTGTCCTGAGACGAGTACCCGGTTTCGGCTGTGCAGTTCCACAGCCAATGCCAGGTACTACTGCTCGGGTGACCGTTAATTCTGCATAGCTGCTTTACAGTTCATAGAGCACTGCAGGGAACTTGCCAGCTCCATTGGTTACCCGAGTTTAATTTTTTTCGCAAGCAGCCGATCCTCGACCGCCAGGCGCAGCATTCAAACAGATGAATTTAGAAAATGCCCTCTAAAGAGCAAGAGTCTCGGACTAGAGCATCAGCTTGACAATCGACTGGTCCGGATCGCGGGTTTTTCCGGCGGCTTTGAGCTCGGCCAGATAATCGGCCCAGAGTGCGTCATAACGTCGCCCCAGCTCGTAGAGGTAATCCCAGGTGAACAAGCCGCTGTCGTGACCGTCGTCGAAGGTCAGTTTCAGTGCGTAGTGACCGGCCGGTTCCAGGCCGCTGAGGCCGACATTGAGCTTGCCGAATTGCAGGATCGGTTTGCCGTGGCCCTGGACCTCGGCGGAAGGGGAGTGCACGCGCAGAAATTCCGCGGGCAGGTTGTACTCCTCGCCGGACGCGTACTTGAGCGTCAGGGTTTTCGAGGCTTTGTGCAGTTTGATGTCGGTGGGGATCGTGGTCATTGCAGGTCATCCGACTGTGATGAACCCCTGTAGGAGCTGCCGCAGGCTGCGATCCTTTGATTTTGCTTTTCAAGATCAAAAGATCGCAGCCTGCGGCAGCTCCTACAGGGAAGAGTGACCTACAGGATATAACGGGACAGGTCTTCGTTCTGCGCCAATTCGCCCAGATGGCTGTTGACGTACGCAGCGTCGATCAGGATCGGCTTGTCGTCATGCGCGCTGGCCAGGTCGCCGGCACTGAACGACACCTCTTCCAGCAGACGCTCGAGCAGCGTGTGCAGGCGACGGGCACCGATGTTCTCGGTCTTCTCGTTGACCTGCCAGGCGATCTCCGCCAGACGCTTGATGCCTTCCGGCTGGAACTGGATGTTCAGGCCTTCAGTCTTCAGCAGCGCGCAGTATTGCTCGGTGAGCGATGCGTGCGGCTCGCTGAGGATGCGCTCGAAGTCTTCCGGGCTCAGCGCCTTGAGTTCGACACGGATCGGCAGACGCCCTTGCAGCTCAGGCACCAGATCGCTCGGCTTGCTCAGGTGGAACGCACCGGAGGCGATGAACAGGATGTGGTCGGTTTTGACCATGCCCAGCTTGGTGTTGACGGTGCAGCCTTCGATCAGCGGCAGCAGGTCGCGCTGTACGCCTTCACGGGAGACATCGGCGCCGCCGACATTGCCGCGCTTGGCGACCTTGTCGATTTCGTCGATGAACACGATGCCGTGTTGCTCGACCGCTTCCAGCGCCTTGGCCTTCAGCTCTTCTTCGTTGACCAGACGCCCGGCCTCTTCGTCGCGCACCAGTTTCAGCGCTTCTTTGACCTTGAGCTTGCGGGCTTTCTTCTTGCCCTTGCCCATGTTGGCGAACAGGTTCTGCAACTGGCTGGTCATCTCTTCCATGCCAGGTGGCGTAGCGATTTCGATGCCGGCCACTTCGGCGACTTCGATCTCGATTTCCTTGTCGTCCAGCTGGCCTTCACGCAGGCGCTTGCGGAACAGCTGACGGGTGTTGGAATCGCTGCTCGGGGTTTCTTCGTTACTGAAGCCCATGCGTGCCGGTGGCAGCAGTGCGTCGAGGATACGATCCTCGGCAGCGTCTTCGGCGCGGTGACGCACGCGGGTCATTTCCTGCTCGCGGAGCATCTTGATTGCGGCATCGGCCAGATCACGGATGATCGATTCGACGTCACGCCCAACATAGCCGACTTCGGTGAATTTGGTCGCTTCGACCTTGATGAACGGCGCGTTGGCCAGCTTCGCCAGACGACGGGCGATTTCGGTTTTACCGACACCGGTCGGACCGATCATCAGAATGTTTTTCGGGGTCACTTCAACGCGCAGCTCTTCAGGCAACTGCATGCGGCGCCAGCGGTTGCGCAGGGCAATCGCGACGGCGCGCTTGGCATCGTCCTGGCCGATGATATGGCGGTTGAGTTCGTGGACGATTTCGCGGGGAGTCATGGACATAGTAATTGACGGTCCTCAAGCAGAAACAAGCCGTGGCACTTAGGCCGCGTCAGGCTTATTCAGCGAGATCCTGCTCCTCAATGGTCTGAGTGTGGTTGGTGAATACACAGATGTCGCCGGCGATACCGAGGGCGGTTTCGACGATCTCACGGGCCGACAGGTCGGTCTTTTTCAGCAGCGCGCTGGCCGCAGCTTGTGCGTAGGCGCCGCCGGAACCCATGGCGATCAGGCCATCTTCAGGTTCGACCACGTCACCGTTGCCGGTGATGATCAGCGAGGCGTCCTTGTTGGCGACCGCGAGCATGGCTTCGAGGCGGCTCAGGGAGCGGTCGGTGCGCCATTCTTTGGCGAGTTCGACAGCGGCGCGGATCAGGTGGCCCTGGTGCTTCTCGAGCTGGCCTTCGAAGCGTTCGAACAGGGTAAAGGCGTCGGCGGTGGCACCGGCGAAACCGGCGATGACCTGGCCGTGGTACAGGCGGCGAACTTTCTTCGCGTTGCCTTTCATCACGGTATTGCCGAGAGAAACCTGGCCGTCGCCGCCCATGACGACTTTGCCGTGGCGGCGGACTGAAACGATGGTGGTCAAGGGAAGAGTCTCCACGCAGCGGGGCGAAAATGCCTTATGCCCATTCATATGGGGGTGCTGGAGAGGATTTCAACCACGGCGCTGGAGAGGGGACGAGCGGTGATGGAGGGGGATGCAAATCCTTGTGGCGAGGGAGCTTGCTCCCGCTCGGCTGCGCAGCAGTCGTAAAACCTGCAACCCCGGTCTGTCTGATGCACCGGATTCACAGGGTTTGGGGGCGCTTCGCACCCCAGCGGGAGCAAGCTCCCTCGCCACAAAGTCCGCCGAACGATTTACGTACGGCGAGTGGTCAGCGGCTCTGGCGTTGTTGTAACAACAGGTTGCTGAAACCGCTGCCCGCCAGTTGTTTCTGTGCGGTGGTCAGCTGTTCGCGGTTGCTGAACGGGCCAACGAGTACGCGGTACCAGGTTTCATCCTTCACCGTGCCCGACTCAACCGAAACAGCCTGGCCCAGCAGAATGATCTGCGCGCGCACCTTGTCCGCGTCCGCCTCTTTGCGGAACGAACCGGCCTGGAGGAAGAACTTGGTCACCGGCGCCGCTTTCGCCACCGGTGGCGCTGGCGGCGGGGTGATGCCCGACAGCGCAGCCTGCGCCCGAGCAGTATCGATTTTCGCCGCTTCCGCCGGGGTGACCGGCGTGGTCGGCACTTGTGGCGTCGGCAGGGTTTTCTCCGGCACGGCGTCCGGCGGCACGATCACTTCCGATTCCGGCAGCAGGGTGTAGAAATCGTACTTCGGCTTCACCGGTTGCGTCGGGCTCGGCGGGGTCTTGTTGGCCTCGGCGATCTTCGACGCTTTCTGCTGCTGCGCCTGCTCGACTTTCTCGCGCTTGACCGTGTCGCTGCCCTTGCCCGGCTCCAGTTTCATCAGGAATACGATGAACGCACCGACCGTCAGGCCGATGGCCATCCACAGCCAGCCCGGAATCGGTTGCTTTGCAGGAGCTTGGTAACGGCTGGCGCCACGCTTGGGTGCAGGTTTTTTCTTGGCAGCCAACTTACATGCGCTCCAGAGTTTCCAGGCCCAGCAGTTCCAGGCCTTGCTTGAGAGTACGACCGGTCAGCGCGGCCAGGCGCAGACGGCTCTGCATCTGGGCCGGCGTCTCGGCGGCGAGGATCGGACAGTTCTCGTAGAAGCTGGAGAACAGACCGGCGACGTCATACAGGTAAGTGCAGAGGATGTGTGGCGTGCCTTTTTCCGCGACGTTGTTCAGTACTTCGCCGAACTGCGCCAGTTTTGCCGCCAGCTCTTGCTCGTGCTCGGCTTCGAGGGCGATCTGGCCATCGACTTCGCTGAAGTCCTTGCCCAGTTTGCGGAACACGCCGGCCACCCGAGTGTAGGCGTACAGCAGATACGGCGCGGTGTTGCCTTCGAAATTCAGCATCAGGTCGAAGTTGAAGCTGTAGTCGCTGGTGCGGTGCTTGGACAGGTCGGCGTATTTCACCGCGCCGATGCCGACGACCTTGGCGATCTTGCGCAGTTCGTCTTCGGCCAGCTCCGGGTTTTTCTCTTTGACCAGGTTGTAGGCACGTTCCTGGGCTTCGGTCAGCAAATCGATCAGCTTCACGGTGCCGCCATCACGGGTCTTGAACGGACGGCCATCGGCGCCATTCATGGTGCCGAAGCCCATGTGCTCCATTTCCATCGGATGGGTCACGAAACCGGCCTTGCGCGCCACGGCGAACACTTGCTGGAAGTGCAGGGCCTGACGCTGGTCGACGAAGTACAGCGCGCGGTCGGCCTTCAGTTTGCCAGAACGATAGCGCACGGCCGCCAGGTCAGTGGTGGCGTACAGGTAACCGCCGTCAGCCTTGACGATGATCACTGGCAGCGGATCGCCGTCGGCGTTCTTGAACTCGTCGAGGAACACGCACTGGGCGCCGTTGCTCTCGACCAGCATGCCCGCGGCTTTCAGGTCGTTGACCACGTTGATCAGGTCGTCGTTGTAGGCGCTTTCGCCCATCACGTCGGCCATGGTCAGTTTGACGTTGAGCAGTTCGTAGATCTTCTGGCAGTGCGACAGCGAGATGTCCTTGAACTTGGTCCACAGCGCCAGGCACTCGGCATCGCCGGCCTGCAGCTTGACCACCAGACCACGGGCACGGTCGGCGAACTCTTCGGATTCGTCGAAACGCTGTTTGGCTGCGCGGTAGAAGTTTTCCAGATCGGACAGCTCGTCGCTGGTGATCGGGTTTTCCTGCAAGTAAGCCATCAACATGCCGAACTGGGTGCCCCAGTCGCCCACGTGGTTCTGGCGGATCACCTCGTCGCCGAGGAACTCGAGAACACGGGCCACGCCGTCGCCGATGATCGTCGAGCGCAGGTGGCCGACGTGCATCTCTTTGGCCAGGTTCGGTGCCGACAGGTCGACCACAGTGCGCTGCACCGGGCCGGCCTTGCGCACGCCAACGTGAGCATCGGCCAGCGCGGCGTCGAGGCGCGAGGCGAGGGCCTGGGTGTTCTGGAAGAAGTTGATGAAGCCGGGGCCGGCGATTTCGGCCTTGGTGACGTTGTCGTCGGCCGGCAGCGCAGCAATGATTTTCTCCGCCAGATCGCGCGGCTTCATGCCCGCAGGCTTGGCCAGCATCATGGCGATGTTGCTGGCGAAGTCGCCGTGGGTCTTGTCACGGGCGTTCTCCACCTGAATCGCCGGCGACAGGCCTTCAGGCAACACACCTTCGTTGACGAGTTGGGTGAGGGCTTGTTGGATCAGCTGGCGAATGGTGTCTTTCATGGTCTTCTCTTTCGACCGCAAGCGCGGCGGCGCATCGATGCGCGGGTGGAAAAACTGGGCATTATCCGTTGCGAAGACGGGCTTGCCAACCTTAGCAGGCAGCTTATGGATATGTGGTGACAAATTACCCTGTGGCGAGGGAGCTTGCTCCCGCTCGGCTGCGCAGCAGTCGTAAAACCGGCGGGCTCGGTTTGGCTGGCACTGCGGTTTTGGGGCCGCTTCGCGCCCCAGCGGGAGCAAGCTCCCTCGCCACAGGTCAGCGTCAATACAGATCCACGGGATCGACATCCAGCGACCAGCGCACGGCCCGCCCGCTCGGCATCTGCTCCAACTCCAGCAACCAGCTGGCGAGCAATCGATGCAGCGGTGCCCGCGCTGCCGCCTGCACCAACAGCTGCGCCCGATAGCGACCGGCTCGGCGCTCCATCGGCGCCGGCACCGGCCCTAGCAGTTCGATCCCGCCCAGCTTCTGCTCGGCCAGCAAACGCTCGGCGGCGCTGCATGCCTCATCGAGGAAACCTTCGGCCTGCCCCGGTTTGTGCGCTTCGGCACGCAACAGGGCCAAGTGTGAAAACGGCGGCAGTCCCGCAGCGCGGCGCTCGCTCAGCGCCTGTTCGGCAAAGGCGAAGTAGCCCTGCTCGGTCAATTGCACCAATAAAGGATGGTCGGCCAGGTGGGTCTGGATGATCACCTTGCCCGGCTCTTCCGCCCGTCCGGCGCGCCCGGCCACCTGCACGATCAACTGCGCCATACGCTCGCTGGCGCGGAAGTCGCCGGAGAACAGCCCGCCGTCGGCATCCAGAATCGACACCAGCGTGACCCGGGGGAAGTGATGCCCCTTGGCCAACATTTGCGTGCCGACCAGAATGCACGGCTGTCCCTTCTGAATCGTCGCGAACAACTGATTCATCGCGTCCTTGCGCGAGGTGCTGTCGCGGTCGACGCGCAGCACCGGGTAATCCGGGAACAGAATCGCCAGGCGTTCTTCGGCGCGTTCGGTACCGGCGCCCACCGGGCGCAGATCAACTTTATTGCACTTGGGGCATTGGCGCGGTGTGCGCTCGACGTTGCCACAGTGGTGGCAGCGCAGTTCGCCGTAGCGTTGGTGCACGGTCATTCGCGCGTCGCAGCGCGAGCACTCGGACATCCAGCCGCAATCGTGGCACAGCAACGTCGGCGCAAAGCCGCGCCGGTTGAGGAACACCAGCACCTGCTGGCCGGCGGCGAGGGTCTGGCCGATGGCTTGTTGCATCGGCCCGGAAATGCCGCTGTCCAGCGGACGGCTTTTCACGTCCAGCCGCAGGAAGCGTGGTTGCCTGGCGCCGCCGGCTCGTTCGTTGAGGCGCAGCAGGCCATAACGACCGGTGTAGGCGTTGTGCAGGCTTTCCAGCGAAGGCGTGGCGGAGCCGAGGACGATCGGGATGTTTTCCTGTCGCGCGCGCACCAGCGCCAGATCCCGGGCGTGGTAGCGCAGGCCTTCCTGCTGTTTATAGGAGCCGTCGTGTTCTTCGTCGATGATGATCAGCCCCGGGTTCTTCATCGGGGTGAACAGCGCCGAGCGCGTGCCGATAATAATGTCGGCCTCGCCGTCGCGCGCGGCGAGCCAGGCGTCGAGGCGCTCGCGGTCGTTGACCGCCGAATGCAGCAGGGCGATGCGTGCGTTGAAGCGCTGCTCGAAACGCGCCAGGGTCTGTGGGCCGAGATTGATTTCGGGAATCAGCACCAGCGCCTGCTTGCCGGCTTCGAGGGTTTCGCGGATCAGTTGCAAATAGACTTCGGTCTTGCCGCTGCCGGTGACGCCCGCCAGCAGAAACGCGTGATAACTGTCGAACCCGGCGCGGATCGCCTCGTAAGCGGCGCGTTGTTCGGTGTTGAGTGGCAACTCCGGCTGGGCCAGCCAGTGTTCATGGCGCACGCCGGGCGCGTGCCGGCGGATTTCCACTTGCACCAGGCCCTTGGCCAGCAGCAGGTCGAGGCTGTCCTTGCTCAGCATCAATTTGCTCAACAACTGATGAGCCACACCGTGCGGGTGCTGTGCCAGCGTCGCCAGCGCTTCCCGTTGCCGTGGCGCGCGGGCGACGCGCGGATCATCGAGGCTGGCGCCGGGCGCGACAGACCAGAAGCGCTCCTGACGGGCTTCGGCCGGTTCGCCCTGACGCAGCAGCACCGGCAGCGCCCAGCTCAAGGTATCGCCGAGGCTGTGCTGGTAATACTGCGACGTCCACAGGCACAGCTTGAACAGTGCGGGCGGCAGCGGCGGCTCTGCATCGAGCAGGGCCAACGCCGGCTTGAGTTTCTCCAGCGGCACGTCGCTGGTATCGGTGATCTCGACCAGAATCCCGATCATCTCCCGCCGCCCGAACGGCACACGAAGGCGCATGCCCGGTTGCAACTGGGCGCGCTGCACCCCGGCCGGGGCCCGATAGTCGAACAGGCGGCGCAGGGGCGAAGGCAGGGCGAGGCGCAGAATGGCGTCGGGCACGCGGGGGGATCTCTATCAACACAAAAGGAGGCTTGGCGCAGTTCAACTGTGGGAGCGAGCTTGCTCGCGAACGCGGTGTGTCAGGCACGAAATCATCAACTGGCACAACGTATTCGCGAGCAAGCTCGCTCCCACAGGGGAGTGTGTTCAAGCCCGGGAGCCTAGCAGACGGTCGGTCTCAGGGACAGCTTGCGCGATTGGCATTGTCTGGTAGAATCCGCGGCCTAATTACGTGCGGTATTCAACAATAGTGTTGGGTGGCGGCACGCTAGCCTGAGGAATACACCATGAAAGCTGATATCCACCCGGATTACCCAGTAGTTGCTGTTACCTGCAGCTGCGGCAACAAGTTCGAAACCCGTTCGACCTTCGGCAAAGCCCTGGCGATCGACGTTTGCAACGAGTGCCACCCGTTCTACACCGGTAAGCAGAAGACTCTGGACACCGGTGGTCGCGTTCAGAAGTTCGCCGACCGTTTCGGTGCCTTCGGCGCCAAGAAGTAAGATTGGTCATCCTGGAAAGCCTCTACGGTTTTTCAAGGCTGATGAAAAAGGCGTCCCTTGTGGGCGCCTTTTTTGTGTCCGCGATTTGGCTGTCCGGCGCCCAGGCTTTCTGCACCGCGCCCAAAGGGCTGAGCAGCGTTGCGGTACAGCGCGTGGTCGACGGCGACACCCTGCGCCTGAGCGATGGACGTAGCGTGCGGATGATCGGTCTCAACACGCCGGAACTGGGCAAGCAGGGCCGCAGTGATGAGCCCTTCGCCGTGGCCGCGCGCAAGCGCCTTGAAGCTTTGGTGGCGGACAGCGGCGGTCGGGTCGGTTTGCTGCCGGGCAAACAGGCCCAAGACCATTACGGTCGCACCCTCGCGCATGTCTACAGTTCAAGCGGCGCCAATCTTGAAGCGCAAATGCTTGCCGACGGCCTGGGTTTTCAAGTGGCGGTGGCACCGAATGTCGATCTGGTTGCCTGTCAGCAAGCCGCCGAACAGCGTGCACGACTCGCTGGGCGCGGGGTCTGGCGCCAGTCGCCTGTACTGAAAGCGGAGCAGATCCGCGCTTCGGGGTTCGCCGTGGTCAGTGGGCGTGTGAGCAAGGTTCAGCGCAATCGTGGCGGAATCTGGATCGAGTTGCAGGGCTCGGTTGTACTGCGCGTTGCGCCCAATCTGCTCGGACAATTCGACAATTCCCGGTTGCAGTCGCTCAAAGGCAGGCAGGTCGAGGCTCGCGGCTGGGTCGTTGACCGTTCGCGGCGTGGTGGGTTGAAACCGGATCAGCCGCGTTGGCTACTGCCATTGACCGATCCGTCGATGCTGCAAAGTACGCGCTGAAGAAAAATTGTAGACATTTTTTCTATCGATTGTGAACAGTCCAGCCCTTGTGCGCCGTGGCTCTTGGCCCAAAGTCGTAGGACAGGGCGCTTGACAGGGGTGACCGCTCAGTCTTGTGGGGACTTTGCGAGGCGCGTATCCTCGCTGACCAGTCTGTCCAACAGTAAAAAGCGGAATGCCAAAATGTCTGATCTGAAAACTGCCGCTCTCGAATATCATGCCAATCCTCGTCCAGGGAAGCTGAGTGTCGAGCTCACCAAGGCCACTGCTACCGCCCGCGACCTGTCGCTGGCGTACAGCCCCGGCGTAGCTGAACCAGTGCGCGAGATCGCCCGCGATCCTGAACTGGCCTACAAATACACCGGCAAGGGCAACCTGGTTGCAGTCATTTCCGATGGCACCGCGATTCTGGGTCTGGGTAACCTCGGCCCACTGGCTTCCAAGCCGGTAATGGAAGGTAAAGGCGTACTGTTCAAGCGCTTCGCCGGCATCGACGTGTTCGACATCGAAGTCGACTCCGAAAGCCCGCAAGCCTTCATCGACACCGTAAAACGCATCTCCATCACCTTCGGTGGCATCAACCTGGAAGACATCAAGGCGCCTGAGTGCTTTGAGATCGAACGTGCTCTGATCGAGCAGTGCGACATTCCGGTATTCCACGATGACCAGCACGGCACTGCGATCGTGACCGCAGCCGGCATGATCAACGCCCTGGAAATCGCCGGCAAAACCCTGCCGGAAGCCAAGATCGTCTGCCTCGGTGCTGGCGCTGCGGCCATCTCCTGCATGAAGTTGCTGGTGAGCATGGGCGCAAAAATCGAAAACATCTTCATGGTTGACCGTACCGGTGTGATCCACTCCGGCCGTGACGACCTGAACCAGTACAAAGCGGTATTCGCTCACGCCACCGACAAGCGCAGCCTGGCTGACGCTCTGCAAGGCGCTGACGTGTTCGTCGGTCTGTCCGGCCCGAACCTGCTGAGCGCTGAAGGCCTGCTGTCGATGGCGGCCAACCCGATTGTCTTCGCCTGCTCGAACCCGGATCCGGAAATCTCCCCGGAACTGGCGCACGCCACCCGCAGCGACGTGATCATGGCCACCGGTCGTTCCGACTACCCGAACCAGGTCAACAACGTTCTGGGCTTCCCGTTCATCTTCCGTGGTGCCCTGGACGTTCGCGCCAAGCGCATCAACGAAGAAATGAAAGTGGCTGCAGCCAACGCCCTGCGCGAACTGGCCAAACTGCCAGTGCCACAGGACGTGTGCGACGCCTACGGTGGTGCGCCGCTGGAATTCGGCCGTGAGTACATCATTCCGAAGCCAATGGACAAGCGCCTGATCACCCTGATCTCCGACGCTGTGGCGAAAGCTGCGATCGAGACCGGTGTGGCGACCCTGCCGTATCCGAAGAACTACCCGCTGAAAAGCGTGGATGACGTGTTCAACGGCTAAGCCGTTGTAGCGCTCCAACGAAAGCCCCGGCTTGTGAGAGTCGGGGCTTTTTGTTTGGCAGATCAAAAGATCGCAGCCCGCGGCAGCTCCTACAGTTGGCCTTGGTGGCCGCCGATTTCGCGGATCGGCGCCGATTCTGTAGGAGCTGCCGCAGGCTGCGATCTTTTGATCTTGCTTTGAAGCACAAAAAAGCCCCGCGCTTCTCACGAAGGCGGGGCTTTTTGCTTGGGCTGGATCAGAACAGATCGATCGGCGCCTGCTCATCCGCTGGCAGCGGGCTGCCCGGTACGGCACCGTTGCCCAGCTCATTCACCGAGGGCGGCGTGTCTTCGGACTTGAACAGCTCGAAGTAGGCGCCCGGCGTGCTTGGCGTTGCCGCACGACCGCTGACCGGATCCACCCGCAGGCTGAGAATGCCTTCCGGCTCAGGCTGCACATGCGGCGGCTTGTCCTTGAGCGCGGCCGACATATAGTTCATCCAGATCGGCAGCGCCACGGTGCCACCGAACTCGCGACGACCGAGGCTCTCTGGCTGGTCGAAACCGGTCCACACGGTGGTCACGTAATCGGCGTTGTAACCGGAGAACCATGCATCCTTCGATTCGTTGGTGGTACCGGTCTTGCCCGCGATGTCGCTGCGACCCATGGCCAGCGCGCGGCGACCGGTGCCGAGCTTGATCACGTCCTGCAGCATGCTGTTGAGGATGTACGTGGTGCGGCCATCGACAATTCGCTCAGCCACCGCAGGCACTTGTGGCGCAGCCGTAGCGCCCGGGGCTTCGCCCGGAACCGCAGCGGTGTTGACGGTAATCGGCTGAGGCGTCGGCGCTGCGATGCCATCGGTCGCCGAGCCGCCCTGTGGCACGGTCGGCGGGTTGGCGACGAACAGCGTGTCGCCGTTGCGGCTTTCGATCTTGTCGATGATGTACGGGGTGATCTTGTAGCCGCCGTTGGCGAAAGTGCTCCAGCCGGTAGCGATCTCCATCGGGGTCAGGGTTGCGGTGCCCAGCGCCAGCGAAAGGTTCGGTGGCAGGTCCTGCTTGTTGAAACCGAAGCGGGTGATGTAGTCGATGGTCTTGCCGACACCCATCGCCTGCAACAGACGGATCGACACCAGGTTACGCGACTTGTACAGCGCTTCGCGCAGACGGATCGGGCCGAGGAAGGTGTTGGTGTCATTCTTCGGCCGCCAGACTTTGTCCAGGTACTCGTCGACGAACACGATCGGGGCGTCGTTGACCAGGGTCGCGGCGGTGTAACCGCTGTCCAGCGCAGCGCTGTAGACGAACGGCTTGAAGCTCGAACCCGGCTGACGCTTGGCCTGCAGGGCGCGGTTGTAGTTGCTCTGTTCGAAGGCGAAACCACCGACCAGCGAGCGAATCGCGCCGTTCTGCGGATCCAGCGACACCAGCGCGCCTTGCGCCTGCGGGATCTGGCTGAACTTCAGCGAGTTGTTCGGCTGACGCTGCACGCGAATCAGGTCGCCGACCTGCGCCACGTCCGACGGCTGGCGCGGTGCGGCGCCCATGCTGTTGGTATTGAGGAACGGGCGGGCCCATTTCATGGTGTCCCAGGCGACGTGCTCTTCGCCGGTACGGGTCAGCACCTGCAAGCCATTCTTGTCGACCTGGGTGACGATGGCCGGCTCCAGGCTGCTGATGGTGCGCTGCTTGGTCAGTTCGGTGGCCCACGCTTCGTGGGTCTTGCCTGGCAGGCGCGACTCGGGGCCACGGTAGCCGTGACGCTGGTCGTAGGTCATCAGGCCTTCGTGCAACGCGGTGTTGGCCATTTCCTGCAGGTTGCTCGGCACGGTGGTGGTGACGCGGAAACCTTCTGTGTAGGCGTCGCTGCCATAGCGGCCGACCATTTCCGCACGGGCCATTTCGGCGATGTACGGTGCGTTCACTTCCGGGGTCGGTACGTGATAGCTGGCGTTCAGCGGCTCGTTGATCGCGGCGGTGTAGTCGGCCTCGGAAATTTTTCCAAGCTTGTACATGCGGCCGAGGATCCAGTCGCGGCGTTCTTTGCTGCGCGCCGGGTTGGCCAACGGGTTGAAGCGCGACGGGGCTTTCGGCAGGCCGGCGATCATCGCCATCTGCGCCAGGCTGACGTCGCGGATCGACTTGCCGTAGTACACCTGCGCCGCCGCCTCGATGCCATAGGCGCGGTTACCCAGATAAATCTTGTTAACGTACAGCTCAAGGATCTCGTCCTTGGTCAGCTGTCGCTCGATTTGCAGGGCCAGAAGAATCTCAGTGGTTTTGCGCGAGAAGCTGCGTTCGCTGGTCAGGAAGAAGTTCTTCGCGACCTGCATAGTGATGGTGCTGCCGCCGGACTGGATGTGGCCGCTTTTGACAAGTTGGGTCGCGGCACGCATCAGGCTGCTCGGATCGACGCCATAGTGGTTGGCGAAATTGTCGTCTTCAGCACTTAGTAACGCATTAATGAAATTGGGTGGAATGTCGGCGAAACGGATCGGAGTACGGCGCATTTCGCCAAATTCTGCGATCAACTTGTTGTCGCTGCTGTAGACCCGCAGCGGAATCTGCAACTGAATGCTTCTCAGCGCCTCCACAGACGGCAAACCCGGACTAAGGTAAAGAAACGCGCCACTGAGACCTAAAAGCAGTCCGCAGAAAACGGCGACGATGGACCAACCGAAAAATTTCAGCAGACGAATCAAGGCTTTTAAGCATCCAGGGCAAAGAATGAAGGTGGCGACAGGGTTCCGGTAACACACAGAACGGCCCGCGCCGGCAGTAAAAAGCGGAAAAAAACGCTGGGCATTATAAGCACTTTTCTGCTGGGGGCGTCATTTGCGCTTCTGTCAAGGCGTGATCAAGGAACGCAAGACGTATTACAGAGTCCGTAACTCACGGAAAGTCATAGGGAATTGGTAGTGCTGGGACTCTTCAATAAAAAGACCGATACGTTACTGGGGATCGACATCAGCTCCACTTCGGTGAAGCTGCTGGAGCTCAGCCGTCAGGGCGACCGCTACCGGGTCGAAGCCTACGCGGTGGAGCCGCTGCCGCCCAACGCGGTGGTCGAAAAGAACATCGCCGAGCTTGAAGGCGTGGGCAATGCCTTGTCCCGTGTACTGGTCAAGGCGCGCACCGGGCTCAAAAGCGTGGCGGTGGCGGTGGCCGGTTCAGCGGTGATTACCAAGATCATCGAGATGGATGCCGGGCTGACCGATGACGAACTGGAAAACCAGCTCAAGATCGAGGCCGATCAATACATCCCCTACCCGCTGGACGAGGTCGCCATCGATTTCGAGGTCCAGGGTGTGTCGCCACGCAACCCGGAGCGGGTCAACGTGCTGCTGGCCGCCTGTCGCAAGGAGAATGTCGAAGTTCGCGAGGCAGCGCTGGCGCTGGCCGGGCTGACTGCGCGCGTGGTCGATGTCGAGGCCTACGCGCTGGAGCGCTCGTTCGGCCTGCTCGCCACTCAATTGGCCGCCTCGCAGGAACGTCTGACTGTCGCCGTGGTGGACATCGGCGCCACCATGACCACCCTCAGCGTCCTGCACAACGGCCGCATCATCTATACTCGCGAGCAACTGTTCGGTGGCCGGCAACTGACCGAGGAAATCCAGCGCCGCTACGGTCTGACCGTCGAGCAGGCCGGACTGGCGAAAAAGCAGGGCGGTCTGCCGGATGACTATGTCAGCGAGGTGTTGCAGCCATTCCGTGACGCCCTGGTGCAGCAGGTCTCGCGCTCATTGCAGTTCTTTTTCGCCTCCGGGCAGTACCATTCGGTCGATCACATTCTGCTGGCCGGCGGCACAGCCTCGGTACCGGGGCTGGATCGCCTGATCGAGCAGCGTCTGGGCACCCCGACCCAGGTCGCCAACCCGTTTTCCGACATGGCCTTGAGCAGCAAGGTCAACGCCGGGGCCCTGGCCAGTGACGCGCCGGCCCTGATGATCGCCTGCGGGCTCGCGCTCAGGAGTTTCGACTGATGGCGCGGATCAACCTTCTCCCCTGGCGTGAAGAACGCCGCGAAGAGCGGCGCAAGCGTTTCCTGCTGATTCTCATTGGAGTCTTCGTCGGCTCGGTGGGCGCGGTATTTATCGCCGATCAGATCTTCAGTACCGCCATCGAGCGGCAGGCCGAGCGCAATGCCTACATCGGCAAACAGATTGCCGTGGTCGACGAACGAATCAAGCAAATCAGCGAACTCAAGGCGCGGCGCCAGCAACTGGTCGAGCGCATGCGCATCATCCAGGACTTGCAGGGCAACCGGCAGATCAGCGGGCGGATCTTCGACCAACTGGCGCGCACGCTGCCGGACGGGGTGTATTTCACCAGCGTGAAACTGGCCGGCAAGACGCTGTCGATCAGCGG
Organism: Pseudomonas sp. W15Feb9B; assembly: GCF_000828175.1. NCBI lineage: Bacteria > Pseudomonadati > Pseudomonadota > Gammaproteobacteria > Pseudomonadales > Pseudomonadaceae > Pseudomonas > Pseudomonas sp. W15Feb9B. Next base: position 38,398 of record NZ_JTKF01000073.1, on the reverse strand, counting down.
CGCGGCCGAGTCGAACAATCGCGTTTCGGAGCTGATGCGCAATCTGGACGCCTCAGACTGGTTCGACGCGCCGAGTCTCAATGAAGTGAAAGCGACGACTGCCGGTCAGGTGGACCAGGCCAACGTCTTTCAACTGACCGTTCGTCAGACCCAGCCGGCCGTGACGGAGGGCGACAAATGAAACCGTCCGAATGGCTGCAAAGTCTGCGCAATATCGACTTCAACGATCTGGACACCAGCAATATCGGCTCCTGGCCAACCGCGGTGAAAAGCATCGCGGGAGTGTTCCTGGCGGTGCTGGTGCTGGCGCTTGGCTACAACTTTTTCATCAGCGACATGGAAAACCAGCTGGAAGCCAGGCGTCAGGAAGAAGACACCTTGAAAGAGCAATTCGCCAGCAAGGCGCGCATGGCCGCCAACCTGGAGCTGTACACCCAGCAGATGAAGGAGATGGAAAACACTTTTGGCGTGCTCCTGCGGCAGTTGCCCAGCGACACCGAAGTCCCGGGATTGCTCGAAGACATCACCCGCACCGGGCTGGGCAGCGGTCTCGAATTTGAAGAGATCAAACTGCTGCCGGAAGTGACTCAGCCGTTCTACATCGAGTTGCCGATCCAGATCACCGTCACCGGGGCTTACCACGACCTTGCGACGTTCGTCAGTGGGGTTGCCGGGTTGCCACGGATCGTCACCTTGCACGATTTCGAACTGGCACCTGCCAGCCCCGATGGCGGGACGAAGCTGCGCATGAACATCCTCGCCAAGACTTACCGCTACAACGACAAGGGGTTGGACAAATGACCCCGTTTCGTTTTTTCGCCCTGTCAGTGCTGTTGTTCGGCCTCAGTGGTTGCGGCGGCAGTGACGAGTTCAGTGACCTCGACGCCTACATGAACGAAGTACGTCTGCGGCCGGCCGGCCGTATCGAGCCGACGCCGACGTTTCATTCCTATCCCACGTTCACCTACAGCGCGGCCAACCTGCGCAGCCCGTTCTCGCGTCAGGTGCGAGTCGATCTGGCCGGGCACCAGCGCGGCTCGCGCAACGTCAAACCCGACCCCAACCGGGTCAAGCAATACCTCGAAGGTTTCAACATCGAGCAGTTTGAAATGGTCGGCACGATCTCCAATGCCTCCGGCTCCTTTGCGCTGCTGCGCGGGGCGGGCGGGGTGCATCGGTTGAAAGTCGGCGACTACCTGGGGCGCAACGATGGGCGCATCGTCGCCATCAGCGCCACTCAGGTCGATGTGGTCGAGATCGTGCCCGACGGCGAAGGCGCCTGGCTGGAACGTCCGCGCACCATTCCTTTGAAAGAGCACTCATAGTGGAAGTCGAACAATGAACAGGATTTTCTCCACCCTCGGTTTTTCGCTATGGATAGCGCTGCTTTCACCGATGGTTCAGGCGGCCAGTCTCAAGGCGCTGGATGTCGCGGCGTTACCGGGTGACCGTGTCGAGTTGAGGCTGGCGTTTGATAGTCCGCCACCGCAACCCAAGGGCTACACCACCGAATCGCCGGCGCGAATCGCCCTGGACCTGCCGGGTGTCGCCAGCCAACTGACGAACAAGACCCGCGATCTGGGCAGCGGCAACGCCCGCAGTGCGACAGTGGTCGAAGCCAGCGACCGCACGCGTCTGATCATCAACCTGACGCAACTGACGCCGTATACCTCACGGGTCGAGGGCAACAATCTGTTCGTGGTGGTCGGGCAGGGCGCCAAGCCTGCTGCGCCAAAGCCTGCCGCTGCTGCGCCGCGACCGGTTGCGGCTCCGGCGAAGGCTTACACCCCTGTCGCCAAAACCATTCGTGGCGTCGATTTCCAGCGCGGTACTGCAGGGGAGGGGAATGTGGTCATCGACCTGTCGGACCCGACCATCGCCCCGGACATCCAGGAGCATGACGGCAAGATCATTCTCAGCTTTGCCCGCACCCAGTTGCCCGACAGGCTGCGGGTACGCCTCGACGTCAAGGACTTCGCCACCCCGGTGCAGTTCGTCAATGCCGCCGCCACTGGCGATCGCGCGGTGATCACCGTCGAGCCCAGCGGCACGTTCGACTATTCCACCTACCAGACCGACAACAAGCTGACCGTCAGCATTCGCCCGATGACCGTCGATGATCTGCAAAAGCGCAACGCTGACCGCAACAGCTACAGCGGCGAAAAGCTTTCGCTGAATTTCCAGGACATCGACGTGCGCTCGGTGCTGCAACTGATCGCCGATTTCACCAACCTCAATCTGGTGGCCAGCGATACGGTGCAGGGCGGGATCACCTTGCGTCTGCAAAACGTGCCATGGGATCAGGCGCTGGATCTGGTGCTGAAGACCAAAGGTCTGGACAAGCGCAAGATCGGCAACGTGTTGCTGGTGGCGCCGGCCGACGAAATTGCCGCCCGCGAACGCCAGGAGCTGGAGTCGCAAAAACAGATCGCCGAGCTGGCACCGCTGCGTCGCGAGCTGCTGCAAGTGAACTACGCCAAAGCGGCGGACATTGCCAAGTTGTTCCAGTCGGTGACCAGTGCCGAAGCGAAAATCGATGAACGCGGCTCGATCACGGTCGATGAACGGACCAACAACATCATTGCCTACCAGACCCAGGATCGCCTCGACGAACTGCGGCGGATCGTGGCGCAGCTGGATATACCGGTGCGTCAGGTGATGATCGAAGCGCGGATCGTCGAAGCCAACGTTGATTACGACAAGAGCCTGGGCGTGCGCTGGGGCGGTTCGATCCAGAACAAGGGCAACTGGAACACCTCCGGGGTCAGTAACGGCACCTCGACCACCATCGGCACACCGGGCAGTACCAGCACCAACTCGCCGTTCGTCGACATGGGCACGGTCGGTAACACATCCGGGATCGGCATCGCTTTTATCACCGATAACGTGTTGCTCGATCTTGAGCTGACCGCCATGGAAAAGACCGGCAATGGTGAGATCGTCTCCCAGCCGAAAGTGGTTACCTCCGACAAGGAGACCGCGAAAATCCTCAAAGGCACCGAGATTCCGTACCAGGAAGCCAGCTCCAGCGGTGCGACGTCGGTGTCGTTCAAGGAGGCTTCGCTGTCGCTGGAAGTGACGCCGCAGATCACCCCCGACAACCGCATCATCATGGAGGTCAAGGTCACCAAGGACGAACCGGACTACCTGAACAAAGTGCAGGATGTACCGCCGATCAAGAAGAACGAAGTCAACGCCAAAGTGCTGGTAAACGACGGCGAGACCATCGTGATTGGGGGCGTTTTCTCAAATACTCAAAGCAAGGTCGTAGATAAGGTGCCATTTCTTGGCGATGTGCCGTATCTTGGCCGCCTTTTCCGGCGTGATGTGGTTTCGGAGAAAAAATCCGAGCTGCTGGTATTTCTCACTCCGCGTATCATGAATAACCAGGCGATTGCTGTGAGTCGTTGATTCTGTGCGAAATTTGATTCTTGTAGGACCGATGGGCGCTGGAAAAAGCACCATCGGCCGGTTGCTGGCCAAAGAGCTGCGCCTGCCGTTCAAAGATTCCGACAAGGAAATTGAACTGCGCACGGGCGCCAATATCCCGTGGATCTTCGACAAGGAAGGCGAACCCGGCTTTCGTGACCGTGAGCAGGCGATGATCGCCGAGCTGTGCGCGTTCGACGGTGTGGTGCTGGCGACCGGCGGCGGCGCGGTGATGCGCGATGCCAACCGCAAGGCCCTGCACGCGGGCGGACGGGTGGTGTATCTGCACGCCTCCGTCGAGCAGCAGGTCGGGCGTACGTCGCGCGATCGCAATCGCCCTTTGTTGCGCACCGCCGATCCGGCGAAAACCCTGCGAGACCTGCTGGAGATCCGCGATCCGCTCTATCGAGAGATCGCCGATCTGGTGGTGGAAACCGACGAACGGCCACCGCGCATGGTGGTGCTCGACATTCTCGACCGTCTGGCACAGCTTCCACCCCGTTAAAGCGCCGCCGGAAATGCGCTATCCTCGGCGTCCGGTCACCGCCGTCGAGGTTGTGGCGGATGGCGTGCGAGCGGCGTCACATCAGCTAAAGGTCGCGGACATCCAATAATTCAAGGCAGGACGCCTGCTTCCATCTTCACTGTGGGGACACATGCAGACACTCAAGGTCGATCTAGGCGAGCGCAGCTACCCGATTCATATTGGCGAAGGTTTGTTGGATCAGCCCGAGTTGCTGGCGCCGCATATCCACGGGCGGCAGGTGGCAATCATCTCCAACGAGACCGTTGCGCCGCTCTATCTCGAACGTCTGACCCGCAGCCTTGCGCCGTTCTCGGTGATTTCCGTGGTGCTGCCGGACGGCGAAGCCTTCAAGAACTGGGAAACCCTGCAACTGATCTTCGACGGCCTGCTGACTGCCCGTCATGACCGCCGCACCACGATCATCGCCCTCGGCGGCGGGGTCATCGGTGACATGGCCGGTTTTGCCGCCGCCTGCTACCAGCGCGGTGTCGATTTCATCCAGATTCCTACCACGCTGCTGTCCCAGGTCGATTCGTCGGTGGGCGGCAAGACCGGTATCAACCATCCGCTGGGCAAGAACATGGTCGGCGCGTTCTATCAGCCGAACGTCGTGCTGATCGATACCGCATCGCTGAAAACCCTGCCAGCGCGTGAGTTGTCGGCCGGTCTGGCCGAAGTCATCAAATACGGGCTGATCTGCGACGAGCCGTTCCTGAGCTGGCTTGAAGAAAACATCGATGCCCTGCGCGCACTGGATCAGAAGGCCCTGACCTACGCCATTGAGCGTTCCTGCGCGGCCAAGGCTGCGGTGGTCGGTGCCGATGAGAAGGAAACCGGCGTGCGTGCCACGCTCAACCTCGGCCACACCTTCGGCCACGCCATCGAGACCCACATGGGCTATGGTGTCTGGTTGCATGGTGAGGCGGTCGCCGCTGGCACCGTGATGGCGCTGGACATGTCCGCGCGCCTGGGCTGGATCAGCGAGCAGGAACGTGACCGCGGCATTCGTCTGTTCCAGCGTGCCGGTCTGCCGGTGATCCCGCCGGAAGAAATGACCGAAGCCGATTTTCTCGAACACATGGCAATTGATAAAAAAGTGATCGACGGTCGTCTGCGCCTGGTGCTGCTGCGCCGGATGGGCGAAGCGGTGGTGACCGCCGATTATCCGAAAGAGGTTTTACAGGCCACGCTGGGAGCGGATTACCGCGCTCTGGCTCAGCTTAAAGGTTAATAAGATTCCGATGACTAGTTTGCATGCCGACGAGGCGTTCCTCGGCCATTTCCAGTTAAGTCACGACCCTTTCGCGCCGCGGGTGCCGGGCTTCAAATTCTTCCCGGCCCAGCGCAAGCCGGTGCTGGGGCAACTGCACCATCTGGCGCGTTACAGCCAGTTGCTGCTGGTGGTCACTGGCCCGCAAGGCAGCGGCAAGACTCTGCTGCGCCAGGCGCTGGTAGCCAGCACCAACAAGCAATCGGTGCAAAGCGTTGTGGTTTCGGCCCGTGGAGCGGGCGATGCCGCCGGGGTGCTGCGTCAGGTTGCTCAGGCGCTGGATGTTGGGCAGGCCGAGGTCGGCGCGATTCTGGCGCAGGTGGTACAACTGGCGCTCACTGGTCAGGAAGTCTATCTGCTGGTGGATGACGCCGAGCAGCTCGACGAATCCGCGCTCGAAGCGCTGATGGCGCTGGGTGCCGGTGCACCGGAAGGTCGCCCGCACGTGTTCCTGTTCGGTGAGTCGTCGCTGATCGCGCAGCTCGAGGCCTTGCACCTTGAGGAAGAGCGCTTCCACGTCATCGAATTGCAGCCGTACACCGAAGAAGAGACCCGCGAATATCTCGACCAACGGCTCGAAGGTGCGGGCCGGGGTGTCGAACTTTTTACCGCGGATCAGATCTCTGAGATTCACGAAAGCTCGGAGGGTTGGCCTGGCAACATCAACCAGGTCGCTCGCGATGCACTGATCGAAGTCATGATTGCCAGCCGCTCTGCGGTCAAGCGTCCAAGTATGGGGTTCAACATGCCGAAGAAACACGTATTGGCGATTTCCGCCGTCGTTGTGGTCGCGGTCGCCGCCGCCTGGCTGATGCCGGGTCGCAACAAGGCACCAACCACCGGCACACCTGCCAACGAACAGGCACAACTGCCGTTGGGCCAAGGCGCCAAGGGTGGCGCGCCGAACGTCGAGTTCGCCGGCAATACCCAGCCGATGCCGCTGCCGCTGGTCGGCAACTCGCAGCCGGTAATGCGCGGCCCGTTGGCTGAGGCCGCAGGCGGCATCACCGAAGGTGACGATGGCGTGCCGGTCGAAGGTTCCAGCGCGACGCCGCCGACCGTAACGACTTCCGCACCACCGGCAGGTGTTCCGGCCGGTCCAGCGCCGACGCCAGTACCTGTTCCGGCGGCCAAGCCGACCCCGGCACCGACTCAGGTCGCTACCGCCAAGCCTGCTCCGGCAGCGCCAGCGGCCAAACCGGCCCCGGCGCCGGCCAAGCCTGTTGCTGCCGCCAAACCGGCCGAGAAGCCGGTTACCGTGGCCAAGGCTGCCGGTGGCAACTGGTACGCCGGTCAGCCGACCAGCAACTATGTGGTGCAGATCTTGGGCACCAGCTCCGAAGCGACCGCGCAAAACTTCGTCAAGGAGCAGGGCGGTGAGTACCGTTATTTCAAGAAAGTCCTCAACGGCAAGCCACTCTACGTGATCACCTATGGCAACTTCGCCAATCGTGATGCAGCCGTTTCTGCCATCAAGGCCTTGCCAGCGAAGGTTCAGGCTGGTAAACCTTGGCCTCGCACTGTCGCCAGCGTCCAACAGGAACTGGCAACAACTCGCTGAAGATTCGGCGGCCTTACCCAGGCCGCCTCTCCAAGCACCTCAAAATTTCTACAAGTGCGCGCCGTCTCTACAGACCGCGTGCCTTGTGGTGTCTGCGTCACAGTAGTCTTTGAGTCGTTGCAGTCAGAATTAAAAAAGTTTTGACTAGCACAGCAGATCGCTTTAAACCTTTCACAAATGCGACATGAATTTGCGACATTTCGTCGTCAAATTTGTGAGCGTCTGTGTCGCTGTGTACAATGACCACCCTTTTGCCCCCGCAAAGCCGGCGTACGTTCGGCGCGGCAAGCAAGTGGTTGAATTGAAAAGAAATTTGCCTCGTAAAGAGGCAGCCTGGTGAGAAAGTGTCTATGAAAGCAGGTCTGTACCAACCAGATGAATTCAAGGATAACTGCGGTTTCGGCCTGATAGCCCATATGCAGGGCGAGCCCAGTCATACCCTTTTGCAAACGGCCATCGAGGCCCTGACCTGCATGACCCACCGCGGTGGGATTAATGCCGACGGCAAGACCGGTGACGGTTGCGGTCTGCTGATTCAAAAGCCCGATGCCTTCCTGCGGGCGATGGCCCAGGAAAACTTCAGCGTCGTGCTGCCCAAGCAATATGCCGTGGGCATGGTCTTCTTCAATCAGGACCCGGCCAAGGCCGAAGCCGCTCGCGAGAACATGAACCGCGAGATCCTCGCTGAAGGCCTGCAACTGATCGGCTGGCGCAAAGTGCCGATCGACACCAGCGTCCTCGGCCGTCTGGCCCTTGAGCGTCTGCCGCAAATCGAGCAGGTGTACATCGGCGGTGAAGGCCTGAGCGATCAGGACATGGCGGTCAAGCTGTTCAGCGCCCGTCGTCGCTCGTCGGTGGCCAACGCCGCCGATACCGACCACTACATCTGCAGCTTTTCGCACAAGACCATCATCTATAAAGGCCTGATGATGCCGGCCGACCTGGCCGCGTTCTATCCGGACCTCGGCGATCAGCGCCTGCAAACCGCGATCTGCGTGTTCCACCAGCGCTTCTCCACCAACACCCTGCCGAAATGGCCGCTGGCTCAGCCATTCCGCTTCCTCGCGCACAACGGCGAGATCAACACCATTACCGGTAACCGTAACTGGGCGCAGGCCCGTCGGACCAAGTTCACCAACGATCTGATGGATCTGGAAGAACTCGGCCCGCTGGTCAACCGTGTCGGTTCCGACTCCTCGAGCATGGACAACATGCTCGAACTGATGGTTACCGGTGGCATCGACCTGTTCCGTGGCGTGCGGATGATCATTCCGCCAGCGTGGCAGAACGTTGAAACCATGGACCCGGATCTGCGTGCGTTCTACGAGTACAACTCGATGCACATGGAACCGTGGGACGGCCCGGCCGGCGTGGTGATGACCGATGGTCGTTACGCGGTGTGCCTGCTCGACCGTAACGGTCTGCGTCCGGCGCGCTGGGTCACCACCACCAACGGCTTCATCACCGTTGCGTCGGAAATCGGCGTCTGGAACTACCAGCCGCAAGACGTGATCGCCAAGGGCCGTGTCGGCCCGGGCCAGATCCTCGCCGTGGACACCGAGACCGGGCAGATCCTCGACACCGACGCGATCGACAACCGTCTGAAATCCCGTCATCCGTACAAGCAATGGTTGCGCAAGAATGCCCTGCGCATCCAGGCGACCATGGAAGACAACGACCACGGTTCGGCGTTCTACGACGTCGATCAGCTCAAGCAATACATGAAGATGTATCAGGTCACGTTCGAAGAGCGTGATCAGGTGCTGCGTCCGCTTGGCGAACAGGGCTACGAAGCCGTGGGTTCGATGGGCGACGACACGCCGATGGCCGTGCTGTCGCAGCGCGTGCGCACGCCATACGACTATTTCCGCCAGCAGTTCGCGCAGGTGACCAACCCGCCGATCGACCCGCTGCGTGAAGCGATCGTGATGTCGCTGGAGATCTGCCTCGGTGCCGAGCGCAACATCTTCCAGGAATCGCCGGAGCACGCCTCGCGCGTGATCCTCAGCTCGCCAGTGATCTCGCCGGCCAAGTGGCGCTCGCTGATGAACCTCGACCGCCCGGGTTTCGAGCGGCAGATCATCGACCTCAACTACGACGAAAGCGTCGGCCTCGAAGCGGCGATCCGCAACGTTGCCGATCAGGCTGAAGAAGCCGTGCGTGCCGGACGTACCCAGATCGTCCTGAGTGACCGCCATATCGCCCCGGGCAAGCTGCCGATCCACGCTTCGCTGGCCACCGGCGCGGTGCACCACCGCCTGACCGAAAAAGGCCTGCGCTGCGATTCCAACATCCTCGTGGAAACCGCGACCGCCCGCGATCCGCACCACTTCGCGGTGCTGATCGGTTTCGGCGCCTCGGCGGTGTATCCGTTCCTGGCCTACGAAGTGCTGGGCGACCTGATCCGTACCGGTGAAGTGCTGGGTGACCTCTACGAGGTATTCAAGAATTACCGCAAAGGCATCACCAAAGGTCTGTTGAAGATCCTGTCGAAGATGGGCATCTCGACCATCGCGTCCTATCGCGGTGCACAGCTGTTCGAAGCCATCGGTCTGTCCGAAGAAGTGTGCGAGCTGAGCTTCCGTGGCGTGCCGAGCCGCATCAAGGGTGCGCGTTTCGTCGACATCGAAGCCGAGCAGAAAGCCCTCGCTACCGAAGCCTGGAGTCCGCGCAAGCCGATCCAGCAGGGCGGTCTGCTGAAGTTCGTCCACGGTGGCGAATACCACGCGTACAACCCGGACGTGGTCAACACTTTGCAAGCCGCCGTGCAGCAGGGCGACTATGCCAAGTTCAAGGAATACACCTCGCTGGTGGACAACCGTCCGGTGTCGATGATCCGTGACCTGTTCAAGGTCAAGACCCTCGACAAACCGCTGGACATCAGTGAAGTCGAGCCGCTGGAATCGGTGCTCAAGCGCTTCGACTCCGCCGGTATCTCGCTGGGCGCCCTGTCGCCGGAAGCTCACGAAGCCCTGGCCGAAGCCATGAACCGCCTCGGTGCGCGTTCCAACTCCGGCGAAGGCGGTGAGGACCCAGCACGTTACGGCACCATCAAGAGTTCGAAAATCAAGCAGGTCGCGACCGGCCGTTTCGGGGTGACCCCGGAATACCTGGTCAACGCCGAAGTGCTGCAGATCAAGGTCGCTCAGGGCGCCAAACCGGGCGAGGGCGGGCAACTGCCGGGCGGTAAGGTCAACGGGCTGATCGCCAAGCTGCGTTATGCAGTGCCGGGCGTGACCCTGATTTCGCCACCGCCGCACCACGACATCTACTCGATCGAAGACTTGTCGCAACTGATCTTTGACCTGAAACAGGTCAACCCGAAGGCGCTGGTCTCGGTGAAACTGGTAGCGGAAGCAGGCGTCGGCACCATCGCCGCCGGTGTGGCCAAGGCCTACGCGGACTTGATCACCATCTCCGGCTACGACGGTGGTACCGGTGCTTCGCCGCTGACCTCGATCAAATACGCGGGCGCTCCGTGGGAACTCGGCCTGGCCGAAACCCACCAGACCCTGCGCGGCAACGACCTGCGCGGCAAAGTCCGGGTGCAGACCGACGGTGGCCTGAAAACCGGCCTCGACGTGATCAAGGCCGCGATCCTCGGCGCCGAAAGCTTCGGCTTCGGTACTGCGCCGATGATCGCGCTGGGCTGCAAATACCTGCGTATCTGCCACCTGAACAACTGCGCCACCGGCGTCGCGACCCAGAACGAGAAGCTGCGCAAGGATCACTACATCGGCACCGTCGACATGGTGGTGAACTTCTTCACCTACGTCGCCGAAGAAACCCGTGAGTGGCTGGCCAAACTGGGTGTGCGTTCCCTCGAGGAGCTGATCGGCCGCACCGATCTGCTGGAAGTCCTCGAAGGCCAGACCGCCAAGCAGCATCACCTGGACCTGACCCCCCTGCTGGGCAGCGATCACATCCCGGCGGACAAACCGCAATTCTGCGGCGTTGAGCGCAACCCGCCGTTCGACCAGGGCCTGCTGGCCGAGAAAATGGTCGACATGGTGACTTCGGCGATCAATGACCTCAGCGGCGCCGAGTTCGATCTGGATATCTGCAACTGCGACCGTTCGATCGGTGCGCGGATCTCCGGCGAAATCGCGCGCAAGCACGGCAATCAGGGCATGGCCAATGCGCCGATCACCTTCCGCTTCAAAGGCACGGCCGGTCAGAGCTTCGGCGTGTGGAACGCCGGCGGTCTGAACATGTATCTGGAAGGCGACGCCAACGACTACGTCGGCAAAGGCATGACCGGCGGCAAACTGGTCATCGTGCCGCCGAAGGGCAGCGTCTATCAGACTCAGAACAGCGCCATCATCGGCAACACCTGCCTGTACGGCGCCACCGGCGGCAAGCTGTTCGCCGCTGGTACTGCGGGCGAGCGTTTCGCTGTGCGTAACTCCGGTGCCCACACCGTTGTGGAAGGCACTGGCGATCACTGCTGCGAGTACATGACCGGTGGTTTCGTCTGCGTTTTGGGCAAGACCGGTTACAACTTCGGCTCTGGCATGACCGGTGGTTTCGCCTACGTGCTCGACCAGGACAACACCTTCGTTGACCGGGTCAATCACGAACTGGTGGAAATCCAGCGGATCAGCGGCGAGGCGATGGAAGCCTACCGCAGCCACCTGCAGAACGTGCTGAACGAGTACGTCAAGGAAACCGAGAGCGAGTGGGGTCGTGAACTCGCCGAGAACCTTGATGACTACCTGCGTCGTTTCTGGCTGGTGAAGCCTAAGGCTGCCAACCTGAAATCGTTGCTTTCCAGCACTCGTGCCAACCCGCAGTGATATGCGCCTGAAGAGTTTGATGAGGTTTTAACAATGGCTGAACGTCTGAATAACGACTTCCAGTTCATCGATGTCGGGCGCAAGGATCCGAAGAAGAAACTGTTGCGTCAACGCAAGAAAGAGTTCGTCGAGATCTACGAACCGTTCAAACCCCAGCAGTCGGCCGACCAGGCCCACCGCTGCCTGGGTTGCGGCAACCCGTATTGCGAATGGAAGTGCCCGGTGCACAACTTCATTCCCAACTGGCTGAAGCTGGTGGCCGAGGGCAACATCCTCCAGGCTGCCGAGCTGTCGCACCAGACCAACACCCTGCCGGAAGTCTGCGGCCGGGTCTGCCCGCAGGATCGTCTGTGCGAGGGTGCCTGCACCCTCAACGACGGTTTCGGTGCGGTGACCATCGGTTCGGTCGAGAAGTACATCACCGATACCGCGTTCGCCATGGGCTGGCGCCCGGACATGTCCAAGGTCAAGCCGACCGGCAAGCGTGTCGCGATCATCGGTGCCGGCCCGGCGGGTCTGGGTTGTGCTGACGTGCTGGTGCGTGGCGGCGTGACCCCGGTGGTGTTCGACAAGAACCCGGAAATCGGCGGTCTGCTGACCTTCGGCATTCCCGAGTTCAAGCTTGAGAAGACCGTGCTGAGCAATCGGCGCGAAGTCTTCACCGGGATGGGCATCGAATTCCGCCTCAACACCGAGGTCGGCAAGGACGTGACCATGGAGCAACTGCTCGCCGAATACGATGCGGTGTTCATGGGCATGGGCACCTACACCTACATGAAGGGCGGTTTTGCCGGTGAGGATCTGCCGGGCGTCTACGACGCGCTGGATTTCCTGATTGCCAACGTCAACCGCAACCTGGGCTTTGAAAAGTCGCCGGAAGATTTCGTCGACATGAAAGGCAAGAAGGTTGTGGTGCTCGGTGGTGGCGACACGGCGATGGACTGCAACCGCACCTCGATCCGCCAGGGCGCCAAGTCGGTGACCTGCGCCTATCGTCGTGACGAAGCGAACATGCCCGGCTCGCGCAAAGAGGTGAAGAACGCCAAGGAAGAAGGCGTGAAATTCCTCTACAACCGCCAGCCGATCGCGATCGTCGGCGAAGACAAGGTCGAAGGCGTGAAAGTGGTCGAGACCCGTCTCGGTGAGCCGGACGCCCGTGGACGTCGCAGCCCCGAGCCGATCCCGGGCTCCGAAGAGATCATCCCGGCCGACGCCGTGGTCATCGCGTTCGGTTTCCGCCCGAGCCCGGCACCGTGGTTCGAACAGTTCGAAATCCAGACCGACAGCCAGGGCCGCGTCGTCGCGCCTGAGCAAGGTCAGTACAAGCACCAGACCAGCAACCCGAAAATCTTCGCCGGTGGCGACATGGTGCGCGGTTCCGACCTGGTGGTGACGGCGATCTTCGAAGGCCGCAATGCGGCTGAAGGGATCCTCGATTACCTGGGCGTCTGATCAACTTCCAATATTTGGAATGCAATACCTGTGGGAGCTGGCTTGCCAGCGATAGCATCAACTAGGTTTACCTGAGAAACCGAGTTGCCTGCATCGCTGGCAAGCCAGCTCCCACAGTGCTTTGTGTTGCTGCAAAAATTTGCATTCCAACGCAATAAATTGACCCGATAGACAAAAGGCTGACCTGCATCCGTGCCTTTTGCGTCGCGCTCTGAGAAAATGCCCGCACTTTTTTTCCGGATGCCGACATGACTGCCCTGAAGAACGACCGTTTCCTCCGCGCCCTGCTCAAGCAACCCGTTGACGTCACCCCGGTGTGGATGATGCGCCAGGCCGGCCGCTACCTGCCTGAATACCGCGCCAGCCGTGCCCAGGCAGGTGATTTCATGAGCCTGTGCATGAATCCGGAATTCGCTTGCGAAGTCACGTTGCAACCGCTCGACCGCTACCCGCAACTGGACGCGGCGATCCTGTTTTCCGACATCCTCACCATTCCCGATGCCATGGGCCAGGGCCTGTACTTCGAGACCGGTGAAGGTCCGCGCTTCAAGAAAGTCGTCAGCACCCTGGCGGACATCGAAGCGCTGCCGATCCCGGATCCACACAAGGATCTCGGCTATGTGATGGACGCGGTCAGCACCATCCGCCGCGAGCTGAACGGCCGTGTGCCGCTGATCGGCTTCTCAGGCAGCCCGTGGACCTTGGCGACCTACATGGTCGAAGGCGGTTCGTCGAAAGACTTCCGCAAGACCAAGGCGATGCTCTACGACAACCCGCAAGCCATGCACCTGCTGCTGGACAAGCTGGCGCAGTCGGTGACCTCGTACCTCAACGGCCAGATCCAGGCCGGCGCGCAAGCGGTGCAGATCTTCGATACCTGGGGCGGCAACCTGTCGGCGGCGGCGTATCAGGAATTTTCCCTGGCCTACATGAAGAAAATCGTCAGCGGCCTGATTCGCGAACACGACGGGCGCAAGGTGCCGGTGATCCTCTTCACCAAGAACGGCGGCCTGTGGCTGGAAAGCATCGCCGAGGCCGGCGCCGACGCACTGGGTCTGGACTGGACCTGCGACATCGGCAACGCCCGCGCCCGTGTTGGCGACAAGGTCGCGCTGCAAGGCAACATGGACCCGACCGTGCTCTACGCCAAACCGGAAGCGATCCGCACCGAAGTCGGGCGCATTCTGGCCAGCTACGGCAAGGGCAGCGGCCATGTGTTCAACCTCGGCCACGGCATCACCCCTGAGGTCGATCCGGAGCATGCGGGCGCGTTCCTGCGTGCGGTGCACGAGTTGTCAGCGCAGTATCACGAGTGATCGACGCCCAATAAAAAACGCCCGGCCAATGCCGGGCGTTTTTGTACAAGATCAAAAGATCGCAGCCTGCGGCAGCTCCTACATTGGGATTCGCGTTTCCCTGTAGGAGCTGCCGCAGGCTGCGATCTTTTGCTTTTAAGCTTTCACACCACCAAGTGGCGGCAACTTCGCCAGTTTCAACGCCACCAGCAGCGCCACCAGCAACAGCGCACCAATGAACAAGCCAATCCCGTTCCAGCCGCCCAGATGCCAGAACACCCCACCCGCCGTACCGGCAATGCTGGAGCCGGCGTAATAACTGAACAGGTACAACGACGACGCCTGACCCTTGGCCTTGGTCGCGCGCCGGCCGATCCAGCTGCTCGCCACCGAGTGCGCGCCGAAGAAGCCGAACGTGAAGATCAGCATGCCGACGATCACCAGCAACAGCGGTGTGAACATCGTGAGCGCAAGGCCGGCGAACATCAGCGCGATGGTCGCCCACAGCACTTTACGCCGTCCCAGTTTGTCCGCCAGCGAACCGATTTTGGCCGAACTGTAGATGCCCGACAGGTACACCACCGACAGCAAGCCGACGAACACCTGATCGAGGTTGTACGGAGCGGCCAGCAGGCGATAGCCGATGTAGTTGAACAGAGTGACGAACGCGCCCATCAGCACAAACGCTTCAAGAAACAGCAGCGGCAGGCCGGCGTCGCGAAAGTGCATGGTGAAGCCGTCGAGCAGGCTGCGCGGATGCAGCGAGCGTGAGCGGAAGTTGCGCGATTCTGGGAGGATCTTCCAGAACACTGCCGCCGCGACCAGCGCCAGGCCACCGATCACCAACATCGCCGTGTGCCAGCTGACGAAGTCGATCAACACTCCGGTGATCAATCGTCCGCTCATCCCGCCAATCGCGTTGCCGCCGATGTACAGGCCCATCGCCAGGCCGATGTGTTGCGGGTGGATCTCTTCGCTCAGGTAGGTCATCGCCACCGCCGCTAGGCCGCTCAACGACAGGCCTATCAGTGCGCGCATGATCAGCACGCCGTGCCAGCTCGGCATCATCGAACTGGCAATGGTGCACAGCGCGGCGGCGAACAGTGCCGCGACCATCACCGGTTTGCGACCGATGCGGTCAGAGATCGGCCCGGTGATCAGCAGACCGAAGGCCAGCATGCCGGTCGCCACCGACAGAATCAGGCTGCTCTGCGCGGCGTTGATCGAATACTCGTGAGACAGCAGCGGCATCATCGGCTGCACGCAATACAGCAAAGCGAAGGTCGCGAAGCCACCGCTGAACAGCGCGAGCACCGTGCGCATGAACATCGGCGTGCCTTTTTCGATGTAGATCTCTTGCAGCTCGGCGATGACATCGTCCGCCGCGGCAGGCGGAACTTCATGGGCAAGAGGGGCGGCGGCGGTTTTCACATCAGACCTCGGAGGGCACGGCCAGGCAGGCAATGAAAAAATCATATAGCTGGCTAATGTTTCTATCCAATATATTGTTCGACCTGTTTGATAGCTTTAACGACCTAATGGGGTGTCCATGGAATTGCGTCATCTGCGCTACTTCATCGCCGTCGCCGAAGAATTGCATTTCGGCCGCGCCGCACAGGTGCTGGGGATCTCTCAGCCACCGCTGAGTCAGCAGATTCAGGCGTTGGAGCAAGAGGTCGGCGCGCGGTTGTTCGAGCGCACCAATCGTCGGGTCGAGCTGAGCGAGGCCGGCCGATTGTTTCTGGAGGAGGCGCGGCTGGTGCTGGCGCAGGTCGACAAAGCGGCAGACGTCGCCCGGCGTGCGCAACTCGGTGAACTGGGCGAATTGAAAATTGGCTTCACCTCGTCAGCGCCGTTCAACTCAACCATTCCACAGGCGATTTTTTCGTTTCGCCAGCGTTTCCCGGCAGTGCACCTGAACCTGCGGGAGATGAGCAGCACCATGGTCGCGGACGCGCTGGTGGATGAGTCGATCGAAGTCGGCATCATGCGTCCGCTGGGTTTGCCGGATTCGCTGAGCGTGGTTGAGCTGATGCGTGAGCCGCTGGTGGCGGTGCTCGGCTCCAAACATCCGTTGGCGCAAGGCAGCGAGGAAGGGCTGTTCCTCTCGGCGCTGGCGCTGGAGCCGTTCGTGTTCTTTCCTCGCAGCTACGGCAGCGGGCTGTATGCGCAACTGCTCAGTCTGGCCCGCGATGCCGGGTTCAGCCCGCATTTCGCCCAGGAGGCCGGTGAGGCGATGACCATCATCGGATTGGTCGCAGCGGGGCTGGGGGTTTCGGTATTGCCGGCGTCCTACCAGCGGATGCGCATCGACGGCGTGGTCTATCGACCTCTGCTCGATCCGGAGGCGGTGTCGGCGGTGTGGCTGGTGCAGCGCAAGGATCAGAAATCGCCGATGGCCAAGGCGTTTGTCGAACTGCTGACGCGTAAAGTCGAACCTTCAAACGCTTGATTGCTGCGCAATCAAATCGCGAGCAGGCTCGCTCCCACAGGGAAACGCCTTCCAAGGTGGGAGCGAGCCTGCTCGCGAAGGCGTCAACTTAAACATCAACGCCCCTCAGGGCAACCGCACCAGATCCCCCTTCAACGCCACCCGCGTCACAAACACCCCGGCCCGGCACTCATAAGTATTCAAATCCTTGCGCACATGCTGGTCGTAATAACTGACGATATTGACCACCGCATTCGCCCCGACCCGCTTGGCGTCGGCCTGCAACTTGATCAGGTTCGACTGCAGCACCCACTCGCAGGAATCGTGATCGCTCTTGTTGAAGCCGTTGGTCTTCAGATCACTGACCACATCCCGGCGCAACAAGCGCTGCGTGCCCTGCGGCCCGTTGCCGATCAGATAGAACTTCACACTGCCATCCAGTCGCCCGGCGCGCATGGCATCCGAGAGCACGGTTTCGAACGGCATGTACATCAGGTTGGTGGCGTGGCTGGCGCTGGGCAATAGCCCGAGGAGTGCGGCGGCGATCAGGGCTTTCACTTGCATGGTCATCTCCTTGACTTTGCGAGTCAGCATTCAACGATTTATGGAGTGTAGACACCGTACGTCGGTGCAGAAAAAACCGTCTGGTACATGTGTAGCTCAAGGGCTACACTCTCGGTCATGCCTGAGATCATTCGAAGTTCAACATTCTCCAGCTGGCTTTTGAAGCTGGCTGACAGCCGCGCCAGGATGCGTATTCAGGTGCGCATTGATCGTATGGCCGATGGGAATTTTGGTGATGTCAAAGCCGTCGGTGAGGGGCTCAGCGAAGTCAGAATTGACTATGGCCCCGGATATCGAGTCTATTTCATGCAACAAGGTCGGCAAGTGGTCATCCTCCTTTGTGGTGGAGACAAGAGCAGCCAACCCCGAGATATCAAGCAAGCCAGGCTCATCGCGGAGTCTTGGCAGGAGCAAAACCCATGACCGAACAATTCACTCGTTGGGACTCAGCCGAGTACCTCAAGACAGAAGAGGACATGGCCAATTATCTGGATGCCTGCATGGAGGAGGCTGGAGATGATCCTGCCTTTATCGCCAAGGCACTGGGCACCATTGCGAGAGCGCGAGGCATGACCCAAGTCGCACGTGACGCCGGGCTGTCTCGAGAAAGTCTCTACCGTGCACTGTCAGGTGAAGGAAATCCTGAGTTTGGAACGATTCTGAAAGTGGTGAAGGCGTTGGGCTTGAAGTTACATGCCAGCACTTGAGCTGAACTGAATAGCAAAGGGCGCCGCAAGGCGCCCTTTGTCGTTTCTACTGTCAATCAACGTGGGCCAAATCCCCACGCAACGCCACGCTCGACACCACCAGACCGGCGCGGCACTGGAATTTCTCGGTGTCCTTGTACAGGTCGCGCTGGTCGACGCTGGCGATGTTGATCACCGCGTTGGCGTCGGCTTTTTTCGCGGCGTTCTGCAGGGTGGCGAGGGCTGATTGCAGGGCCCAGAAGCAGGCGTCGGTGTCGGATTTGTTCGAGCCGTTGGTTTTGCGGCTGCTGCTGACGGTGTCGAGTTTGCGCACCTGTTTTGGCAGGGTTTCGCCGGCCAGGTAGAACTTCACGCTGCCGTCCAGCAGACCGGCGTCGGTGGCGCGTTTGACGCCCTCGCGAAAGCTCAGGTAGGTCGGCTCGTCGGCGCCTTGCTTGACGATGCCCAGGTCGTTGACGAACTCGATGTCCGGGTTGATCGACAACTCCTTGAGCACGTTGTCGCGCAGGCGGTTGACCCAGCGGTTGTAGTTGCCGTGGATCTTGCCGTCCTTGGCGTCGAGGCCGTAGCTGCTGCGGTAGTCGATTTCAAACGAGGTCGGGCTGAACGGGATGTCGACCTCGGCGTGGTGGCGGCCGCGTACCGTGATCGCCGCTTTGATCATGCCCGGGCGAACCGACTGCACCACCCACTGGCGGTCGTTGAGCGCGGTGACGATGGCGCGGCTCATCTGCGCCTGGGTGAAACCGAGGTTGGGCGAAAATTCTTCCTTGGCGTTGTAAACCGGTTTGCTGGTGCAACCGCCGAGCACCAAGGCCAAGGCCAGGGCCAGCAGGGCGGCGATGCGGTGAAACTGAGTCATTCCCTTCACTCCAAACGTGTTGCGGTCAGTGCCAGCGGCGGAAAATCAACGAGGTGTTGACGCCACCAAAAGCGAAATTGTTGTTCATCACGTAGTCGTGATGCATCTGGCGGAATTCGCCGCGCAGGTAATCGAGCTTGCCGCAGTGCGGATCGACCTCGTCGAGGTTGAGCGTGTGCACATACAGGTCGCGATTCATCATCTCGATGCTGAACCACGACTCCAGCGCGCCGCAGGCCCCCAGCGTGTGGCCGAGGAAACTCTTCTGCGAGCTGATCGGCATGTGTTCGCCGAACAGACTGCTGGTTGCCAGTGTTTCGGCAATGTCGCCCTGTTCTGTAGCGGTGCCGTGACCATTGACATAACCGATGGCGTCCGGCGTCAGCCCGGCGTCTTCCAGCGCCAGCTCCATGGCGCGGCGCATGGTGACCTGTTCCGGGCGCGTGGTGTGCTGGCCGTCGGCGTTGCTGCCGAAGCCGACGATCTCGGCGTGGATCCGCGCACCCCGAGCGAGCGCATGCTCCAGCTCTTCGAGCACCAGCATGCCGCCGCCTTCGCCGATCACCAGACCGTCGCGGCCCTTGTCGTACGGACGCGGGCTGGTCTGTGGCGCATCGTTTTTCAGACTGGTGGCGTAGAGCGCGTCGAAGACCATCGCTTCGGTCGGGCACAGCTCTTCGGCGCCACCGGCGAGCATCAGCGGCAGCCGTCCGAACTTGATCGCTTCATACGCGTAGCCAATGCCCTGACTGCCGCTGGTGCAGGCGCTGGACGTCGGGATCAGGCGCCCGGTGAGGCCGAAGAAGATGCTGATGTTGGCCGCGGTGGTGTGCGGCATCATCCGCACGTAGGAGTTGGCGTTGAGACCCTCGGCCACCGAGTTGAGCAGCATGTTGCCGAAGGCCTTGATCTCGTCGGTGCTGCCGGTGGACGAACCACAGGCCACGCCCATGCGCCCGTCCTTGATCGATTCATCGCCGAGCAGGCCGGCGTCGGCCAGTGCCTGTTCTGCCGCGCCTACGGCCAGCCGCGAAACCCGGCCCATGCTGCGCAGTTGCTTGCGGGTCCAGTGCGCCGGGACGAGAAAATCATCGATCGGCCCGGCCAGACGGGTGTTGAGTTCGCTGAAACGGTCCCACTCGTGCATGCGGCGAATGCCGCTGCGGTTGGCCGCGAAGTTGCCGGCGATGGTCTGCCAGTCGCTGCCCAGCGAGGTGATGCCGGCCATGCCGGTGACGACGACGCGCTTCATCAGCACAAGCCTCCGTTGACCGCCAAAACCTGACGGGTGATGTACGAGGCTTCCGCCGACATCAGGAAATTCACTGCACTGGCAACCTCTTGCGGGGTGCCCATGCGTTGTGCGGGGATCATTTTCATCAGTTCTTCCACCGGCACGTTTTCATCCAGCATCGCTGTGTCGATCAGGCCCGGTGCGACGCAGTTAACGGTGATTTTGCGCTTGCCCAGTTCGATCGCCAACGCCTTCGCAGCGCCGATCACTCCGGCCTTGGAGGCGCTGTAGTTGACCTGGCCCCGGTTGCCGATCAAACCCGACACCGAGGTGATGCAGACGATCCGACCGGCGGCGCGACGACGGATCATCGGCATCATCACCGGGTGCAGGACGTTGTAGAAACCGTCGAGGTTTGTGCGCAGCACCACGTCCCAATCGTCATCGCTCAACGCCGGAAAAGCGCCATCGCGGGTCAGGCCGGCGTTAAGCACCACGCCGTAATAAGCGCCGTGGGTTTCGACGTCAGCTTCAAGGATGGTTTTGCAGGCTTCGCGGTCGGCGACGTCGAATTGCAGGATGCGCGCGTGACGGCCCAGCGCTTCGATCTCGGCCTGCACCGCTTGCGCTTCGGCAACGCCGCTGCGGCAATGCAGGACGATGTCGTGCCCGGCCTGTGCCAGACGCAAGGCAATGGCGCGGCCGATACCACGGCTGGAGCCGGTGACCAGTACGGATTCAGTCATCGTTCGACTCCCTGGTTTGTTCAAGATATTGGCTGGGCTGCGGCGGGCGGAACACGTTCAAACGTGCGCTGGCCTCGATGCCGGGGGCGTTGATGTGGCATTCGAAAACACCCATGCCGTTGTCGTCTTCCAGCGAACGGATGCCGTGGATGGTCAGTTCGCTGCCGGCCGGAAACGCCTCGACGTTGCACTCGAATTTACGTGTCCCGAGGAGGAAACCCAGCGCGACCGGGTTGCCCTTCTGCCGTGCGTGGCAACCGGCGAAGGCGGCTACGCTTTGCGCCATCAACTCGATGCCGACCCACGCCGGCAGGCTGCCGTCTGGCAGGTTGAACAAACCGTCGGGCTTGACGGTGAGGCGGGTGTGGATCTGCTCTTCGTCGAAGCTGAGGATGCGGTCGATCAGGATCATGTCGCCAGCGTGGGGCAGCAGTTCGGCGAGCGGCCAGTCATTCATGGAGCGTCTCCGATAATCAGGCTGACGTTGTTGCCGCCGAAGGCAAACGAATTGCTCATCAGGTAGCGGGGTGCAATGGACGACAGGCGTTCGCTCGCGGTCACCCACTTCAGCGCCGGCAAGTCGGGGTCGGGCTGGGCGTCCCAGACGTGTGGCGGCAAGGCTTGTTGCGGGTTGTCGGCGCTCAGGCTCAGCCAGCAGAACGCTGCTTCCAGCGCACCGGCCGCGCCGAGGGTGTGACCGGTCATCGGCTTGGTCGACGAGCAGGCCACGCCGTCGGGAAACAGCGTGGCGACTGCCAGACTTTCCATTGCATCGTTGTGCTGGGTCGCGGTGCCATGCAGGTTCAGGTAGCTGATGTGCGCCGCTTGCAACTGTGCGCGGCTCAAGGCTTTCTGCATGGCTTGCAGGGCGCCGCGACCGCTCGGTTCCGGCGCGGAAATATGGTGCGCGTCGGAGCTGGCGCCGCTGCCGAGCAGGGCAATGGCCGGGCCGTCGCTGCGCTGCTGGCTCATCAGAAACAGCACCGCCGCTTCGCCGATGTTGATGCCGTTACGGTTGGCCGAGAACGGATTGCAGCGCTGGTCGGACACCGCTTCCAGCGCGCTGAAACCGTTGAGCGTCAGTTTGCACAGGCTGTCGACCCCGCCGCACAGCACCGCGTCGCACAGGCCCAGATCAAGCAGGCGCTGTGCGCTCATCAACGCCCGCGCACTGGACGTGCAGGCGGTGGAAATCACGTAGGCCGGGCCGCTGAGCTGCAGCCAATCGGCGAGAAAGTTCGCCGGCGCGCCGAGTTCCTGTTGCCGATAGTCGTACTCGGTAGGGAACTGCTGCTCGCGAAGGTAGTGCGCCAGCCCGCGGCTGGCCTCGTCGATCCCCGAGGTGCTGGTGCCGAGCACCACGCCGATGCGCTCGCGACCATACGTCTGGATGGCCCGGTCGATGTCCTCGCGAATCTGCAGCGCGGCTTCCAGCAGCATTTGATTGTTGCGGCTGCGCTGGTCGGTCAGTTCGGCCGGAACAGGCGCCAGCTCACCATGCACCGCCGCCACGGGCAATTCACGCTCGGCAACCCAGCCGGACTCGCGGCGCATGCCCGAGCAGTCACCGGCAAACAGGTTCTGCGCGACCTGTTGCTTGTCGCGGCCCAGCGCGCAGATCACGCCGAGGGCATTGAGGTAGGCAGTCATGGCGTCGGCTCACCGAGAGGAGAAACCCGATAGTGCGGGCCTTGGGGCAGATTCAATTGGAAACTCAACGGTTGTGCATAACGGATCGTCCAGCGCCGCGCCAGCGTGCGTTGCTCGCCCTGCTGCTGCGCGGTGGGGTAAGTGCGCGCCAGTTCGCCGGACGGGGTCAGGGCGAACAGCAGCGCGGCAAACAGCTCCCGGGCTTCGGGATTGGGCGGCAGCAGCCCGTCGGCCTGCCAGCGCCCGTCGATCAGTTGCTGACGGGCCTGGGGAATGCCCAGCGGATCCATCATCGACCAGCGGATGCCGGGGCCTTCGCGCTGGATCACCAACAGCCAGTCCTGACGCTGATCGGCCTGTTGGCGCTCGATGTGCAGTTGCAGCGGTAACGGCAGCGTCGGGTCGCTCGCGGGCAGCGGGGCCTGGCTGGCGCAACCACTCAGCAAAGCAAATGCCACCAAAATCAGCCATACCGCAAACCTTGTGGGAGCTGGCTTGCCAGCGATGGCGGCGGCACATCCAGCATTTTGGTTAACTGACACACCGCTATCGCTGGCAAGCCAGCTCCCACAGGGGTTTAGCTGTGCTGATCGAAAGTGGTACATCAGATGGATTCCTGCAATGGCTTGCGGGCGACAACGTTCACCAACGTTTCCTCACGCTCGCCAAACGGCTTCGGCCGGCGCAATCCGAACCGTTCCAGCAGTCCGAAATCCTTCGACCGGCTCCACCACAAATACGGGTACGAAACATTGCGCTCGCCAAACTCGAAACCCTGCTGGCGAATCATCTCCAGGTACTGCGCCGCGCTCTTTTGCACCTGCATCGGATGGCGGAACAGCCAGCGGATCACCCAAGTATCAATGTATGCCTCGGTGGACTCGGCGAACAGCAGATAACCACCCGGTTTGAGCACGCGGTAGAACTCGGCGAGGGCTTTTTCCTGCTCGACCAGATGATGAAAGGTCTGGTGGCAGAACAGCAGGTCAACACTGGCATCGGCCACATTGAGCGTCGCGCAGTCGCTGCCGATCAGCTCGACGTCGAAGCCCTGCCGCGCCGCTTCTTCGGCGCTCAATTGCAGGCTGTGCGGGTCGGCGTCGACGCCGATCAGATGCTGTGGGGCGAAGGTCTGGTGCAGGTGGCGGAACGATTTGCCCTGACCGCAACCAGCGTCCAGCAGCACCGGATTGGCCGGCAGCGAATCGCTGAACAATCCGCGTAAATCGTTGATCGCCACGCGCAGCACATGGTGCTGCCAGGTGTGGCTGCGCAGGAACCAGAAACCGAAGCGGGTTTCCTCGACGTAGCTGTCGCTCAAGTAATTCATGGGGCGTCCTTTGCACAAAGTTCGGAAATCATCTTCAACCGGCGACGCGCTTCGCTGACGAACGGGTTGCGCTCATCCCAGGCGTAACCGGCGAGGATCGAGCAGATCATCCGGCGGATGTCTGCCTGGCTGTCTTGATAAAAAATCACGTCCTGAAAGGTGCCGGCATACCAGCCCTCGACGTAGCAGCGGAAGGTGTCGACGCCACGTTTGAGCGGCTCGGCGAACTCGCGCTGCCAATCGACGATTTCCCCCTGCAACTGCCGGTGAAGGACGGCGGCGGCCATGCTCGCCGAACGCATGGCGATGGTCACGCCGGAGGAGAACACCGGGTCGAGAAATTCCGCCGCGTTGCCAAGCAGGGCGAAGCCCGGACCGTGCAGGGTTTTCACATTGGCCGCATAACCGCCGAGGGTACGCGCCGGGGTGTCCCACACCGCGTTGTTCAATACAGCGGCGAGGCTCGGCGTTTCGCCGATGAAACCGCGCAGGCAGGCATCCAGATCGCTGTCGCGCCCCTTGAAGTGCTCGGCAGCAGCCACCACGCCCACCGAGCAGCGCCCGTTGCTGAACGGGATCGTCCAGAACCAGATGTCGCGGTGCTCGGGATGAGTAGTGACGAGGATCTTCTCGCGGTCGAAGGCCGGGTTATCGATGTGATCTTCAACGTGGGTGAATACTGCCTGGCGCACCGGGAAATTCGACGGCGCTTCCAGATCAAGCAAACGCGATAGCACGCGCCCGTAACCGCTGGCGTCGAGCACAAAGTCCGCTTCGATGCGGTACTCGCTGCCGTCTTCGCGCAGCACGTCAAGCTGCGGTCTGGCCCGGTCGAAATCGACGCGGACGATGGCATCGCCGTAACGGAATTCGGCACCCTGCAATTCAGCCTGATCAGCCAGCAGCTTATCGAAGTCGGCGCGCTGCACCTGGAACGTGGTCGGCTTGCCTGCGGTGAAGGTGTCGCTGAAATCGAAGGCGCTGTAGCGCTCGCCCCAAGCGAAGGCGGCACCGGTCTTGCGCTGGAAACCGGCGGCATTGACGGCGTCGAGCATGCCGGCTTCTTCGACGAAATCCAGGCAATGGCTGAGCAGGCTTTCACCAATGGAAAACCTCGGGAAATGCTGGCGCTCGATCACCAGCACATCGTGGCCCTGGCGCTTGAGCAACGCGGCGGCGATGGCCCCGGAGGGGCCCGCGCCAATGATCACGACCTGACGGGGTTCCATTTCAACGATTGGCACGTGAGCTCCCGGGCGCAGTGGCGCTGGTTTTCATAGGCGCGCGGTGCAGGCCGATCAGGGCCGGCAACAGCGTCGCGATCAGGCCCATCAGCATCAGCGCGAAGTACAGCGCCGGGCTGATCAGCTGTTGTTGCAGCAACAGGTTGAGAAAGACGATTTCGCTCAGGCCGCGAATGTTCAGCAACACGCTTTCGCGCCAGCGGCTGGCGCCTTCGAACGACGCACCGGCCCAGCCCAGCCCGAGCCAGTTGCCGAGCAGTTTACTGGCAATCGGCAACAGCAGCAGCGCCGCCCATTGCACCGCGCCAAGGCTGGCCAGGGCGCTGTGCACGTCGATCTGCACGATGCCGAAGGTCAGGATCAGGGGGATCGCGATCCACGTCTGCAAACGGCTCATCCACCGCGCCGGCAATGGCAGCACCAACGGCACTTTCAGCAAGGCCATGCACAGCAGATAACCGATGCCGAAAATCAGCGCGTTGAGTTTGTAGTGCTCGGCCAGCACCAGCAGCGCGAAGAAGCCGAGGCTGTAGGTCAGCGGACGACGCACGCGCAGCAGATGCAACAGCACTGGCACGCAGGCCAAGCCGAGTGGCAGCAACAGGCTGCTCAAATGCAGGCTGCCCTGAGCGAGACCGAACAGCGTCCAGCAGGTCAGGTCGATGAGGATTGCCGTTTGTACCAGGCGCCGGGTGGCGGCGGGCGGGTAGTCGATGTGGCGCAGGTACAGGTACAGCACCGGGATCGCCGTGATTGCGAACACCAGCCCGATTGCCAGCGAGTTCAGCCACGGTTGCGCCGGCAGCAGCCAGCAAGCGACGGCCAGACCGCAGGCGAACGGCACAGCGAAACTCGGCACGGCGATTTTCACGCTCTGGCGGTCCAGCCGCAGGTCGATCACATCACTGAGAATGTGCCCGAGCAACAGCGCGAAACTCAGGCTGTAGAGGTCTTTCAACCACCCTGGCGCAATCAGTTCGGCGCCGCTGAGTTGCCAGCCCGGCTCAATCCAGAAGTACATCAACAGCGGCAAACCGAAGCTGGCCAGCAGCAACTGGCTGACGATCGGGATCAGGCCGAAGTGCCGACCGATGCGGGTCGCTATGGCGAACAGCGCCAGGGCCATGAACCAGAAGCCGACGACCGTCACGCTGCCGGCTCCGCGACGCTGGTGCTGTGGACGTGGCGTCCGGCCCACGGCGCGAGAATGAAGCTGAAGGCCAGACCGAGGCTCACTGCCAGGCCAAAATTGCTCACCGCCGGCGTACTGGAAACGGCCAGCAGACCGAACGACAACCAAGTCGTCAGCGCCGCCAGCAGGGTGCCCAGCAGACTCACCGCCGCACCGCCAACCTGTTCACGCATCAGGATCGCGTAATCGACGCTGATCGCCGTCACCAGCAGCAGGCCGAACAGGCTGAACAGGGTCAGTGGCTGACCGAGCCATCCGAGGCTGGCAAGGCTGCACAGCGCTGCCAGCAGCGGCAGGGCGACGATGCGCAACGCGCCACCGAAACCGAACGGCACGATCAGCACCAGCACGATCAACACGCAGGAGGCGAGTTTCAGTTCGGCGGCGCTGATCTGGGTCGCGGCAAACACGTTGTTCAATTCACCGAGCCGATCGACCAGCATCACCCCCGGCAAGTCCAGCGCCTGCACCCGCAGCAGGGACGGATTGTTCAGGCCCTGCAGGCTGGTCATCGCCGCTACGCCGTCAGCGGTCGGGCCGAGCCACAGCGTGCGGTAGGGTTCGCCCAACGGCCCGGCCAGTGCCGCGTCGATGTCTTCGGCAGGCAGACTCTGCAACTGCTGCAACTCGGTTTGCAACGCCGCGAGCGGCACGCCGAGGTCGAGCAATGGCTGCCAGTGTTGCGGCAGTTTGCTCAGCGCTTCGCGAACCTGCTGTTGCTGGCTCGGCGGACTGAGCAACTGATCGAGGGCCAGATAGCCTTGCAGTTTGTCGAGGTTGACCAGTTGCTGCAGGCGTTCGCTCAGCGCGGCCTGACGCTCCAGCAACTCCTGCTGATTGGCCCCGCGCACCAGAAAGAACTGGCTGGTCGGCTGATAGCCGGTGATGCGTGCGATGGTCTGCGCCTCATCGGTCAGGCGTTGTGGCGCGCCGACCCATTGGCGAATGTCGTTTTTGCTTTGCAGCTGCACCAGACCGCCAGCGCAGAAGGCGATCAGCAGCGCCAGCAGCACCGGGGTGCGTACGTGTTCGAGCAGGTTTTCGCGCAGTTGCACCAAGCGCTCGGCCAGGCGCAGCGGCCATTGCGCCGGTTGCAGCTCAACGTTTTTCAGCAGGGCCGGCAGCAGGCACACCGCCGACAGATACGCGCCGAGCAAGCCGGCAGCGGAGAACACCGCGATTTGCGTCAACGCCGGAAAGGGCGTCCAGGCCAGCGCCAGATAACCGATGGCGCTGGTGATCAGGCTCAGCGTCAGCCCGGACAGGGTCAGGCGCAGCGCCGGCCAACTGCGCCACGGCTTGAGGCTCCAGCTTTTCGACAGATAGTGCAGCGGGTAATCCACCGCCACGCCGATCAGGCTGGAGCCGAGCACCAGCGTCATCACATGCATGTGGCCGAACACCGCGACGCAGGCCACCGCGCCGAACAGCATGCCCACCAGCACCGGCACGAACGCCAGCAGCACCCGCCAGCGACGAAACGCCAACAGCAGCAACAGCAGAATACCGAGGGTGGCGCCGCCGCCGACCCAGGTCATTTCGCGGGTGGCTTGCTGCTGACCGTTGGCGGCGTACAGCAGACCGCTGGCGGCCAACAGTTGTACATCGGATTTCGCCGCTTGCTCGCGACTGTGCTGCAGCAGATCGGCGACTTTCAGCGGCAGGTTCATGTCGAAGGCATTGCCGGTGGTGCGCGCGCGCAGCAGCACCCAGCTCTTGCTATCGGCATCGGCGACCAGTGCGCCGCTGCCGATGTCCAGTTGCACCGCGCCGTGTTTCGGCTGGCTGTTCTGGATGCGCCCGGTCAGGCCCAGCCAGTCGTCCTGGCTCGGTACCAAGGTGAAACCGTTGAACGGGTCGAATAGCGCCTGCACCCGTTGCTGAATGAACGCATCGGGATGCTCGGTCAGCAGTTGCCGGTCATCCGCCGAGAGCATCGCCAGCCGCCCTTGCAGCAGTTGCGTACGCAACGCCGGCAGATCCGCCTGCAGGTTCCACTGGACCTTTTCGAACAGACCGCTGGCCTGCCATTGCTCGCCGAGGGTTTGCGCCATGGCCAGCGCTTGCTGGCGATCGGCGTGCCCGACCAGCACCAGCATTTCCCGATTGAGCGGCTCCTGCATGCGCTGTTCGGCGCGCAGTTCGAGGGCGTCAGGGTTGGTCCCGGGCACCAGTTCCATGAGGTTGGCCGACAGCGGCGCACCGTCGCGCCACTGCCACCCGGCCAGCGCGACAACCGCCAGCAGCAGGATCAGGAACAGCCACGGCAGCCTGCGTTCACTCGGCAAAGTCATGTTGCTCCGCTTCGCTCAACGGCTGGTTTGCAGTGCTGTCCTGCATGCGCAACACGGTGCTGTCGCCCTGGGTTTCCAGCAGTTCGATGGTCTGTACCAGCTCACCACCGTTGATATTGATCTGATTGAACACTTGCTTGAGCAGCACCGAACGCGGGGTCAGGGTGAGTTTCCACTGCTGTGCGTCGCCGCTCAGGGCCAGTTCGAAATCCCGCTGCAAGCCGCTGCTGTCACCTTGCAGCACGGCGAGGAACAAACGGTTCTGTTCGGCCCCGGCGCTCTTGTTCGGCAGCAACTGCCAAGCGTTGCCGTCACGACGGGCGATGCCGTTGGCGGTGATGCGGTAATCCTGTTGCAACGGGGTCTTGAGCAGCCAGAGCAGACCGTGGTTTTTCGCCAGCACGAAGCTGCCCTTGCTGAGCAACGGCTGAGGCAGCGCGCGCAGGTGCTTTTCCTGAATGAACTGGCCGTGGATCACTTCCGGTTTCGCCAGTTGTACGCTGAGCTGTTGCAGGTCGAAGGCGTTGGCCAGCGTCGACACGGCGAGCAGCGCCAGCGCGCCAAAGCCTTTGCAGATCAGGTTCATCGCAGCATCCTTTCCACCGCTTCGGTGAACACTTTGGGGGAGGCCAGTTGCATCTCGCGGCTGCTGATCTCGACCGCCACCTGCACCGAGCTGGCGCGGGTCAGGCGCTCGCCGGTCTGCAGGTCGGTGATCAGGTAATTGATCTTCAAGCGGTTCTCCCACTCCACCAGACTGGCGCGCACGTTCAGGCGCTGGCCGAACACCGCGCCGCGCACATAACGCAGTTGCAGGTCGATGATCGGCCACGCGTAACCGGACTCGGACATCTGCGTGTAGTTGTGGCCGATCTGGTCGAGCAGCGCGCAGCGCGCCACTTCCAGGTATTTGACGTAATGCCCGTGCCAGACCACGTGCATAGTGTCGACGTCAAAAAACGGCACGAGAATTTCCGTGTCGGCGTGCAGCACTCCGGCGCTACGCATGCAGCCTCCAGTGTTGCTCGGCGATACGTTGCAGACACAGGCGCAATTCGCCTTCGAGTGCACGGTCTTCGATGACCGGCGGGAAGTCCTTGGCCAGCTCTTCGTGCATGGCGGCCAGCGAAGGTGGCAGCGCACGCGCGTCTTCATCACGACCGCGCAACCACACGCCTTGATTGGCCGCGAGCAACGTGGCGGCGGCGACCTGCTCGGTCAGCTCCAGCACGCGGATCGCGTCACGGGCGGCGATGGTGCCCATGCTCACCTTGTCCTGGTTGTGGCACTCGGTGGAGCGTGAGAACACGCTGGCCGGCATGGTGTTTTTCAGCGCTTCGGCGGTCCAGGCGCTGGTGCCGATCTGCACGGCTTTGAAGCCGTGGTTGATCATGGCGCGCTCCGCCGGAGCACCGGACAGGTTGCTCGGCAAGCCGTGGTTGTAGCGTTCGTCGACCAGCAACGCGAGTTGTCGGTCTAGCAGGTCGGCAACGTTGGCCACCAGATTTTTCAGGCTGTCCATGGCGAACGCAATGTGCCCGCCGTAGAAGTGCCCGCCGTGCAGCACGCGTTCGGCTTCGGCGTCGATGATCGGGTTGTCGTTGGCGCTGTTGAGTTCGGTCTCGATGAACGAGCGCAGCCAGTTCAGGCTGTCGGCCAGTACCCCGAGCACGTGTGGGGCGCAGCGCAGCGAGTAGCGATCCTGCAGGCGATGCAGCGGCGCGGTCGGCGCGTCGATCGCCAGATCCTTGCGCAGCCACGCGGCGACTTGCATCTGTCCCGGATGCGGCTTGGCGGCGAACAGACGCTCGTCGAAGTGTTCCGGATTGCCTTGCAGCGCGACCACGTTGAGCGCGGTGATGCGCGTGGCCAGTTGCAGCAGATAGTCGGCGCGGGCGTAGGCGAGGCAGGCGAGGCCGGTCATCACCGCAGTGCCGTTCATCAACGCCAGCGCTTCTTTCGGGCGCAGCACCAGCGGCTTCCAGCCGAGTTCACGATGCACGTCGGCAGCCTGGCGACGCTCGCCACGGAACCACACTTCGCGCTCGCCAGACAGGGTCGCGGCGACGTAGGACAGCGGTGTCAGATCACCGCTGGCACCCACCGAACCTTCTTCGGGGATCAGCGGCAGGATGTCGTGTTCAAGGAAGGCGTGCAGGCGCTCCAGCAGTTCGATGCGCACCCCGGACACGCCGTGGCACAGCGACTGCAAGCGCGCCGCCAGCACGGCGCGGGTGGCTTGTGGGTCGAGCAGCTTGCCCAGGCCGCAGCCGTGGAAGGTGTAGAGATGACGCGGCAGTGCCTCGACGTGATGCAGCGGCACCGCGACCACGCAGGAATCGCCGTAACCGGTGGTCACGCCGTAGATCACGCCTTCCTTGTCCAGCAGCGAATCGAGAAAACGCGCGCCCTTGGCAATTCGCTCACGGTAATCGGCGTCGCTCTGCAACTGCACGGGCGCCTGACGGTTGGCCAGGGCCAGCACGTCTTCGATGCGCAAAGGGCGTTCGCCGAAAGTTACCGGCTCATGGGTTGGCGTCGTCATCGGTCTTCCAGAAAGGGTAAAAGTTGAACCATTGGTGCGGGGCTTCGAGGCAATAGTGACTCAGGCGCTGCGCGTAGCGGGTGGCCCACTGATGAATGACCTGCTCGCGCTCGCGGCGTGTCCACGTCACGCTGTCGGCGAACGGCTCGAGGGTCAGGCGATAGTGGCCGTCCGGTTGTTTCAGGCACATCAGCAGATTGACCGGACACTTGAGCAAACCGGCCAGCAACCACGGGCCTTGCGGAAACGCTGCCGGGTGGCCGAGAAAATCCACGCTGACGCTGCGCCCGCCGTGCAACGGCACGCGGTCGCCGGCAATCGCCAGCCATTCACCGCGCTCCAGGCGTTCGTGCAGTTGCAGCATGATCACCGGGTCCAGTTCGCTGACCTGAATCAGGCGCAGATTGGTCGCGCCGGCCTCGCCCAGCAAGCGGTTGAACTGTTCGGCGTGCTTGGTGTGCACCAACACGTTCATGGTGACCTTTTCGCCGATCTCGGCCAGTGCGCGGCAGACTTCGAGGTTGCCCAAGTGCGCGCCGACCAGCAGTTGTCCGCGACTGCCGCGCAGCTGATTGCGCAGCAGTGCCGGGTCGATGATTTCGATTTGCTCGATGCGCAGCTTGCCGTTCCACACGTCGAGCTTGTCGAGCAGCGAATCGGCGAACGCCATGAACTGGCGGAACACGCGCCAGTAACTCGGGCGCAATTCGCCGCGGTTGCTCCAGTCAGCCAGCCGTTGCTGGTATTGCCAGGTACTGTTGCGCGCGGTACGGCCGAACAGGAAGAAGTACAGGACGATGCCGTACAGCAGCGGACTGAGCAGGCGTCGGCCAAGCACTTTGGCGGCGACTGCGGTGAATTTCATCAGCAGGAAGCTGCCGCGCTCTTCTCGGTCGGCCCAGTGCTTCTTGTCGGTTTCGACGCTCATGTGCGCCACCGTCGCCAGAGGATGACGGGCAGGCGCAGCAGCATGCCGAAGAACAACCGGGTATGCATGCTGGAAATCAGCGCGTTGTCGTGGAACAGGCGGAAGTGCGAGACGCCGTCCAGCGGGTAATGCACGCTGGTCTGCAGCCAGCGCATCGGCTGGTTGCGCCACGCCAGGCGCACGAGGATGTCGGAGTCGAAATCCATGCGCTTGCCGACCCGTGCCGAGTCGATCAGCGCCAGCGTCGGAGTCAGCGGGTAGACGCGAAAGCCGCACATCGAATCGCGGATCTGCAGCGACAGCGTGTTGATCCAGACCATCACATGAGTCAGATAACGCGCGTACAAGCGGCCCTTGGGCACGCTCTCGTCAAACAGCGGATAACCGCAGATCATGGCGTCCGGGTGGGCGCGGGATTCCGCGACGAAACGGGCGACGTCGTGCAGGTCGTGCTGGCCGTCGGCGTCCACTTGCAGGGCGTGGGTGAAGCCCAGACGCGCCGCTTCGCGCAAGCCGGTCATCACCGCGCCGCCCTTGCCCTGATTGAGGGTCAGGCGCACCAGATGCACCTGATCACGCTCGGCCAGCGCATCCAGCACGCGCGCGCACGACGGCGTGCTGGCGTCGTCCACCAGAATGCACGGCAGGCCTTGGGCGAGCAGGGCGTCGACCACGGTGCCGATCGCGGTTTCATGGTTGTAGACCGGAATCACGGCGCAAGGGTTATGCATTGAACACATCCCCACTGTGGCGAGGGAGCTTGCTCCCGCTCGAGTGCGCAGCACTCGCTCGCAGTTTTGCGTGAACCGGGTTTGGGGCCGCTGCGCAGCCCAGCGGGAGCAAGCTCCCTCGCCACAGGTTATGCATCGGCGGCTCCTAGCAGGAGGCGTCCGCTGGAGCAGGTCGCGGTGTCATTGCGGTAGGCGAAATACAGCTTGCCGCGCTCGGGATCGAAACGCAGATGCAGTTGGACTTCATCGCCCGGGCGCACCAGTTGCTGGAATTTCAGCACTTCCATGCCGGCAAATTTGCCGGGCAGGTTCAGCAGTTGTCGGCCGAGGTTCAGTGCCCATTCGACCTGCACCACGCCCGGCAGCACCGGGGCTTTGGGGAAGTGGCCGCTGAAGTAGGCCAGATCCGGTGGAACACTCAATTGCAGGCTCCACTCGCCGTCGGTTTCGACTTGCTCCAGCACTTCTGGCGCTTTCGGCCGTGGCGCCAGCAACAGTGCTTCGATGTCGGCCTGGGGCAGTTTGCCCTGGCTGTTCAGCGGCAGTTGCCGCACCAGACGCCAGCGCCGGGGCAAGGCCAGCGCTTCGCAATGCTGGCTCAGGTGCTTGCGCAGGGCTTCGGTCAGGCTGCGGCGGCCGTGTTCACGCAAGGCAAACAGGCCGGCGTCGCTGAGCACCAGCAAGGCGCCGAGTACTGCGCGGTTTTCCTGAACCACGCCCAGCCGTGCTTCGGCGACCCAGTCATGGGCGCCCAGTGCCTGTTCCAGCATCGGCAGGGAAATGCGCTTCTCTTCGAGTTTGACGATACGGTCCAGCCGCCCAAGCAGCTCGAAACGCCCGTCGGCAGCGATGCACACAGCGTCGGCGGTGTGTTCGACATGCCCCGCCGGCAAATAGGGGGAAGCGATCAGCAGGGCGCCGTCGCTGTCCTGGCTCAGTTCAACCCCGGCGAAGGGCTGCCACAGGCTGGCGCCTTGGCGCCAGGCGATGCCGCCGGTTTCCGAGCTGCCGAGGATTTCGGTCGGCCACTGTTGCAAGCGTTGCTGCAGGCTTTGCGCCGCGTCTGCGGGTAATGCGCCGCCGGAGGAAAACACCCGGCGCACGACACTCAGTGCCGGCCAGTCGAGGTTGTCGCCCATGCGCTTGAGCAGCGCCGGGCTGCCGACCCAGGCGAAGGCCGGATGTTCGCGGCTGGCGCGTTGCAGGTCTTCCGGGAACGCCAGTTGCCTGCGCACGAACGGCCGTCCCGCGCACAGCGGCCACAGCACGCGGAACAACAAGCCGTAGATGTGCTGAGTGGCGACACTGCCGATGATCCAGGCTTCACCCAGATCCGCCCCCCACAGCTGCTCCAGGGCTTCGACCTCGTTGGCCAGTTGGCGCAGGGTCTTGTCGATACGCTTGGGCTCACCGCTGGAGCCAGAGGTGCACAGGCTCAGGCGGCACTGGTCGAGATCCAGTTCTGCGCCGGGCAGGGCAGGCTGCAACAGATCGCTCAGGTGTGAATCATCGGAGTGATCGCTCAGCCACAGATCGACTTCGCTCGACCAGCGCTGGCGGGTCTGCGCTTGCAGGTCCGCGGGCAACAGGACGCTGACGCCGGCGCGCCAGGCCCCGAGCAGGGCGATGGCGAGGTCGGCGGCATCTTCCAGGTGCAGCGCCATGCGCTGCACGCCGCGTGCCTGCAGGCCGGCGGCAATGCTTAGCGCCTGCTCGCGCAGTTGCGCATGGTCGAGGGCCGGGGTGTCGGTGATCGCTCGCCCCGGCAGGGCCTTGAGCAACAGTTGCTCAAGTTTTATCCAGTTCATTTACGGCCTCTTACCCGTTGTCGTATCAGCCATTCAATGGCAAACATCAGGCCGATCAATCCGTAGGAGATCAGGCCGGTGTACAACATCCACCAATGCAGCGGCGCCCACAGGGTCAGGAGCGCGGCGCACAAACCGTTGCAGAAGAAAAACACGCTCCAGGCCACGGTGACCTGACGCGTGTAGCGGATCGCCTCGGGCGGCAGTTGCGGCTCGCGCAGTCGTGCCAGGCGCTCGACCATCGGCGGGCCCCATTTCAGACTCAGGCTGAACAGCACCAGCATGAAGCTGCTGATCAGCACCGGGTACCAGCGCAGCAGCAGCGGACTGTCAAACAGCGCCAGCAGCAGGCAGAACACGATCGCCACGCAGGCCATCCACAGACTGCCTGGCTTGCGCTCGCCAGTCAGGGCGCGCGCCAGCCACAGGCTACCCAGCAGCAGCCCGAACTGCCACGGGGCGAAGTGCTCCATGCCGAAATACACCGCAAAGGGGTACAGCAGCCCCGCCAGCAGCAGGCCGAGGCCGATCAATCGGCTCATGCGGCCGGTTGAACCAGACGGTAGACCGCCTCGACCACGTCACCGACGGTGCGCACCGACTTGAATTCCTCGGCGGCGATTTTCTTGCCGGTCTGGCGTTTGATGTGATCGATCAGATCGACCGCGTCGATGCTGTCGATCTCCAGATCCTGATACAGGTTGGACTCCAGGCTGATGCGCCCCGGATCCAGTTCGAACAGCTCGACCAAGGCATCGCGCAGGGTGTTGAAAATGTCGTCACGAGTTTGCATGGTCCGGTCTCAAGCTGCCTGTTTTGCCGTGACGAATGCCGCAAGGCTCGCCACGTTGGTGAAGTGGTTACGGGTGTCTTTGGCGTCGGCGTCGATCTTGATGCCGTATTTTTTCTGGATCGCCAGACCCAGTTCCAGCGCGTCGACAGAATCCAGGCCCAGGCCTTCGCCGAACAGCGTCTGTTCGTCACCGATATCGTCGACGCTGATGTCTTCGAGGCCCAGGGCATCGATGATCAGCCGTTTGATGTCGCGCACCAGGCCAGGGTTATTCAGATCGCTCATCTTCGGCGAGCTCCTTAATGAAGTAAGAGTGCAAATAATCGTTGAGCTTGCGCGAGGCCTGCGGTGCGGGGCCTTGCGTGGCGAAAGTCTGTGGGTCTATATCGGCCCCGACACGAAAACTGAAGTGCACGCGGCGGTGGGGGATCCGATACCAGGGTTCGGCCTTGGTCAAGGTGGTCGGATTGACCTTGATGACCACTGGCGTAAGGATTTTCGCACCGCGCAGGGCAATCGCCGCCGCCCCCCGATGAAAGGCGGGCGCCTGACCGGGCTGAGTGCGCGTGCCTTCGGGGAAAATGATCAGGGTCTGGCCGTTTTGCAGGGACTCGGCGGCGGCGTCGAGCATGTCCATGCTGCCGTCATTGCTGATGTATTCGGTGCGGCGCAGCGGGCCACGGGTGAACGGGTTTTCCCACAGGCTTTTCTTCACCACGCAATTGGCCTGGCGCACGAGGCCGATCAGGAACACCACGTCGATCAGCGACGGGTGGTTGGCGATGATCATTTGCCCCGGGCGACCGAGACGTTCCGCCCCTTGAATGTCATACGTCAGCACACCGGTGCGGGCCATGAAACGGACGAAAAACCAGAACAGCCGACTGACGGTCTGCCGTGCGCGCTGACGATGTTTCAAGGCATCGCCGGGCAGGCAACCGAGCAGCGGAAACACCAGCAGGCGCAAGCACAACCCGCCCAGCCCGAACAGCGCGAAACTTGCGGCGGTGGCCAGGAGGCGCCAGTAGTAGGCGTCGCGGTTTTTCTCGGTCACGGGTTGCGTTGCCAGGTCCATACACGATTTTTCCAGGCATGTTGGCAATGGGTTTGCTGACCGAGCAGGGTTCGCAACAGGTTCAGTGCGTGTGGCCAGTGCGCTTTGGACACTGCTTCCTGGCCGCTGTTCAAGGTCAGCCGCCAGTCGGTACCGGGGGTGAGCAGCAAACCGACCGCGTAAGGGAACGGCACGTCGTCGATCCACTGCGAATAGGCTTGGGGCGGCTGTTCTTCGGTGATGATCAGCAGCACCGCCGGAGCGCCTTCATCGAGCAGGGCGGCCGCTTCGAGAATGCCATGTTCCAGGCCATCGCCTGCGGCCGCAAGGGCCGTCATTTCGCTGGTTTCGCCGCGCATGATCGACCACAGACCGATGATCGCGTTGTGCACCGACAGGCTGAACTGCGTCGGCGATAACGGCTCGTCCTTGGCCAGGTCACTGAGGATCTCGAAGGTGCGCGGGGTTTCGCCGTGTCGTGAAACAAACACCAGCGGCAGGTTTTCCCGTCCGTCGGCCAGTGGCCAGCCGACACTGAACGCCATGCGCGCCAGACGGCTGAGGCGCCGGCGCTGCATGGCGGGCAGAAACGACACATCGGGCGCGGCATCGCTGTCCGGGAGTACGACCGGTTGTCGGCTCCAGGCCTGCCACGCGTCCACGCTGTCGAGCCCCGGGGCCCATGCGCGCCATTGGGCGATGTTGAAGTTGATCACGGATGTTCATCCCGCCCCTGCGGGCTTTTTATGACGCTTTGAGTCGCCAAAGCCGCGGCTGACCTGATGTGGCGCTCGGCGCCGGGTGGCGCGCATTATCCCGGTG
Organism: Pseudomonas sp. W15Feb9B; assembly: GCF_000828175.1. Classification (NCBI taxonomy): domain Bacteria; kingdom Pseudomonadati; phylum Pseudomonadota; class Gammaproteobacteria; order Pseudomonadales; family Pseudomonadaceae; genus Pseudomonas; species Pseudomonas sp. W15Feb9B. Next base: position 1,134 of record NZ_JTKF01000073.1, on the reverse strand, counting down.
CGACGAGTGTGTAGCAAATGTTGGTTACGTTTTGCGCAGCAAAATGTACCGAGTGGTCCGCAGAAAAACTGTCACTTGGCCATTATCCGGATCGTGCCGGATTTGTCTGTCGGACCTGTCAGCGCACACGGCAGGTTTTTGCCCTCTGTGCCCGCTGATTTTTGCACCTGACTCTGTAGTCCGCGTCGTTGAAGGTAGCGAAGCGCACGCACAGGCAACTACACTCGGTCATTCTTTGATACACGGAGGTTTTGTCATGCGGCGCGTGGTGTTCAATCAGAAAGGTGGTGTGGGCAAATCCAGCATTGCCTGCAATCTGGCGGCGGTGAGTGCCAGCGAGGGCTATCGCACGCTGTTGGTCGACCTCGATGCCCAGGCCAACTCCACTCAGTATCTGACCGGGCTCACTGGCGATGACATACCGATGGGCATTGCCGACTTCTTCAAACAGACCCTGTCTTCCGGGCCGTTTTCGAAGAAAAACCAGGCCGACATCTACGAAACCCCGTTCGACAACCTGCACATCATCACCGCCACCGCTGAACTGGCCGATCTGCAGCCCAAGCTTGAGGCCAAGCACAAGATCAACAAGCTGCGCAAATTGCTGGATGAGTTGGACGGCGAATACGACCGGATTTATCTCGATACGCCGCCAGCGCTGAACTTCTATGCGGTGTCGGCGCTGATCGCTGCCGATCGGGTATTGATTCCCTTCGATTGCGACAGCTTCTCGCGTCAGGCGCTGTACGGGCTGCTGGCGGAGATCGAAGAGTTGAAGGAGGACCACAACGACGGCCTGGAAGTCGAAGGCATCGTGGTCAACCAGTTCCAGGCCCGGGCCAGTCTGCCGCAGCAGATTCTCGATGAGTTGATTGCCGAGGGCTTGCCGGTGCTGCCGGTGTATCTGAACAGCTCGGTGCGCATGCGCGAGTCGCACCAGGCCAGCACCCCGCTGATCCACCTCGACCCACGGCACAAACTGACGCAGCAGTTCGTTGAGCTGCACAACCTGCTCGAAGATCACTGATTGCCGGATTGCACGCCACCCTCCTGTGGGAGCGAGCCTGCTCGCGAAGCGGCCAGCACGTTCAACATCTCGGTTGACTGAACGGGCGCCTTCGCGAGCAGGCTCGC
>NZ_JTKF01000072.1:0-226 GCF_000828175.1 Pseudomonas sp. W15Feb9B | reverse complement strand
AAACCTCAGCACCGGCAGCGCTCCTGACCCAACCGCGCTGACCCAAAGCGGCACCTTCACGATTACCGCTTTGGACGGCGTCACCACGCTGACTGTCGGCGGTATCGCCGTGGTCACCAATGGCGTAGCTGCAGGCTTCCCACAATCGGTGACCACGCCGCTCGGCAGCACGCTGACCATCACCGGTTTCAACGCAGCTACCGGTGTGGTGAGTTACAGCTACACC
>NZ_JTKF01000071.1:0-203 GCF_000828175.1 Pseudomonas sp. W15Feb9B | reverse complement strand
TCGAGGGTCGCATTGGCAGTCGTACCATTGTCGTCCACCACGGTGACGGCGAACTGCTCGGGCAGGTTGTTGGCGCCGTTGGCGGTTGGGTGGGCGTCGTTGTGATCCAGCGTGTAGCTATAACTCACTACACCGGTCGTTGCGTTGAAACCGGTGATGGTCAGCGTGCTGCCGAGCGGTGTAGTCACCGATTGTGGGAAGCC
>NZ_JTKF01000070.1:0-8296 GCF_000828175.1 Pseudomonas sp. W15Feb9B | reverse complement strand
ACGCCGGCGCCACCGATCATGGTATCGGCGCCGAGGCCGCCATTGAGGGTGTTGTCGCCATCGTTGCCGCTCAGGACGTTGTTAAGGTCGTTGCCCTGCAGGTTCAGTGCGGCAGTACCCAGCAGGATGGCGTCCTCGATGTTGGCGCTCAGTGCATAACTCACTGAGGACCGCACGACATCGTAACCTTCGTTGGCCTGCTCAACGATCTTGTCGCTGGCGTCGTCGACGATGTAGGTATCGTTGCCCTGACCCCCGATTAAAGTATCTGCGCCCATGCCGCCATCAAGAACGTTATTGCCAGCGTTGCCCGTGATGCGGTTGTCACTGTAGTTGCCGGTGCCGTTGAGGTTGGCTGAGCCCATGAGCACCAGCGTCTCGACGTTTGCAGTCAGGGTGTAGTCGATGGAGGTATACACCTCGTCGTAGTCGAAGAAGCCGTTTTCAACCACGAGATCGCCGACATTGTCGACCATATAAATATCGTTGCCTTGTCCTCCGACCATTTTGTCGGCGCCCAGGCCACCATCGAGAACATTATTGGCGTCATTACCGGTCAGAACGTTGTTCAGCTCATTGCCGTTGAGGTTGAGCGCCGCACTACCCAGCAGCAATCCTTCCTCGATATTGGCCGCCAGGGTGTAATTGACCGACGAGCGAACCACATCATTGCCTTCGTTCGCCAATTCGATCAGCGTATCTTCCAGACTGTTGATGACATAGGTGTCGTTGCCTGTGCCACCGATCAGCGTGTCCGCTCCGGCACCGCCATCAAGCATGTCGTTGCCGGCGCCGCCCTGCAGGGTGTTGGCGAAGCTATTGCCGACCAGATAGTTGTCCTGGCTGTTACCCAGCACATCAAAGGCACCCGCGCCGTTGATCGTGACGTTTTCGAAGTTGTTCAGCGTGCTGCTGTTCAAATCGATAAGCGTGTTGACCTGCACGCCATAGTTAAGAATCAGGGTGTCGCTACCCTGATTGGCGTTTTCTTTTGCCAGTTCAAGCTCACCCACTTGATCAATGATGTAGGCGTCGTTGCCTGCGCCACCGATCATGGTATCCAGCCCGCCCTGGCCGTCGAGTACGTTGTTGCTTTCGTTGCCGGTCAGGACGTTGTTCTGGCTGTTACCGACTGCGTTGATATTGCCGCTGCCCGCCAGTTCGAGATTTTCCAGGTTCGCGCCCAGTGTCCAGCTCACCGAGGCCCGTACAGTGTCGATCTCACTTGCTACGGTGCTGGTTTCGAGGATGACATCATCGAGGTTGTCGACGACATAGGTATCGTTACCTGCTCCACCGATCAGGGTGTCAGCACCGCCGTAACCGTCGAGAATGTTATTGCCGGCGTTACCGGTGATCACGTTGTTCGAGTCGTTGCCGTAGCCATTGATGTTGGCGTTGGTCTGAAGCGTGAGGTTCTCCACGTTTTCATAGCCATACAGGCTGTAGCTGGTCGTGGCAAAGACCGAATCGATTTCGCTCGCCGATGTTCCTGTTTCGTAGACCCGGTCATCCCGGTTGTCGACGTAGTAGGTATCGTTACCGGCACCGCCATACATCCAGTCCACACCCGTGCCGCCATTGAGGACGTTGTCCAGGCTGTTGCCGCGCAAGATGTCGTTGTAGTTCGAGCCAATCGCATTTTCGATCTTGGCGCCATAGGCAATGCCCAGTCCGCTTTGGAATACGCTCCCGCCGATGACGTTGGGCAATCCGATTTTGCTGTAGGTGCCCTCATTGAGGTTGATGTCGACCTGGTCCGCCTGCGAGCTCGCATCGATCGTATCGTTGCCGCCAGCATCCCAGATGGTTTCGAAAACGGGCTCGTAAGCTTTCCAGGAGTAGACGTTATCACCGGTTTGCCAATTCATATTGGCGCCGTAAAGCGCCTGGATGGCGAGGATATCCAGCACCATCGGAGTCATCGGTTGATATGAATAGCTATTGTTGTAGCTCATGACCGTGAACTGGACGTCGTCCAATGCCGGATTGAGAATCGTCGGGTTCGAGCCACTGGCAGAAAACGGGTGCTTGAGGCCCAGAGCATGACCGATCTCATGGATGTAGGTCATGTAGTCGTAGGTACCCTTGATCGGGTAGTCAGTCGTCGGTTCGCCGATCCAGACATCACCGCCGTTGGGAGTATTGGAGGGCGTATACGCCCAGGCAGCAGCCTCGTTGCCCATCAGCCCATAACCACCGAACCGTAAGTCGCCGACATTGGAGATATCGTCGGAGGTCTGTGTGAAGGTGATGTTTGCCACAGCGCTCCAGGTGGCCAGCGCGCTGATGATGCCGTTTTTCTGATAGCCAGACAGCGAGTAGATGGACTTGTATTCGTTGTCGGCGCTGTAGTTGGTCGGGAAGTACGAAGTGTTAGGCTCGATAAAGCTGTAAGTCAGCTTGGTCGGGCCGTCGAAAGGCCAATTGACGCCCGCCCAATAAGAACCTGAAAGCAAACTGTCGAGCGCATTTATGCCAGTCAGTTTGGAAGTGAGACTTAAAGTGATACCGGATGGACTAGGCATACATTTTTCCTGAGTGCGCTGCGGCCCTTCCCGAATGCGACCGCTACAAATGCGCGATTTTGCATCAGAAATTATACAAGTGACATCACTTGGCCATTATTTTTGATGAGTGGCGTCCAATATTCGCCTTCGGTCAGTATGTCGACGAGTGCAGTAGAATTTTGAGTCGACATATTCGTCTGGCGTACTCACTCGCTTAACCGATTCAGGATCTTTCATGACTGTTCCCAGCCCTGCGCTCATCCGCGAAACCTTTCCCGTCGGCCCGCTCCAGTGCAACTGCACGATCATCGGCGACCCGATCACTAAAAAAGCCATCGTCGTTGACCCGGGCGGCAATCCTGACCTGATCATGGCGCGCCTTGATGCCCATGGTCTGCAAGTCGTCAGCATCATCCACACCCACGCGCACCTCGATCACTTCCTCGCTTCCGGGCAGATGAAAGAGAAAACCGGCGCAACCTTGCATCTGCACAAGGAAGACCAGTTCCTGTGGGACAACCTTGAGATGCAATGCCAGATGTTTGGTGTGCCGTACACTCCGGTGCCGTCGCCGGATCGCTGGTTGAGCGACGATGAAGAACTGGCTTGCGGCTGTGGTGTCGCGCTGCATACGCCGGGACATACGCCCGGTTCCATGAGCTTTTGGTTTTCCGAGGCTAAGCTGTTGATTGCCGGCGACACGTTGTTTCGTCGCGGGGTAGGGCGCACGGATTTGTGGGGCGGCGATCAGGCGACCATCGTGCGATCGATCAAGCAGCGGCTGTACACGCTCGACGAAGACGCCATCGTGGTTGCCGGGCATGGTCCGGACACGCGTCTCGGAGATGAAATGCGCGAAAACCCGTTCGTGCGCGCCTAAACATTTTGTCACGAGTGTGCGGCGGAATTTTTCGGCATTGTCATGATCCAACGCCCGCGCAGGTCTATTGCCTAGGGCCGCTGCCACACAAAATGCAAAAACCAGGAGCTCTTCATGTTCACCACGCCTCGTTTGATTATTGTTGCTACCGCTGTGGCCATGTTGGCCGGTTGCGCCTCGCCCAACCCGTATGACAATCAGGGGCAGGCCGACGGTGGCTCGCAAGGCATGAGCAAAACTGCCAAATACGGTGGCCTCGGCGCTCTGGCCGGTGCATTGGCAGGTGCCGCCATCGACCACAACAACCGTGGCAAGGGCGCCTTGATCGGCGCGGCGGTGGTCGGCGCTTCGGCCGCCGGTTACGGTTACTACGCCGACCAGCAAGAGAAAAAGCTGCGCGCCAGCATGGCCAATACCGGGGTTGAAGTGCAGCGCCAAGGCGATCAGATCAAACTGATCATGCCGGGCAACATCACCTTCGCCACCGATTCGGCGAACATCGCACCGAGCTTTTACCAGCCGCTGAACAACCTGGCGAACTCGTTGAAAGAGTTCAATCAGAACCAGATCGAAATCGTCGGCTACACCGACAGCACCGGCAGCCGCCAGCACAACATGGACCTGTCCCAGCGTCGTGCGCAGAGCGTGGCCACTTACCTGACCTCGCAAGGTGTCAGCGGTGCCAACCTGTCGGCCCGTGGCGCCGGCCCGGATAACCCGATTGCCAGCAACGGTGACGTCAATGGCCGCGCGCAGAACCGCCGCGTCGAGGTCAACCTGAAGGCGATTCCGGGTCAGCAGTATGGTGGTCAGCAGCAACAGCCGGGTACGGTTCAGCAGTATCCGTAAGTGAATGCTTGAATGAAGAAATGCCCGGTCTTGTGACCGGGCATTTTTTTGCGGGTTGCCCGTGCTGGCCCTTTCGCGAGCAAGCCCGCTCCCACAGGGATGGGTGTTGTTCACAGAATCTGCGTTCACCACATGACCCTGTGGGAGCGGGCTTGCTCGCGAAGGGGCCGGACCAATCACCCTCAAATCATCAGATACAAAAAAAGCCCCCGGACAACCGAATTGTCCGGGGGCTTTTTGCTTGCAGCGAAGACTGATTACTTCTTCAGGCCATAATGCTCATCGAGCATGCCAGGCGAGTTCGGGGCTTTCGGTGCGTAGTCGCGTGGCGGCTCCTGATCGCGCGGCGGCGTCAGGCGTTCGCGCGGTGCCTGCGCGGCATCGGCGTGCAAAGCGGCGATCAGACGTTGACGGGTCTGCTCGTCCAGGGCCAGGCGGTTGGCGCCCTCGGCGAGATGATCCTGCACTTCCTGATAGCTCTGGGTCAGCTTCTTGACCAGCATCGCGGTGCTGTTGAAGTGGGTGACCACCTCGTTTTGATAGCTGTCGAAACGCTCCTGGATATCATCCAGTTGACGCTGCGTGCGGCTCGGCGCGGCATTCGGTGCGACGCGAGCGATCAGGAATCCAATGGCGACACCCACAACCAGGGCAAGAGTCGGTAACAACCAAACTAAGAGCGAGTGTTCCACGAGTCCTTCCTCTATAAACGGCTTTGCTTTACGTTAACGGCTCGAACCTGCGCTGTATACCGCGATTCACTCGCAATAGATTGGCACAGACAATTTGCTAGACGAGTCGACCCGATTCGAGGTCACGGAGTTCCTTCCTTGCTGATGCGTGAAACCCCTGTAGTGATTGATGGCCCAGTCGGCCAAATCGAAGCGCTGTACCTCGATAACGAGCAGCCAATCGGCATCGCGCTGATCTGCCATCCGAACCCGGTGCAGGGCGGCACCATGCTCAACAAGGTCGTCTCGACCCTGCAGCGCACCGCGCGTGATGCCGGGCTGATCACCTTGCGCTTCAACTATCGCGGCGTCGGCGCCAGCGAAGGCTCCCACGATATGGGCAGCGGTGAAGTCGATGACGCCCAGGCTGCTGCTGCATGGTTGCGGGAAAAACACCCGGATCTGCCGCTGACCCTGTTCGGTTTCTCCTTCGGCGGATTTGTTGCAGCAAGTCTCGGCGGTCGTCTCGAAGCCCAAGGCGTGCAGCTCAAGCAGCTGTTCATGGTCGCGCCGGCGGTGATGCGCCTGGGCGATCAGGATCAACTGCCACAGCACGGCGAGCTGACCGTGATCCAGCCGGAAACCGACGAAGTGATCGATCCACAATTGGTCTACGACTGGTCGGAACAACTCCAGCGCCCCCATGAGCTGCTGAAAGTGGCAGAATGCGGACACTTTTTTCATGGCAAGCTGACCGATCTCAAGGATCTGATCCTGCCGCGTCTCTCGAATTGATTGCAGTCTGACAAGCGATTACCCATGACGAACCGTACCCGTATCCTCACCGGCATCACCACCACCGGCACGCCGCACCTGGGCAACTACGCCGGCGCCATCCGCCCGGCGATCCTCGCCAGCCGCGACAGCAATGCCGACTCGTTCTACTTCCTGGCCGACTACCACGCTCTGATCAAATGCGATGACCCGCTGCGCATCCAGCGCTCGCGTCTGGAAATCGCCGCGACCTGGCTGGCCGGTGGCCTGGATGTCGACCGTGTGACCTTCTATCGCCAGTCCGACATTCCGGAAATCCCTGAGCTGACCTGGCTGCTGACCTGCGTCGCCGCCAAGGGCCTGCTCAACCGTGCGCACGCCTACAAGGCCTCGGTGGACAAGAACGTCGAGAGCGGTGAAGACCCGGATGCCGGCATCACCATGGGCCTCTACAGCTACCCGGTGCTGATGGCGGCGGACATTCTGATGTTCAACGCGCACAAGGTGCCGGTCGGTCGTGACCAGATCCAGCACGTGGAAATGGCCCGCGACATCGGCCAGCGCTTCAACCACCTGTTCGGCCAGGGCAAAGAGTTCTTCACCATGCCTGAAGCGCTGATCGAGGAAAGCGTGGCGACGTTGCCAGGCCTCGACGGTCGCAAGATGTCGAAGAGCTACGACAACACCATCCCGCTGTTCTCGAGCGCCAAAGAGATGAAGGACGCGATCTCGCGGATCGTCACCGACTCCAAAGCGCCGGGCGAAGCCAAAGATCCGGACAACTCGCACCTGTTCACCCTGTTCCAGGCGTTCGCCACACCGGCGCAGGCTGACGAATTCCGCAGTGAACTGCTCGGCGGTCTGGGTTGGGGTGAGGCGAAAAATCGTCTGTTCCAGTTGCTCGACAATGAACTGGGCGAGTCCCGCGAACGCTATCACCAACTGATCGAGCGTCCGGCGGATCTGGAAGACATCCTGCAACACGGCGCGAAAAAGGCCCGTGCGGTGGCGACGCCGTTCCTCAACGAACTGCGTGAAGCGGTCGGCCTGCGTTCGTTCGTCAATCAGGTGCAAGTCGCGGCGACCACCAAGAAGAAAGCCGCGAAAGCTGCACGTTTCGTCAGCTTCCGTGAAGACGACGGCAGCTTCCGTTTCCGCCTGCTGGCGGCCGATGGCGAGCAACTGCTGCTGTCGCGCAACTTTGCCGACGGCAAAACAGCCGGCCAGGTGACCAAGCAACTGCAAACCGGTCAGGCGCTGGACATCCGCAATCAAGACCTGAGCTTCAGCGTGTGGCTGGAAGGTGATTGCGTTGGCGACAGCCCGGCGTTCGCTGATGCTGCTGCGCGGGACGCCGCGATCGAAGCTTTGCGCGTAGCGCTGACCCCGGTTCAGGACTAAACAACGGTGCGGCCCGACCAAGGGCTGATTGCCATTCCCACGGGCCGTCGCTACAGTGACGGCCCGTTTTTGTTGCCTTGCTAACGAATTATGACGCCCCTAGAACGATACCAAGCTGATCTGAAACGCCCGGACTTCTTCCATGACGCCGCGCAGGAAACTGCTGTGCGTCATCTGCAGCGCCTGTACGACGATCTGATCGCGGCCGAGCAGAACAAGCCGGGTTTGCTGGGCAAGCTGTTTGGCAAGAAGGATCAGACGCCGGTCAAGGGCCTGTACTTCTGGGGCGGCGTGGGGCGCGGCAAGACTTACCTGGTCGACACCTTCTTTGAAGCGCTGCCGTTCAAGGAAAAGACCCGCACTCACTTCCACCGCTTCATGAAGCGCGTGCACGAAGAGATGAAAACCCTCGGCGGCGAGAAAAACCCGCTGACCATCATCGCCAAGCGCTTTGCGACCGAGTCGCGGGTGATCTGCTTCGATGAATTCTTCGTCTCGGACATCACCGACGCGATGATCCTCGGCACGCTGATGGAAGAGCTGTTCAAGAACGGCGTGACCCTGGTCGCGACCTCGAACATCGTTCCGGACGGTCTGTACAAGGACGGCCTGCAACGCGCGCGCTTCCTGCCGGCCATTGCGCTGATCAAGCAGAACACCGAAATCGTCAACGTCGATAGTGGTGTTGACTACCGTCTGCGTCACCTCGAGCAAGCGGAACTGTTCCACTATCCGCTGGACGAAGCGGCCCACGAAAGCCTGCGCAAGAGCTTCAAGGCCCTGACGCCGGAATGCACGGCGGCGGTGGAAAACGATGTGCTGATCATTGAGAACCGCGAAATCCGTGCCCTGCGCACCTGTGACGACGTGGCCTGGTTCGACTTCCGCGAACTGTGCGACGGCCCGCGCAGCCAGAACGACTACATCGAGCTGGGCAAGATCTTCCACGCGGTGCTGCTCAGTGGCGTCGAACAGATGAGCGTCACCACCGACGACATCGCCCGGCGTTTCATCAACATGGTCGACGAATTCTACGACCGTAACGTCAAGCTGATCATTTCTGCCGAAGTCGAGCTGAAAGACCTGTACACCGGCGGGCGCCTGACGTTCGAATTTCAGCGTACGCTGAGCCGTTTGCTGGAGATGCAATCACACGAATTCCTTTCGCGGGCGCACAAGCCTTAAGTGGATTCAGCACAAAAAAAGGGCCT
>NZ_JTKF01000007.1:0-255382 GCF_000828175.1 Pseudomonas sp. W15Feb9B | reverse complement strand
CACCTCTTTTTCACCGCTTTCGACCGAGAAGATCGAACCGTCAAAAGAGCCAAACATCACCGCTCTTTCAACTCCTTCCAGGCCTCGATGAACTGAAGCGACCCACTGTCGAAAACCGCGCAACTCATTGAATCTCAAGGAGTTTTCCGTTTCGACTGCGCCGGAAGTGGGGCGAATTATAGACCTCCAGAATCTGCCGTCAACCGTTAATTTCAGTTTTATTGCAAAACCTGCTTTTTAGTCAGCAAGCGCGGAATTCGACGCGCAACGGCAGGCACCCGCAGCAGCAAAAGCGCTGCCCCCACAAAGGCATAGATCACCCACTCCTTAAGATCAGCCCGCACAATCCATAACATGTGCAGCAATCCCAGCCCCAGAATCACGTACACCACCCGATGCAGTTTCTTCCAGCGCACACCCAAACGACGCTGACTATAACGATTGGAGGTTACTGCCAGTGCCAACAATCCAAGAAAACCCAGCGTACCCACAATGATGTAGGGCCGCTTACGCAACTCCACGCCCAACTGTGACCAGTCGAAACCAAGGATAAACGCCATATAGCTGAACAGATGCAGCACCACATAAGCAACACACCAGAGCCCCAACTGACGGCGCACAGCAATCCAGCCCGCCCACCCCGTCAATTTCTGCAACGGCGTCATGCTCAATGTGATCAGCAGCAATACCAGCGTCCCCAGCCCCAGTCGATCAACCAGCACCTTGCCGGGATCCGGACCGAGCAAATCGGCGAACGCCTGATAAAACCAAAGCAGTGGCCAGATTGCCGCCGCAATGAAAACGCCTACACGCCAAAACGGATATCGCATCAGTAGTTCTTCCGCAGATCGAGCCCTGTATATAAAGAAGCGACTTCATCCGAGTAGCCGTTGAACATCTGGGTATCACGTACATTCGGCTTGAACAAACTGTTCGGCAGACGCCGTTCTCTTGCCTGAGTCCAGCGCGGATGATCGACCGTCGGATTCACGTTGGCATAAAAACCGTATTCATCTGCCGCGATGCTCTGCCAGGTAGTCTTGGGCTGCTCGCTGACGAGACTGATCCGCACAATGGACTTCACACTCTTGAAGCCATACTTCCACGGCACCACCAGACGCAGCGGCGCGCCATTCTGATTGGGCAATTCGCGGCCATACATGCCAACCGCCAGAATCGCCAAGGGATTCATCGCCTCATCCAGACGCAAGCCCTCTACATACGGCCAGTCGATCAACGCGAAACCCGAGCGCTGCCCAGGCATGCTCTTGGGATCCTGCAAGGTTTCAAAGCGAATGTACTTGGCGTTAGAGGTCGGCTCGACCTGCTTGAGCAGTGCGGAAATCGGAAAACCAATCCAGGGGATGACCATCGACCACGCTTCAACACAGCGAAGACGATAGATACGCTCCTCCAACTGGTACGGTTTCATGAAGTCTTCGAGTGCGTAACGCCCAGGCTTACCCACCTCCCCATCGACGACCACACTCCACGGCTCGGTTTTCAGCGAGCCGGCATTGGCTGCGGGATCGCCCTTGTCGGTGCCGAACTCATAGAAGTTGTTGTAATGGGTCGCGTCTTTATAAGGCGTGATCGCCTCATCCTTGACGTTGACTGCTCCCCACTTGGTAGAAGAGAGCTTCTCGGCAAACCAGGCAGGCGTCTTGCCTGGCTCGACATCAGCATAGCGCGCCGCGTCCTCGGCACTGGCCCAACGCGGCAGGCTGCTCACGGCGATACCGGCCGCGGTAGCTCCGAGCAGTTGGCGACGGGAGAGATAAATGGACTCAGGCGTGACATCCGACTCATGGCAGTCGGACGCTTTGGGGATTTTGATCAGCATGACAACTCCGCAGCTTTGGAGGACAGATGCACCCATAGACTGCGGAGTATGCGGGAAATTACATCACTCGGCGTTTTTGTGCCGACGAAGGTGCAACAGGTATTGCACCGGCCCGGAGGCCGCGTAGGCGAGAAACACCAGCAGCAAAATACGCGGTGGATCGCTGAACACCACAGCGAACACCAGCACCACGGCGAGGATCGCCACGAACGGCACGCGCCCCTTCAGATCCAGCTCCTTGAAGCTGTTGTACTTGATGTTGCTGACCATCAGCATGCCGGCAGCCGCCACCATCAAAGCGACCAGGAACGACATCTTCGAACCCTGAATACCGTAATCGCTGAACGCCCAGACAATCCCCGCCACCACGCCTGCCGCCGCCGGGCTGGCCAGTCCGATGAAGTAGCGCTTGTCGGCCGTACCGACCTGAGTATTGAAACGCGCCAGACGCAGCGCTGCACCGGCTACATAGATGAAGGCCACCATCCAGCCAACCTTGCCCATGTCGCCCAGCGCCCAGCCGAACGCCAGCAGCGCCGGTGCCACACCGAAAGCGACCATGTCGGACAGCGAGTCATACTCGGCACCGAAGGCACTTTGCGTATTGGTCATCCGCGCTACGCGGCCATCAAGACCATCGAGCACCATGGCCACGAAAATCGCGATCGCGGCAAAGGCAAAATACTTGCTCGCATTCGCAGAATCCCCGGCGCTCAAGGCAGCCTGGGCACTCATTGAGTTGATGATGGAATAAAACCCTGCAAACAGGTTCGCAGTGGTGAACAGGTTCGGCAGCAGATAGATACCACGATGCCGGACTTTACGACCTTCTGCGTCGTGCCCTTCCTCGACATGTTCATCGATGGGCAGCAGGCTTTCGGCGTCAGAAGCCTGGTTCGGCTCTTCGGGACGTTCGCTCATGGACATTACCTTGCAACGGTTTGGAAAGTTTCGACAGGTGCCTGTGACGACGGTTCGGCCACAAACGATGCAGCTTTATACCAGAACCATCGGTTTCAAACGAAAAAACGCGGCCGAGGCCGCGTTTTTTCGTACAAGGATGACGACTTAGTTTTTGGCTTTGTCGACGATCTTGTTGGCACCGATCCACGGCATCATGGAGCGCAGTTGCTCGCCGATGATTTCGATACCGTGAGCGGCGTTGTTACGACGCTTGGCGGTCATCGAAGGGTAGCCGGTTGCGCCTTCGCTGATGAACATTTTGGCGTATTCGCCGTCCTGAATACGTTTCAGGGCGTTGCGCATGGCCTGACGGGATTCGGCGTTGATCACTTCCGGGCCGGTCACGTACTCGCCGTATTCAGCGTTGTTGGAGATCGAGTAGTTCATGTTGGCGATACCGCCTTCGTACATGAGGTCAACGATCAGCTTCAGTTCGTGCAGGCACTCGAAGTAGGCCATTTCCGGCGCGTAGCCAGCTTCAACCAGCGTTTCGAAACCGGCTTTCACCAACTCAACGGTACCGCCGCACAGTACGGCTTGTTCGCCGAACAGGTCGGTTTCGGTCTCGTCCTTGAAGGTGGTTTCGATGATGCCGGTACGACCGCCACCCACGCCAGTTGCGTAGGACAGTGCAACGTTTTTGGCGTTGCCCGAAGCGTCCTGGTAGATCGCGATCAGGTCAGGGATACCGCCGCCCTTCACGAACTCGGAACGTACGGTGTGGCCCGGCGCTTTCGGCGCGATCATGATCACGTCGAGGTCGGCACGTGGAACAACCTGGTTGTAGTGGATCGCGAAGCCATGGGAGAAGGCCAGGGTGGCGCCTTTCTTGATGTTCGGCTCGATTTCGTTCTTGTACAGCTGAGACTGGAATTCGTCCGGGGTCAGGATCATGACCAGGTCGGCGCCGGCAACAGCAGCAGCCACGTCGGTCACTTTCAGGCCATGGGCTTCGGCTTTGGCAACAGTGGCCGAACCTTTACGCAGACCGACGGTAACGTCGACACCGGAGTCTTTCAGGTTGCACGCTTGGGCGTGGCCTTGGGAACCGTAACCGATGATGGCAACTTTCTTGCCCTGGATGATCGACAGGTCGCAGTCTTTATCGTAGAAAACTTTCATGAATTTCCCCTATATATCCAGGCCGTTCAGGCCATTCGCTAATTTGGTTTAGATGCTGAGTACTTTGTCGCCGCGGGCAATGCCGGTCACGCCGCTACGGACGGTTTCCAGAATTGATGCGGTGCCAATGGACTGAATGAAGCTGTCGAGCTTGTCGCTGGTACCGGTCAATTGAACGGTATACACGCTGGCACTGACGTCGACGATCTGTCCACGGTAAATATCGGTGGTGCGTTTGATCTCGGCGCGCTGGGCGCCAGTGGCCTTGACCTTGACCAGCATCAGCTCGCGCTCGATGTGAGCGCTTTCCGACAGGTCCACCAGCTTGACCACTTCGATCAGCTTGTTCAGGTTTTTGGTGATCTGCTCGATGATTTCATCGTGGCCAACAGTGGTCAGCGTCAGACGCGACAGCGTCGGGTCTTCGGTTGGCGCCACCGTCAGGCTTTCAATGTTGTAGTTGCGCTGCGAGAACAGGCCGACTACGCGAGACAAAGCGCCGGGTTCGTTTTCCAGAAGCAGGGAAATAATGTGCCGCATGATTAAGTACGCTCCGTCTTGCTCAGCCACATATCGCGCATGGAGCCGTCTTTGATCTGCATCGGATAGACGTGCTCGCTGGTATCGACCGAAATATCGATCACCACCAGACGATCTTTCATGGCGAACGCCTCTTCCATCTTCGACTTCAAATCCTTCGAATCGGTGATGCGCACGCCGACGTGACCGTAGGCTTCAGCCAGTTTGACGAAGTCAGGCAGCGACTCCATATAAGAGTGCGAGTGACGGCTGCCATAGCTCATGTCCTGCCACTGACGAACCATCCCCAGAACACCGTTGTTCAGGATGACGATTTTCACCGGCAAGCCATATTGCAGGCAGGTCGACAGTTCCTGGATGTTCATCTGGATGCTGCCTTCGCCGGTGACGCAGGCAACGTCGTCATCCGGGAAGCTCAACTTGATGCCCATGGCCGCCGGGAAACCGAAGCCCATGGTGCCCAGGCCACCGGAGTTGATCCAGCGGTTAGGCTTGTTGAACTTGTAGTACTGCGCCGCGAACATCTGGTGCTGGCCCACGTCGGACGTGATGAAGGCATCGCCCTTGGTCACTTCGCACAGGGTCTCGATCACGGTCTGCGGCTTGATCAGGCTGCCGTCGCCCTTTTCATAAGGGAACAGGCCGCGATCACCGCGCCACTCATCGACTTGCTTCCACCAACTGGCCACGGACTCCTTGTTCGGGGTCTCGCCGATTTCCTTGAGGATCGCGACCATTTCGGTCAGGACACTCTCCACCGGACCAACGATTGGCACGTCGGCCTTGATGGTCTTGGAGATCGAAGCCGGGTCGATATCGATGTGGATGATCTTGGCGTTCGGGCAGAACTTCGCCGCGCCGTTGATCACACGGTCATCGAAACGTGCGCCAACAGCCAGGATCACGTCGGCATGGTGCATCGCCAGGTTGGCGGTGTAGCTGCCGTGCATGCCGAGCATGCCGATGAACTGACGATCGGTACCCGGGAAACCGCCCAGGCCCATCAAGGTGTTGGTCACTGGCAGGTTGAGCATTTTCGCCAGTTCGGTCAGCGGTGCGGAACCGTTGCCCAGAATCACGCCGCCACCGGAATAGAGCACAGGACGCTTGGCCGCCAGGAGCATTTCTGCCGCCTTGCGGATTTGCCCGGAGTGACCGCGAACGGCCGGGCTGTAGGAGCGCAGCTTGGCTTTTTTCGGGAAAACGTATTCGAACTTCTCGGCCGGGTTGGTCATGTCTTTCGGGATATCGACCACGACCGGGCCCGGACGACCGGATTGCGCCAGGTAGAACGCCTTCTTCATGACTTCCGGGATTTCCGAGGCGTGCTTGATCATGAAGCTGTGCTTCACGATCGGCCGGGAGATACCGATCATGTCGGTTTCCTGGAACGCGTCGGTGCCGACCATGGTGCTTGGCACCTGACCGGAAATGATCACCATTGGAATCGAATCCATATAGGCGGTGGCAATACCGGTGATGGCGTTTGTGGCGCCTGGACCGGAAGTCACCAATACCACGCCGGCTTTACCGGTGGCACGGGCGTAGCCGTCAGCCATATGGGTCGCCGCTTGTTCGTGACGAACCAGAATGTGGGTCACTTCCGGTTCTTTGAACAGGGCATCGTAAACATGCAGGAGAGCACCACCCGGGTACCCGTAGATATATTTGACGCCTTCGTCACGCAAGAAGCGGACGAGCATCTCACCGCCAGATAAAAGCTCCACGTTGTTCACCTCTAAAACGCCAGAATACCGTCCACAAAAAGGGGCGGGTCTTAATAGGTTTACTTCTCGGCAGAGCATGAGCGACGGTGGTCGCCGACTACGTCAGCACTGACTGAGCAAGTATTGGGATCGTCCCAAGTGTTGCGGGCCTTTCCCACCCAGCGCGAGGTAACGCGTTGCGGGTGTAACAGGTCGACGCGGATATGCGCCTCATGATCTGCCGAGTGGGTCTGCTTCTGGCAGTCCCTCTACAGCGGACTTTGGATTCTTCTGTTTCGCCCTCTCCAAGTCAAGCCGTCAATGTGCTTAATTGTGGGTAAGCACATGAGAACGCAAGAAAAAACCTGAAAACAGCTACTCTGTTAGCGTCAATTGCGCAATTTTGCCAAGGAATCAGCATGCGAACGCTTCTGTTAACTCTGCTGATCGGCCTCAGCCCCTGGTGCTCGGCCGCTCAGATCTACAAATGGATCGACGCACAAGGCGTCACGCACTTCGATGCGCAACCGCCGCAAGGGCAACCGGCCAGCACCGTGCAAACGCCTTCCTCGCCCCCGCCGAAACCTGCAGCAATGCCTGGCAGCGGCGCGCTGGGCGATCAGAAAGCCATTGATGACAAGGTGAAGAAACAAGTGGCGGAGCAACAGACTCAGCTCAAGGCCTTTTGCGAGCAGGCACGGACAAACCTGGCGCAATTGCAGAACAATCCGCGATTGAGGGAGGAAGTGGAGGGGCAGTTGCGGCGGCTGGACGAAAGCCAGCGCCAGGAGCGCATTGTCGAAGCGCAGAAGCAGATTGCGCAGAACTGCGAATAAGCACCTGTAGGAGCTGCCGCAGGCTGCGATCTTTTGATCTTTGAAAGCAAAATCAAAAGATCGCAGCCTGCGGCAGCTCCTACAGAGGCTTAGCGGGAGGCGGTGATCAGCAGATCGAATTCTTTGAGCAGCACCTGCAACTGGCGATCCTTGCCCTGCAGATTGCGCTGGGCAAAGACCATCTCCGCCATCTCCTGAATGCCCGACGCGTTGGGCAACGCCAGGTCCTGCTCGAGGATCATCTTCATTCGTGGCAGGAAGATCCATTGCAGCCATTGTTCAAAATCCAGCGTATCGACCGAAAACGGCTCGACACTACTAAGGGCTTCGGCTGATGGCTGCACTTCATCCCACCAACCTTGCGCGCGCAGCTCACGCTCGATCAGCAGCAACTGGTCGGCGATTTTCGGGAAACGAGTGTCCATCAGAGCGAAACCTTGGCCTTTTGACGAGCCAGTACAGCGCCGGCGGAGTCGCCCTGCTTCTCACGGGACTGCGCGATGATTTCCCACAGGTTGGCTTGCAGATCCGGACGGCCGTTGGCCATGGTCAGCGCGCGACGGGCGAACTGTTCCGCCTGCGGCGCATCACCTTGGGCCATGCGCACCTGCGCCAGACGGTAGAGCACTTGCGGCTCACGCGGGGCTACGCGCTGGGCGCGCTCCAGACTGGAGGACGCGCCATTGAGGTCGCCACCGGCCTGTTGCTGTTGCGCGGTGGTCAGCAAGGCGAGCACCGGGCCATCCAGTTGCTCATCCGCCGACAGACCTCCGCCACTGCTGGCCGAAGGAATGCCGCTCGGCGTCGAAGGCATGCTGTAGCTGCCGGTGTTGATCGGTGCCGACTCGACCGGCGAAGGATTGTACGGACCCGCCGTAATCCCACCGGACGCCGGACCAGGAACGATCGGCGAGGAGCTGATCGGCGCCGATGTCACAGCACCGCCACCCGGCACCATCACCACCACACCAGTATCGCCTTGCGGGATGGCCTGGGATTGCGCCTGGCCCTGCACTGGACGTTTGACTGTCGTCTTGCGGAAACCGCCATTGGCCGACAGCCGTTCGCTGTTGGACACGGCTGTGCCGGAATCCACCACCGGGATCGAACCACGCTGTACGGTAGAGCAGCCGCTGAGCAAAGCCACGGCGGTCACCGCTGGAATCAACCACTTGTTCACTTGAAACCCTCTTTGCTTAATTCATCCAGCCCTTGACCCAATCCATCACCGACTCCGGCGAAGCAGGCGTTTCGCTTGCACACGCGGCACCGGGTGGCGGTTCGCTGCCGCGAATATACGGCATCTGCACGGCTCCAGGACAGTTGGCATCCGAGCCTTGTCCGGTACGCGAATCGACCCAGGCCTGAACGATGTTGTCCGGCTGCGGCATGTCCAGCGGCAGCGGATCGGCCTTGCGCATGAAACTGGTCCAGACCTGCAGCGCACCGGTCGCACCGGTGAACGGGGTCTTGCCGTTGTCGTCACGACCGAGCCAGACCACCGCCAGCAGATCCTGACTGAAACCGGCGAACCAACTGTCGCGCGAATCGTTACTGGTACCGGTCTTGCCGGCCAGCGTCAGGGTCTTGGGCAGCACGTTGTAAACCGAGCTGCCGGTACCTTCACGCATCACCCGCTGCATGGCGTTCTGGATCAGATAGATGGACGCCGGATCGAAACGCTGCTCGATCTGGAACGGATAACGCTTGAGCGGTTCGCCCTCAGCAGTCAGCACACTGCGAATGCCGCGCATCGGCGTATTGAAACCACCGTTGGCGAGGGTCTGATACATGGTCGCCACTTCGATCGGGGTCATGCCGCCAGCCCCGAGCAGCATCGACGGGAACGCCGGGAATTCC
Organism: Pseudomonas sp. W15Feb9B; assembly: GCF_000828175.1. Classification (NCBI taxonomy): domain Bacteria; kingdom Pseudomonadati; phylum Pseudomonadota; class Gammaproteobacteria; order Pseudomonadales; family Pseudomonadaceae; genus Pseudomonas; species Pseudomonas sp. W15Feb9B. The sequence continues at coordinate 246,512 of NZ_JTKF01000007.1, read as the reverse complement.
CGGGTTACACCCAGGCGCGCGAGGGTCTTGAGCACATTCGGCACACCGACTTCCAGGCCCAGACGCGAGGTCGACAGGTTGTAGGAATGCGCCAGCCCTTGATAGAGAAACACCGTACCGTGGGAGCGACGGTCATAGTTCTGCGGTTTCCACACCTGGCCGTCCGCGCCTTTGATCGACAGCGGATCATCCGACAGCCAACTGGTCAGCGTGTAGTGGCTCGGTTTCTCCAGCGCAGTCAGATAGACCGCCGGTTTTACCAGAGAACCGATCGGCCGCACGGCATCCAGCGCCCGGTTGAAACCGGCATAACTGGCCTGACGGCTACCGATCATCGCCTGCACTTCGCCGGTCTCCGGGTTGGTCACGACCATCGCCGCTTCCACATCATCGGAGCCCTTGCGTCCGGCCAGACGTTTAAAGGTGTCATTGACCGACGCTTCGGCTTTCATCTGCAGAATCGGGTCGAAACTGGTGAAGATCCGCAGGCCTTCTTCGGTCAAGTCTTCGTCACGATAATCTTCACGCAACTGGCGTTTGACCAGATCGATAAAGCCCGGGAACGAGCTGTCGGCGAGCTTGCCGCGGGTGGTCACGCCCAAGGGCATTTTCTTCGCCGCTTCGACCTGTTCGGCAGTCGCCACGCCTTGCTGCTCAAGCACGTCGAGCACCAGGTTACGCCGCTCCAGCGCACGCTCGGGGTTGCGGCGCGGGTTGTAGTAGGACGGACCTTTGACCATGCCGACCAGCAACGCGACCTGATGCAGCTTCAGCTCGGACAATGGCTGACCGAAGAAGAACTGACTGGCCAGACCAAAGCCATGCACCGCACGCTGACCGTCCTGCCCGACGAAGACTTCGTTGAGGTAGGCCTCAAGAATTTCCTTCTTGTCGTAGTGCAGCTCCAGCAGCATCGCCATCATCGCTTCGGTGAGCTTGCGGCTCAGGCTGCGCTCGTTGGTGAGGTAGAAGTTCTTCACCAGTTGCTGGGTCAGCGTACTGCCACCCTGGGTCATCTTGCCGCCAGAGGTGTTGACCCAGATCGCCCGGGCAATCGACTTCGGCGACACGCCCCAGTGGCTGTAGTAGTCGCGGTCTTCAACGGCGACCAAAGTATCGAGCAAATACGGCGGCACCTGATCGAGCTTGATCAGAATGCGGTCTTCAAGGTTTTTCGGGTAAATGCCGCCGATCATCAGTGGTTCGAGCCGCACCACAGACAATTTTCCGCCATTGAGCCCCGAGAGTTCGGCCACATAGTCGCCGGAGAAGCGCACGCGTACTGGCTGAGGTTTCTCCAGGCCTTCATAGAACTGGAAGCCGCGGGTATTCAGATCGACGGTATTGCCACTGACGGCAGCAGCGCCGGGGCCATTGCTCACGGCTTCGCGGCGATAGCCCAAGGCGTCGAGTTCGGTGAGGAAATCGTCCTTGCTCAGTTTTTGTCCGACGAACAGCTCGAGCGGACGCGCGTACACCTTGGCCGGGATGGTCCAGCGCTTGCCGGAGAATTTCTCCTGCACCACGGCATCGAGGTAAACGGCGAAGCCGGCCAGCACCACAAGGCCGACCAGACTGAGTTTAATGGCCCACCCCAGCCACGGCCGCAGGCCCTTGGCAGGTGGTTTTTTCTTGGTACGGGGGGATCGAGTTCGAGTCATGGCGGCGGATTATACGCACTTTATTCATCCTCAACAGGAGCGCTCCGAGGTTTGCGTCAGGCTGGCGAGCGGCCATAATGGCGACCTCGAATTTCCCAGTCTCTGAAGGATCGCCCGTGAGCCAGTCACTGATCGCTGCCCTGCAAAACCCGGCCCTCTACCCGCACCCCGTCGACGGGTTCCAGGTCATCGAAACCCATATCTCGTGGGTGATCCTCACCGGGTCGTTTGCTTATAAAGTGAAGAAGCCGGTGAATTTCGGCTTTCTCGACTTCACCAGCCTCGAAGCGCGCAAGCACTTCTGCGCTGAAGAACTGCGTTTGAATCAGCGCCTGACCGAAGATTTGTATCTGGACGTGTTGCCGGTGACCGGCAGCGTCCAAGCGCCGCAACTGGGCGGCGACGGCCCGGTGATCGAATATGTGTTGAAGATGCGTCAATTCCCGCAGACCGGCCTGCTCAGCACCCTGCAAGCCAACGGTGAACTGACCACTCAGCACATCGACGAAATGGCCGAGCAGATCGCCAGATTCCACCTCAGCGCGCCAAAAGTCCCGGCCGAACACGACGCTGGTACGCCAGAAAGCGTAATGGCCCCGGTGCGCCAGAACTTCGAACAGATCCTGCCATTCCTCAGCGACAAAAACGATCTGCTGCAACTCGAGGCCCTGCAAGCCTGGGCCGAGAGCAGCTTCGACCGTCTCAAGGCATTGTTCAGCCAGCGCAAGGCCGAGGGTTTCACTCGCGAATGCCACGGCGACATTCACTTGGGCAACGCCACTGTGATCAATGGCAAAGTGGTGATCTTCGACTGCATCGAGTTCAACGAACCGTTCCGCTTCACCGACGTCTGGGCCGACACCGGTTTCCTGGCGATGGACCTCGAAGACCGTGGTCTGAAATCCCTGGCCCGCCGCTTCATCAGCCAATACCTGGAATTGACCGGCGACTATCAAGGCCTGGAAGTGCTGAACTTCTACAAAGCCTATCGCGCGCTGGTCCGCGCCAAAGTCGCGCTGTTCAGCATGCCGGCAGACGCCACTCCGGTGCAGCGCGCCACTACCCTGCGCCAGTACCGCAACTACGCCAATCTGGCGGAAAGCTACAGCACCATCCCTTCGCGCTTCATGGCGATCACCCACGGCGTATCGGCCGTCGGCAAGAGCCACGTGGCGATGCGCCTGGTTGAAGCACTGGGCGCGATCCGCCTGCGTTCCGATGTCGAGCGCAAGCGCCTGTTCGGCGAGCAAACCGTGGCCAACGACGTGCAGGCCGGGATTTACAGCGCCGACGCCAGCGCTGCCACCTACGCCCGCTTGCATGAGATTGCCGGAGTCATTCTGCACGCCGGTTTCCCGGTCGTCATCGATGCGACCTACCTCAAGCGCGAGCAACGTGACAGCGCGGCGAAAGTCGCCGAGGCGACCGGCACGCCGTTCCTGATTCTCGACTGCAACGCTCCGCAAGCCGTGATCGAAAGCTGGCTGGCGATTCGCCAGGCCGACAAGAAGGATCCTTCCGACGCCACGCTGGCGGTCATCGAGGCCCAACAGGCCAGCCGCGAAGCACTGACGCCAGAAGAAATTCTGCGCAGCAAACGCGTACAGACCAATGAAAGCGGGACCCTCGACACCGTCGTGGCGCAGATCCGCCAGCGTCTGCCAGGCCTGTAAGAAACTATTTCGACCGTGGAGCCCTCGCTGGCTTCACGGTCGTCAAATAGTGGCACTATACTGGCGTCATAAAACCAACAGGTGATGTGACATGAGCCAGCCGAAACTTCTCGACACCCCGCTTTATGCCCTGCTGCACAAAGACGACATCGCAGGCTTCAACAAGGAACGCCCGAACGACGGCCCGATCGACATGGTCGGTGGCGACTTCCGTGGTCTCGATCTGCGTGAACTGAACGCCGACGGCGTTGATTTCCGCGACGCCTACTTCCGCTCCGCCGATTTGCGCGGCATCGATTTCCGTAATTCCGCCCTGGAAGGCGCGAGCCTGGCCCATGCGCAGATTTCCGGTGCGTACTTCCCACCGGAACTGAGCGCCGACGAGATCCTGATGTCGATGAATTTTGGTACCCGCCTGCGCTATCGCACCCGCTGATATTTTTACCTTTCTCTGACCCGACGCCTTTCCCGCGTGGGAGCGGGCTTGCTCGCGAAGGCGTGGTGTCAGTCGATACATCTTGTGGCTGACAAGACGCCTTCGCGAGCAACTTCGCTCCCACATGTTTCCGCGTTTCTTCCCTCCTTTCTGGGTTCGCAGCCCTTTCTTAGTAGCGTTTGCGTCTAATCCGACCAAACAACCACGCTTTTCCTACTGATGGCTACACTCCTGAGAAGATCGCCCACGCACCATTCGGCCGTCGCAAGGAGGCTTGATGAATGATGAACTGCAACACCTGAAGAATCTTGGCAAGACGTCGGCGCAATGGCTGCATGCCGTGGGCATCCACAGCGCCTCGGACTTGCGTCGCCTGGGGGCGGTGGACGCCTATCGGGCCGTGCGTACCCGCGGGTTTCGCGCATCGAAGGTGTTGTTGTACGCGATCGAAGGGGCGCTGATGGATGTGCACTGGAACGATATCCCGGCCGAACGTAAAGACGCCTTGAACAAGCAGCTCGAAGCCATCTCCTCGCGTCACAAGAACTGAACAGGCGCTGACGGCCATGTATCTGCTCGGGGAACAATCGGCACCAGTCGATACGCTGATCAATCGTTTGCAGAGCTTGCCCGCGCGCTGGTTGGAAGGGCTTGCACCGTGCGGGCCTGCCTTTGAGCCGGAAATCTCTGATGACCTGATGGCGCAGCTCCCACGCGATCAGCTGTTTCTGCTGACAGAAGGCGTGATCCACGGCTACATCGGCGGCCGCGCGCTGTTTTACTGGCAGGAAGGCGATCTGATCGGCCTGCAGCAAGGTGACGCCTGGGCCGATTGCCGACTGCGCAGCGACGGATTATTGCGCTTGTTGCCCTATCGGCGAACCGATCTGTTCCGACATTTGTACGCCGAGCCGGAACGGGCTGAGCAATGGCTGGAGTATCTGCTGGGGCAGATGGCGCTGCTGGCACACGCGGTGGCCGAACTGAAGCCACGGGAGTTTCGCAGCACCAATGGTTTTAAACGGGTCGAGAGCGGTGACGTGTTGATCCAGCAAGGCGATGCCGCCGATCACGTCTTTGTGATCATCGATGGGCATGCCGAAGCGTTTGTTGATGGGCACAAGGTTGGCGACGTGCCCAAGGACGAGATTTTCGGCGCCATGGCAGTGTTCACAGGCGAGCCGCGAAACGCCACGGTCATTGCCCGTGAGCCAAGTACAGTGATGTTGATTCCCGGCGATCAGTTTCTGAGCATGACCCGCAACAATCCGAAGATTGCCCAGAGCCTTATCGAGAGCATGGCCCGGCGCATTGGCCAGCTCAACCAGCAAATCACCCAACTGAGTGCGATCAAGGCTGCGCTTTAAGTCCCGTGTTTCCGGGGCATTCCGGACATTTCCACGACTAAATCACGCGAATGGAAAAACAGTGGTTGACTCGTTAATGAGAATCGCTATGATTATCACAACTGATCGCGAGATCAGTCGATATTCTGAAAAGCCCTTGGTTCGGACTCTCAGATTATCTCCTCATCAGGCTAATCACGGTTATTTGACCCGGTTTTTACCGGGTCTTTTTTTGCCTGTGGAAAAGTCATTGACCGAACTGTTTGCGCATCTGTGCGCAGTAATCCTGCGCAGGCGTGGCCGGGGTGTACCAGACGTAATCGGCCATCACCGCGCTGACCTCAGCGCCCTGCTCGGCCAGCATCAGCACCGTGGGCGCCTGGGCTGCGCCAAGATCAAGCACATGCAGCGACACGCCAGCATCCTTGCGCGCATGCCAGGCGCCTGCCAACAACATGGCGGGGGTTGGTGCCGCCAGCAAACGTTCGGCCATGCGTCGATCGCGCTGTTGCTGAATCGCGAGCATCGCCGGCATCTGCGATTTGGGCAGCAAGCCACAGTGCGAGTCGCTGATCTGCTCAAGCAGCGTGGCTTTTACCGTTGCCGCATTGCTGCGAACACCGCTCAGGGCTGGTGGCTGACGATAGAACGCGCGGATTTCGCTGTCGTCCAGATTGGCTGCCAACAACGGATAGGATTGTGTGAGGACAAACCGAACGATCGGTCCATAAAGCTTCCAGTCCCAGCCATCCTGCCAGGCCAATGCCGTGGGAAGATCGGTGGGCGGCGCTGCAGTTTGGTGAACCTGATCGACTTTCGGCTGTTGATCAGGCGTGAGCATCTCCAGCAGCAGACTGCCCTGAGGGCGTTGCTCACCCAGCGACTGCAACAGCCACAACTGCGCAGCGTGATGATCGGCATTGTCATGCTGCTCGCCAATGATCACGTGTTGCGCACCGGCCAGACGTGTCAGCAGTTCCTGCGCCGTCAGTACCTGACCGCTGTGCAGATCGCGTATCTCACCGCTGACCGGTGGCGGCGCAGCAACATGCTGACACCCCGCAAGCCACAACACCGCCAACAACCAGATCCCACGCATGCCATCACCTCGATGAGAAATCAGCGGGCGATGATCAGCGGATGCCCACGCTCCGGGTGCGGCTGCACCAATACTTCGAGACCGAACACCGCTTTGAGCGAGTCCGGTCGCAAGACTTGCTGCGGCGTATCCAGCGCTACCGGGCGCCCGCCTTCAAGCAGCAACACCCGATCACAATAGCGCGCCGCCAGATTCAGATCATGCAGGATGACCAGCACCGCCGCGCCACGGTCGGCAAATTCGCGCACCGCTTGCAGCGTCGTATGTTGGTGCAGTGGATCTAGCATCGAGGTCGGCTCATCCAGCAACAGCGTTTGCCCGGCCTGCCCCGGCCATAACTGCGCCAGCACCCGCGCCAGATGCACGCGCTGGCGCTCGCCACCCGACAGCGCCAGATAACTGCGCCCGCTCAGGTGCCCGGCATCCGCAGCGTCCAGCGCTGCCGCGACGATCTCGTCGTCGCGCACCCGACCACTTTGATGCGGCAAGCGGCCCATGCCGACCACTTCCTCCACACGAAAGGCAAAATCCAGCGTCGAGACCTGCGGCAACACCGCCAGACGCTGGGCGCGTTGCGTACCTGTCCAGTGATTCAGTGCCTTGTCGTCGAGCAACACCTCGCCTTTACTCGCCGTCAGCTCACCGCACAAGGCACCGAGCAAGGTGCTTTTGCCGGCACCGTTTGGTCCGAGCACACCCAGCACCTCACCGGGCTCAAGTTGCAGGGTGACGTCGCTGAGGACGGTCTTGCGCCCGCGACGGATGTGCAGATTGTGCGCACGCAGCATCAGGCACGTCCTCGCAGCAGCAGATAGAGGAAGAATGGCGCGCCGATAAACGCCGTGACAATACCGATCGGCAACTCCGCCGGCGCCAGTGCCAGCCGCGCCACCAGATCCGCCAGCAACAGCAGGCTCGCCCCCGCCAGTACCGACGCGGGCAACAGCACGCGGTGATCGGGCCCGGCCAATAAACGCACCAGATGCGGCACCACCAGCCCGACGAAACCGATCATCCCCGCCGCCGCTACCGCTGCGCCAACACCCAACGCGGTGCAGAACACCAGTTCACGCTTGAGCCGCTCGACATCGATCCCCAGATGCCCTGCCTCAGACTCACCCAGCAACAACGCATTCAGCGCCTTGGCACGCCGCGGCAACCACAGCGCAACACCGGCGCTGATGATCAGCAACGGCCACAAACGCGCGTAACTGGCACCATTGAGGCTGCCCAGATTCCAGAAAGTCAGCGTGCGCAGGGTCGCGTCATCCGCCAGATAGGTGAACAACCCGACTGCCGAGCTGGCCAGCGCCGTCAGGGCGATCCCAGCCAGCAGCATGGTCGCGACGTTAGTCTGGCCGTTGCGCCGTCCGAGCCGATAGACCAGCGCCGTTACCCCCAACCCGCCGAGAAACGCGCACGCCGACAACAGATACGGCCCGAACCACTCTGGCAAATCGCCAAAAAACGCACCGCCGACAATGGCTACAGCCGCACCAAGCGCCGCACCGCTGGAGACCCCGACCAACCCGGGATCGGCCAGCGGATTGCGAAACAAACCCTGCATCGCCACGCCGGACAGCGCCAGTACACCGCCGACGGCCAGGCCGAGCAAGGTACGCGGCAGACGGATCTGCCCGAGAATCAGCTCAGCCTGCTCCAGGCCGTCCGGCGCCAGCGGTACACCGAGCATGCGCAGAGCCGCGCGCAACGTATCGAACAGCGGCAGGCTCACCGGCCCCAGCGCCAACGACAGCCAGATGGCCAGCAAACACAGGAGCGTCAGCCCGATAAACAGGCTGCGTGGTTTGACCAGTACGGTCATTGGCCGCTCGCAGTCGGGTAGAGGCCGTCAGACAAACCCTTCAACGCCGCCGGCAAACGCGGCCCGAGCCCGCCGACCAGCAGCGTCGGATCCAGCTCCAGCACCCGTCCGGTCTTGGCCGCACGGCTTGAATTGAGAATGGGGTTTTCCTTGAACAACGCCGCTTTTGCCGCCTCACCGCTCAACGCGCGATCCGCAAACACCAGCACCTCAGGATCAAGCCCGGCCAGCGACTCCACGGAGAACGGCTTGTAACCGGTATGCGTCGCCAGGTTATGTCCGCCGGCCCGTTGCAGCAGCCAGTCGGCGACAGTGTCCTTGCCGGCAATCAACGGTTTGCCGCCGGCATGCCCAATCAGCACCAGCACACCGGGCGCCTTGTGCCTGGTCTGCAACTCGGCGACTCGCGCCTTCTGCATGGCGAGCTGCTGTTGATAACTTGCCAGCAGCTGCGTCGCCTGGGCTTGCGCGCCGAGCAACTGCCCGAGATGCGTGAGGTTTTTTTCCAGCGTCGGCAGATCCGGCTGCGCCGAGAACAGTTCGACCTGCACCTTGGCGCTCTTTACCTGAGCGATCACCGGTGGCGGGCCCATTTCTTCGCTGCCGATAAGGATGTCCGGGCGCAGGCTGAGAATGCCCTCTGCCGACAGGCTGCGTTGATAGCCGATACTTGGCAGTTTCTTCAGCGACTCGGGATGCTGGCTGGTGGTGTCGACGCCGACCAGTTTCGACTCGCCGCCCAATGCACTGACCCACTCCGAAAGCGCGCCACCGGCACTGACCCAACGCTGTGGCAAGTCGGCAGCTGTCACCTGAAGGCTGGCGAACAATCCGACACACAGCACAGCAACGCGGATAATCAGGCGCATACGCAGCTTTCCTTGAACAGGTTTCCCGGGCAGCGAACCGGCAGGCCAAGTATCCTTGGCGACAGCCGCGCACAGTGGGCGAAGGCGGCCATTTGATAATTGTTTGCATTTAAACGTCAAGCTCGGACATTTCCTGAAACGAGCCGACAGTTGAGGATAGTCATGAAGTTTTTGTGCGCGGGCGCCGATCTCGCCGAGGCCGGCAGCCGTGGGTTCGACATCCACGGCAACAAACTGTTTGCCGTGCGCCGCAATGGTCAAGCCTATGTTTATCTCAACCGTTGCCCGCATCGTGGCGTCGGCCTGGAATGGCACCCCGACCAGTTTCTCGACCCGAGCAACAGCCTGATCCAGTGCGCCACCCACGGCGCACTGTTCCTGATCGAGGATGGCGAATGCGTCGCCGGGCCCTGCGCCGGGCAATCCCTGATCGCCATCCCCTGCCGCGAAGACGCCCAAGGGGTGTGGATCGATGTTTAACCGTTGAGCAACACGTCCAGCCGCCGGTCGATCACCATCTCTTCGTGGTTCAAGCGCACGCCGTAGGCCAGCACTTCAACTCCGCATGCCACCGCCTCGCGCAGGGCATCGGCGTAGGCCGCATCGATTTCCTCGGCCGGACGCACTGCGTCAATCCCGCTGAGATTGACGCAATACAGCTGCACCGCCCGAATGCCGTCTCGGGCCAGATGCGCCAGCTCACGCAGATGCTTGGCGCCGCGCTGGGTCACCGCATCGGGAAACGCCGCAACATTCGTTCCGTCGAACCCCAGCGTGACGCTTTTCACTTCCACGTAGGCCGGGCCACTCGGGTACTCGAGACGGAAATCGATGCGGCTCTTTTCCTGGCCGTACGCCACTTCACGTTTAAGCGCCGTAAAGCCGCTCAACTCGTCGATGACTCCCGCCTGCAGCGCCTCTTCCACCAGAGCGTTGGCACGGCCGGTGTTCACGCAAAACAGCCGGCCCTGCGGAGTTTCGCCAATTTCCCAGGTACCGGGCAGCTTGCGTTTCGGGTCGCTGGAGCGACTGAACCACACCTGTCCGCCCTCAACCTGGCAGTTGAGCATCGAACCGGTGTTCGGGCAGTGAAGGGTCAACAGCTCGCCATTGACCGTTTCAACATCAGCCAGAAAACGTTTATAGCGGCGAATCAGCCGCGCCTCTTCCAGAGCCGGATAAAAACGCATCAGGCTTGCCAGCTCTTCAAACCGCGAGCGATGCGTTCCACCGCTTCCTGTAATCGAGGGAGGTTTTGCGTGTAGGCAAAACGCACATGATGGCCCGCTTGATAACGACCGAAATCCAGCCCCGGGGTAAAGGCGACGTGCTCGGTTTCGAGGAAATGCCGGCAGAACGCGAAGGCATCACCGCCGAACTGGCTGATATCGGCATACAAGTAGAACGCACCTTCAGGTTCGACGGCGATGTTGAAACCCAACTCGCGCAACGCCGGCAGGAGGAAGTCGCGACGGCGGCCAAATTCGGCGCGGCGCTCTTCGAGAATGCTGATGGTGTCGGGCTCGAAACAGGCCAGTGCGGCATGCTGCGCCATGCTCGGCGCGCTGATATAGAGATTCTGCGCGAGCTTTTCCAGCTCACTGACGGCCGCATCCGGTGCCACCAGCCAGCCGAGACGCCAACCGGTCATGCCGAAATATTTGGAGAAACTGTTGAGGACAAAGGCGCTGTCATCGACTTCCAGCACGCTGGCGGCATCGGTGCCGTAAGTCAGGCCATGATAAATCTCGTCCACCACCAGATGGCCGTGCCGCGCCTTGATCGCTGTGGATAATCCGGCCAGTTCGTCGCGGGTCAGGAGGGTGCCGGTCGGATTGGCGGGCGAAGCCACCAACGCACCAACACTGTCGTGATCCCAATGCCGCGCCACCAGATCCGGGGTCAGTTGATAGCGCACCTCAGGCCCGACCGGAACCAGTTGCGCCGCGCCCTCGACCAGTCGCAGAAAGTGCCGGTTGCACGGGTAGCCCGGATCCGCCAGCAGCCAGTGTTTGCCCGGATCAACCAGCAAGGCACTGGCCAGCAACAGCGCACCGGAGCCCCCCGGCGTGATCAGGATCCGCCGCGGATCGATGTTCAATCCGTAACGCGATTGATAGAACCCTGAAATCGCTTCGCGCAACTCAGGAATGCCACGCGCCGCGGTGTAGCGAGTCTTGCCCGCCGTCAGCGCCGCTTGCCCGGCGCGGATGATCGGTTCGGCCGTGGTGAAGTCCGGCTCGCCGATTTCCAGATGGATCACATCGTGACCTTCGGCCTGCAGTTCATTGGCCCGCGCCAGCAGCGCCATCACATGGAACGGTTCGATCGCACGACTGCGCGCACTGTAGGGCTGAGCCATTGGTTTTCCTTCGACGGGGGAAAAGAGACGATTCTACCCATCTGCCGGAACGAGCGAGAACCCGTCGCGGTCACAACCTCAAGAACGCTGGACTGTAACGATATGCGCGTACGCTCCAGGATTGACTAAAATCAGAGATTGATCAGGCCTCCATCACTGTCAGACATGACTTGCCAAACTTCTGCAAGCGCCACCCGCCGGGGCCTCGACATCCGGGAGTAGCGCGGGCCGAATTGATCTGGTAAGTTCGCCCGCTTGCAGCCGCAGGGCCGGCAGGTGTCGGTGATGGAGCAATCCTGCGCAATGGATTACAAGAGTAGAGGCGGTCCATTTCATGCCCACCCAAGCAAAGCAACAGGCAAGTCAGACACTCAGCGGTTTCGAACCCTACGTCCCGAAAGCGGGCGAAGAGTACATGGGCGCTCCAATGCGCGCGCACTTCACCAAGATCCTGACCAAGTGGAAACTGGACTTGATGCAGGAAGTCGACCGCACTGTTGATCACATGAAAGACGAAGCGGCCAACTTTCCTGATCCGGCCGACCGTGCCAGTCAGGAAGAAGAGTTCGCCCTCGAGCTGCGCGCCCGCGACCGCGAGCGCAAACTGATCAAGAAGATCGACAAGACCCTGCAACTGATCGAAGACGAAGAGTACGGCTGGTGCGACTCTTGCGGGATCGAGATCGGCGTCAAGCGCCTTGAAGCCCGTCCGACTGCCGACATGTGCGTCGACTGCAAGAACCTGGCGGAAATCAAGGAAAAGCAGGTCGGCAAGTAATCTCGACCTGAACGAAAAACGGAGCGTGCGAACGCTCCGTTTTTGTTTCTGCCTTTTGCCCCTGTGGGAGCGAGCCTGCTCGCGAAAGCGGTGTGTCATTCAACACTTAATCGTCTGACATCAAGCTTTCGCGAGCAGTCTCGATCCCACCCGTTGATCTGCGTATCGCCTGAAAAGTAGCTTCGTTTCCATGACAGCCAAAATCTCCCCCGCCTACATCGGCCGCTTCGCCCCCACCCCCAGTGGCCACCTGCACTTCGGCTCGCTGGTGGCGGCCCTCGCCTCTTATCTCGACGCGCGTGCAGTCGGTGGGCGCTGGCTGGTGCGCATGGAAGATCTCGATCCGCCCCGCGAAGAACCGGGCGCGCAGGCGGCGATTCTCAAGGCGCTGGAAAGTTACGGCTTCGAGTGGGACGGTGAGATGGTACGCCAGAGTGACCGCCACGCCGCCTACGCCGAAGTGCTCGACAGCCTGTTCAACCATGGCCTGGCCTACGCCTGCACCTGCTCGCGCAAGCAACTGGAGCCATATCACGGGATTTATCCGGGTTTGTGCCGCAATGCCGGTCATGAACAGCAAGATGCGGCAATCCGCCTGCGTGTGCCGGAACTGGAATATCACTTCATCGATCGGGTGCAGGGCGAGTTCCGCCAGCATCTGGGGCGCGACGTCGGCGATTTCGTGATTCGCCGCCGCGATGGCTTGTACGCCTATCAACTGGCGGTGGTGCTGGATGACGCCTGGCAAGGCATCACTGACATCGTGCGCGGTGCCGACCTGCTCGACTCCACGCCACGCCAGCTCTACCTGCAAGAACTGCTGGGCCTGCGCCAGCCGCGCTATCTGCACCTGCCACTGATTACGCAGCCGGACGGCAACAAGCTCGGCAAATCCTACCGTTCGCCACCGCTTGAGGCCGATCAGGCCACGCTGCTGCTGTTGCGAGCCTTGCGTGCGTTGGGGCAAAACCCCGGTGCCGAACTGGCGCATGCCACCCCCGAGGAATTGCTCAAATGGGGCGCAGCCCACTGGGATGCATCGAAGATCCCGCGCACACTGACGTTGCCCGAGGCGCAACTGCAATGACGACACTTGCAGTGGCGCGCCCATCCGTTACCATCGCCGCACGTTTTCGGGCACGCGCATAAAAAAGAGAGGCCGGGATGTACATCTATCGCTTGGTCCTGCTTCTGGTCGTGGGAATCTATCTGTTTTCGCCAGCCATCATGGATTGGTGGATCGACGCCACGGGCGCCTGGTATCGGCCGTATCTGCTCTGGTTGATCCTGATTGTCGTGACCTTCATCCTGCAGAGCCAAAAAGATGCCGATGAGCTTTAGCCTGACCCAGATGATCCTGATCAGCGCCGCGTACCTGGCGGTGCTGTTCGGCGTTGCCTGGATCAGTGAACGGGGCATGATCCCGCGGGCGATCATTCGCCACCCGCTGACCTACACCTTGTCGCTGGGGGTCTACGCCAGTGCCTGGGCGTTCTACGGCACGGTGGGCCTGGCCTATCAGTATGGCTACGGCTTTCTGTCCAGTTACCTCGGGGTGTCTGGTGCTTTTCTGCTCGCACCGGTGCTGCTGTATCCGATCCTGAAAATCACCCGCACCTATCAATTGTCGTCGCTGGCAGATCTGTTCGCGTTCCGCTTTCGCAGCACCTGGGCCGGCGCGCTGACCACGATCTTCATGTTGATCGGCGTGCTGCCGCTGCTGGCGCTGCAGATTCAGGCGGTGGCCGATTCGATTGGCATCCTCACTGGCGAACCGATCCAGAGCCGCGTCGCGCTGGCGTTCTGTGCGCTGATCATTCTGTTCACGATTTTCTTCGGTTCCCGGCATATCGCCACTCGCGAGAAACACGAAGGGCTGGTATTCGCGATTGCCTTCGAATCGGTGATCAAACTGATCGCCCTCGGCGGCGTCGGTCTGTATGCGCTGTACGGCGTGTTCGACGGCCCGCAACAACTCGAACTGTGGCTGCTGCAAAACCAGACCGCCCTCGCCGCCCTGCACACGCCCCTGCAGGAAGGCCCATGGCGCACGCTGTTACTGGTGTTTTTCGCCTCGGCGATCGTGATGCCGCACATGTATCATATGACCTTTACCGAGAACCTCAATCCGCGCTCGCTGGTCAGCGCCAGCTGGGGCCTGCCGCTGTTCCTGCTGCTGATGAGCCTGGCAGTGCCGCTGATCCTCTGGGCCGGCCTGAAGCTCGGCGCCACCACCGACCCGGAATACTTCACCCTCGGCATCGGCATCGCCGCCAACAGCAAACCGCTGGCACTGCTGGCCTATGTCGGTGGGCTTTCAGCCGCCAGTGGCCTGATCATCGTCACCACCCTGGCACTGTCGGGCATGGCGCTGAACCACCTGGTGCTGCCGCTCTATCAGCCGCCGGCCGAAGGCAACATCTATCGCTGGCTGAAGTGGACGCGTCGGGCGCTGATCGTCGCGATCATCATGGCCGGTTTCTGCTTCTACCTGATGCTCGGCGCCGGGCAGGATCTGGCCAACCTCGGCATCGTCGCTTTCGTCGCCACGCTGCAGTTCCTGCCCGGCGTGCTTTCGGTGCTGTACTGGCCGACCGCCAACCGGCGCGGCTTTATCGCCGGCCTGCTGGCGGGGATTGTGGTGTGGGTGGTGACCATGCTGTTGCCGCTGGTCGGCAATCTGCAGGGTTTCTACATTCCCCTGCTGAACATGATTTACGTGCTGGACGACACCAGTTGGCACATGGCGGCGATCGCCTCGCTGGCAGCCAACGTATTGATGTTCACCCTGATCTCGCTGTTCACCAACGCCAGCCCCGAAGAAGCCAGCGCCGCCGAAGCCTGCGCGGTGGATAACGTGCGGCGTCCGCAACGCCGCGAACTGCACGCGGCCTCGCCCCAGGAATTCGCTACGCAACTGGCCAAACCGCTGGGCGCCAAGGCGGCGCAAAAAGAAGTCGAGCAAGCCCTGCGCGACCTCTATCTGCCGTTCGACGAACGCCGTCCTTATGCCTTGCGCCGCTTGCGCGACCGCATCGAAGCCAACCTCTCCGGCCTGATGGGCCCGAGCGTGGCGCAGGACATGGTCGAAACCTTCCTGCCGTACAAGGCCGGCGGCGAAAACTATGTGACCGAAGACATCCACTTCATCGAAAGCCGTCTCGAGGATTACCACTCGCGCCTCACCGGGCTGGCCGCCGAACTCGACGCCCTGCGCCGCTACCACCGCCAGACCTTGCAGGAGCTGCCGATGGGCGTCTGCTCGCTGGCCAAGGATCAAGAGATCCTGATGTGGAACAAGGCCATGGAAGAACTCACCGGCATCGCTGCGCAACGGGTGGTCGGTTCGCGCCTGAGCACCATCGCCGATCCGTGGAAGCCATTGCTGCAAGGCTTCATCAACCTGCCCGACGAGCACTTGCACAAGCAGCACCTGGCTCTCGACGGCCAGACCCGCTGGCTCAATCTGCACAAAGCGGCGATCGACGAACCGTTGGCCCCGGGCAACAGCGGCCTGGTGCTGCTAGTGGAAGACCTGACCGAAACCCAAATGCTCGAAGACAAACTGGTGCACTCCGAGCGTCTGGCGAGCATCGGCCGACTGGCGGCGGGAGTGGCCCATGAAATCGGCAACCCGATCACCGGCATCGCCTGTCTGGCGCAGAACCTGCGCGAAGAGCGCGAAGAAGACGGCGAACTGACGGAAATCAGCGGGCAGATCCTCGAACAGACCAAGCGCGTGTCGCGCATCGTGCAATCGCTGATGAGCTTTGCCCACGCCGGCAGCCATCAGCACAGCGACGAACCGGTTTGTCTGGCCGAAGTCGCGCAGGACGCCATCGGTCTGCTGGCGCTGAACCGGCGCAACTTCGAAGTGCAGTTCTACAACCTGTGCGATCCGGATCACTGGGTCGAAGGCGATCCGCAGCGGCTCGCCCAAGTGCTGATCAATCTGCTCTCCAACGCCCGTGATGCCTCGCCTGCGGGCAGCGCCGTGCGGGTCAAGAGTGAAGCCGGCGAACACACGGTCGATCTGATCGTCGAAGACGAAGGCAGTGGTATTCCGCAGAACATCATGGACCGATTGTTCGAACCTTTCTTCACCACCAAGGACCCGGGTGAAGGTACCGGTCTGGGCCTTGCACTGGTCTATTCCATCGTTGAAGAGCATTATGGACAAATCACCATCGACAGCCCGGCTGATGTACAGAGCCAGCGCGGCACCCGTATCCGGGTGACCTTACCGCGCCATGTCGAAGCGACGTCCGCTGTGAACTGAGACCGTCGAGAGTATCGAATCAATGCCGCACATTTTGATCGTCGAAGACGAAACCATTATCCGCTCCGCCTTGCGCCGCCTGCTGGAACGCAACCAGTACCAGGTCAGCGAAGCCGGTTCAGTGCAGGAAGCACAAGAACGCTTCACTATTCCCACATTCGATCTGATCGTCAGCGACCTGCGCTTGCCTGGCGCCCCCGGCACCGAGCTGATCAAGCTCGGCCAGGGCAAGCCGGTGCTGATCATGACCAGCTACGCCAGCCTGCGCTCGGCGGTCGACTCGATGAAGATGGGCGCGGTGGACTACATCGCCAAACCTTTCGATCACGATGAAATGCTTCAGGCGGTTGCGCGGATCCTGCGTGATCACCAGTCGGCGCCTGCCGCCGGCGAAGCGCTTGCCGGCAAACCGAGCAATGGTGGCGGCAAATCGTCTGTCGACAACAGCAACGGCGAGATCGGCATCATCGGCTCGTGCCCGCCGATGCAGGACCTGTACAGCAAGATCCGCAAGGTCGCGCCGACCGACTCCAATGTCCTGATCCAGGGCGAGTCCGGCACCGGTAAAGAACTGGTGGCCCGCGCCCTGCACAACCTGTCCAAGCGTGCCAAGGCACCGATGATTTCGGTGAACTGCGCGGCCATCCCGGAAAGCCTGATCGAGTCCGAACTGTTCGGCCACGAAAAAGGCGCGTTCACTGGCGCCAGCGCCGGGCGCGCCGGTCTGGTGGAAGCGGCGGACGGCGGCACGCTGTTCCTCGACGAGATCGGCGAACTGCCGCTGGAAGCCCAGGCCCGCCTACTGCGCGTGCTGCAGGAAGGCGAGATTCGCCGCGTGGGTTCGGTGCAGTCGCAAAAGGTCGATGTGCGTTTGATCGCCGCGACCCACCGCGACCTCAAGAGCCTGGCGAAAATCGGCCAGTTCCGTGAAGACCTGTATTACCGCCTGCACGTGATTGCCCTGAAACTGCCGGCGTTGCGCGAACGTGGCGCCGACGTCAACGAAATCGCCACGGCGTTTCTCGCCCGCCAGAGTGCGCGCATCAACCGTACCGACCTGAAATTTGCCGCCGATGCCGAACAAGCCATCCGGCATTATTCCTGGCCGGGTAACGTGCGTGAGCTGGAAAACGCCGTGGAGCGCGCGGTGATCCTGAGCGAAAGCCCGGAAATCTCCGCCGACCTGCTGGGTATCGACATCGAGTTGAGCGACCTGGAAGACGACGAGTTCATCGGCTTGCCCGCGCAAACCGCGGGTAACACCAGCAACAGCAGCCATGAGCCGACGGAAGACCTGTCGCTGGAAGACTATTTCCAGCACTTTGTGCTTGAGCATCAGGATCACATGACCGAGACCGAACTGGCGCGCAAACTGGGCGTCAGCCGCAAGTGTCTGTGGGAACGTCGTCAGCGCCTGGGCATTCCACGGCGCAAGACCGGGGTCACCAGCGAGAGCTGAACGTTACCTGTCGAGTGTGCGGGTAACGCTTGAAGACGTGAAAAAACTGTTACCTCAGCTTTTTCACGTAACAGAAGCCGGGGTTATCGGTAACGAAACCCCGGCTTTTTTTCGCCCCGAGAAAACCGTTATATCGACCTAACCCCTTGTTTTATTGGGCTTCGCAAAAGTTGGCACGGCACCTGCTATATGTTTGGTACAAGAACAATAACAAGCAATGCACAAGACAATAAAAATAAGACGAATCGACTCACGCACAATAAAAACAAGACGGCGAGAGGCGCAGCTAACTGATTCTTTTGGAGAGGCGTTGTATTTGGGGCTAGCCCCACGACCAGGCCGAGAACAACAAAAACTGTCCTAAGACAGAGCCTGTACTGGTTGGATCGCAAGATCACTGCAACACAGCGACCAAAGCAATCCGTTTGCTCTTGGCTCCCGATTGGGAGGGTCATGAAGGAAAAGCTTCATGGCGAGGGCACTCAACAAAAACAAGAAGCCCGAATCAATAATAAAAAGAGCACGCAACTACTTCTTGGGGAGCTTCGGCTCCCCTTGTAGTTTCTGTCTTTCGGCAAAAACCTCCGTTTCGACCCTGCCCGATGCCTGTAGCCTGCGGCTTGCAGCGCAAATCTGCTGCGTCCTACACCATCCCCCGACTAAATGCTAGAATCTGCGCCCATCATGCGGTCATTCTTTGGTATGGCCGAACATTCCTTCAAACAGTGCATCCCATGCTGAAGAAGCTGTTCCAGTCATTCCGAACACCCGTGCGTCGTACGCAACACATCCGCAGCACTCCTGAAGTGCTCAACAGCGGCCAACATTCGCTGCAAAAGGGGCAATTCAGCCGCTATGCGGTGAATATCGTCGAACGCTTGCAGGGCGCCGGCTACCAGGCCTATCTGGTCGGCGGTTGCGTGCGTGACATGCTCCTGGGCATCACGCCCAAGGATTTCGACGTCGCCACCAGCGCTACCCCCGAGCAAGTCCGAGCCGAATTCCGCAATGCGCGGATCATCGGTCGCCGCTTCAAGCTGGTGCATATCCATTTCGGTCGCGAAATCATTGAAGTCGCGACCTTCCGCGCCAATCACCCGGTCAATGAAGACGACGAAGACAGCAATCAGTCCTCGCGTAACGAGAGCGGACGGATTCTGCGCGACAACGTCTACGGCACCCTGGAAGAAGACGCGCAACGCCGCGACTTCACCATCAACGCCCTGTATTACGATCCGGTCAGCGAGCGCATTCTCGATTACGCCAACGGCGTACACGACATCCGTAATCACCTGATCCGTTTGATCGGCGATCCGAAGCAGCGTTACCAGGAAGATCCGGTACGCATGCTGCGGGCCGTGCGTTTCGCCGCCAAGTTGAATTTCGGCATCGAGAAGCACACCGTGCAGCCGATCCGCGACCTGGCGCCGATGCTGCGCGAGATCCCGTCCGCTCGCCTGTTCGAGGAAGTGCTCAAGCTGTTCCTCTCCGGCCACGGCGCGATCACCTTCGAGATGCTGGTCGATCTGCAACTGTTTGCCCCACTGTTCCCGGCCAGTGCCGACGCCCTGGAATACAACCCGGAATACACCCACACGTTGATAAGCGAAGCGCTGACCAACACCGACCTGCGCATAAAACAGAACAAACCGGTCACACCGGCGTTCCTGTTTGCCGCCCTGCTGTGGCCTGCCCTGCCGGCCCGCGTATTGCGCCTGCAAGAGCGTGGCATGCCGCCGATTCCGGCCATGCAGGAAGCCGCGCATGAGCTGATCGCCGAACAGTGTCAGCGCATCGCCATTCCAAAGCGCTTCACCATGCCGATCCGCGAGATCTGGGACATGCAGGAACGTCTGCCACGCCGCAGCGGCAAACGCGCCGACCTGCTGCTGGACAATCCACGTTTCCGCGCCGGTTACGACTTCCTGCTGCTGCGGGAAAGCGCTGGCGAGGAAACCGACGGTCTGGGCGAATGGTGGACGGATTATCAGGACGCCAACGACAGCGAACGTCGCGACATGATCCGCGATCTCAGCGGCAAAGGTGATGACGCCAGCGGTGCGCCACGCAAACGTCGCCGCAGCAGTGGTTCCAAGCGCAAGCGTGCCGGGGCTTCCAGCTCGACGGGCGAATAAGGCATGGAACGCATCTATATCGGTCTGGGCAGCAACCTCGCTGACCCGGCCGAACAACTGCGCAGCGCGCTCAATGCGCTGGGGCAATTGCCGCAAACTTCCCTTGCTGGTGTTTCGGCGTTCTATCAGAGCGATTCACTGCTGCCGGGACAACCGCGTTACACCAACGCGGTCGCTGCCCTCGACAGTGATCTCGCGCCGCTCGACCTGCTCAATGCCCTGCAAGCCATCGAAAACGATCAAGGTCGGGAGCGCCTGGAGCGCTGGGGGCCGCGTACGCTGGATCTGGATATCCTGTTGTTCGGTGATCGCCTGATCGACCAGCCGCGACTGAAAGTCCCGCACTACCAGATTCAGGAGCGGGCATTCGTGCTCTATCCTCTGGCCGAACTGGCTCCCGCCGATCTGCGCCTGGCCGATGGCCGCACGTTGGCTGACCTGCTCGCCGCCTGCCCGTTCGTAGGCTTGGAACGCCTCCCGACAGATTGATTACAATCCCCTGTGGGAGCGAGCCTGCTCGCGAAGGCGGTGTGTCATTCAACACTGCGTTGACTGATCCGCCGCCTTCGCGAGCAGGCTCGCTCCCACATGGGTTTATTGCATACGCTGGATTTTGTCGGACAAAACTCGCCGAATCAGCTCCGCCGTGCCGCTGAATCGCATCAGTAACGCCGGTAACACTCCCCTCGTAACAATGCGGTAACACACGCAATTGACTTCCTAGGTTCTCCTCACGACTATAGGCGTCCCGCTGCCGCCAACCCGGCACATACGGGCGCAATCCAGGCCTTATAAGCACGACAAAAGACCGTGCGCCTGAGTAGACGAAGAATCACGCGCGTTACTCGCAGTAGTTTCCAGAGCGCCTGAACGAGGATTTTTTACATGCCAGCCATCACCCTGACCACGCTCCAGAGCCTCAAGCAGAAAGGTGAAAAGATCACCATGCTGACCTGCTATGACGCGACCTTCGCCCACGCCTGCAACGAGGCCGGTGTCGAAGTGCTGCTGGTGGGCGACTCCCTCGGCATGGTTCTGCAAGGGCACGACAGCACCTTGCCGGTGACCATCGCAGAAATGGCCTATCACACCGCTTGCGTCAAACGCGGCAACACCGACGCCCTGATCCTGGCTGACCTGCCGTTCATGGCCAACGCCACGATCGAGCAAACCCTGACCAACAGCGCCACGCTGATGCAGGCCGGCGCGCACATGATCAAGGTCGAAGGTGCGCTGTGGCTGGCGGAGTCGATCCGCCTGCTGGCCGAACGCGGTGTGCCGGTCTGCGCGCACATGGGCCTGACCCCACAGGCGGTGAACATTCTTGGCGGCTATAAAGTGCAGGGCCGCAACGAGAACCAGGCGCGGCAGATGCGTGCCGATGCGATCTCGCTGGAACAGGCTGGGGCCGCCATGCTGTTGCTCGAATGCGTGCCGAGCGAACTGGCGGCGGAAATCAGCCAGGCCGTGAAGATTCCGGTCATCGGGATTGGCGCCGGTAGCGATACCGACGGTCAGGTACTGGTGCTGCACGACATGCTCGGCCTGTCGATCACCGGTCGCGTGCCGAAATTCGTCAAGAACTTCATGCAGGGTCAGGACAGCATCCAGTCCGCCCTGAAGGCCTACGTCAACGAAGTCAAAGGCGTTACGTTCCCAGGCCTCGAACACGGATTCTCTGCATGAACACTGTCAAAACCGTACGCGAATTGCGTGCCGCCGTGGCCCGCGCCCGCAGTGAAGGCAAACGCATCGGCTTCGTGCCGACCATGGGCAACCTGCACAGCGGTCACATTGCGTTGATCACCAAAGCCACACAGCGCGTGGACTTCGTGGTTGCCAGCATCTTCGTCAACCCGCTGCAGTTCGGCGCCGGCGAAGACCTCGACAAGTACCCGCGCACCCTGGCGGCGGATCAGGAAAAGCTGCTGCAAGCCGGCTGCCATTTGCTGTTCGCCCCGACCGTCGAAGAGATGTACCCCGACGGCATGGCCGGGCAGACCCGGGTCAGCGTGCCGCAACTGTCTGAAGGCCTGTGTGGCGCCAGCCGTCCGGGGCACTTCGAAGGTGTGGCGACGGTGGTCAGCAAGCTGTTCAACATGGTGCAGCCGGACTTGGCGATCTTCGGTCAGAAGGATTTCCAGCAACTGGCGGTGATCCGCGCGTTGGTGCATGACCTGAACATGCCGATCCAGATCATCGGCGAACCGACCGTGCGTGCCGCCGACGGCCTGGCGCTGTCATCGCGCAACGGTTTCCTCAGCGAAGACCAGCGTGCGGTGGCCCCGGTGGTCTATCGGACCCTGAGCGCAATCGCCGAGTCGATCAAGCAAGGCGAGCGCGACTACCCGGCGCTGATCGCCGCTCAAGTGCAACAGCTGGAGGCCGCCGGCCTGCGCCCGGACTATTTGGAAATCCGCCACGCCCTGACCTTGCGTCCGGCAACGGCTGAAGACCGCGATCTGGTGATTCTGGTGGCCGCGTTCCTCGGCACCACGCGGTTGATCGACAACCTGCACCTGAACCTCGATACCCCCGTTTAAAGCAAGATCAAAAGATCGCAGCCTGCGGCAGCTCCTACACATGAGTCCATGTAGGAGCTGCCGCAGGCTGCGATCTTTTGCGTTGTATTGCCGCCCCCAAAGCCTTCGGGCACACTGCCCGCCGTTCGTTTCCAACCCGGGAAATTCCTCATGCAAGCCATCATGCTCAAGGCCAAGCTGCACCGCGCCGAAGTCACTCATGCGGTACTCGATTACGAAGGCTCCTGCGCCATTGATGGCGAGTGGCTGGACTTGTCCGGCATCCGTGAATACGAGCAGATCCAGATTTACAACGTCGACAATGGCGAGCGCTTCACCACCTACGCGATTCGTGGCGAAGAAGGTTCGCGGATGATTTCGGTGAACGGCGCAGCCGCGCATAAGGCCAAGGTCGGCGACCGCGTGATTATTTGCGCCTACGCCCATTACAGCGAAGCGGAACTGGTCAATTTCAAACCGCGCATGCTGTACATGGCCCCGGGCAATGAGCTGAGCCACACCAGCAACGCGATTCCGGTTCAGCTCGCCTGAGCCGCTTCGAGGCGCCACTCCCCTTCCGTTGGTCGGCCCGTTCCCGGTATTGATGTTAAAAAAGTACAGGGAACAGGTCAGAAGAAGTCAAGACAGATCGCAGCGCGAGGTTTACTGTATTCGCCCTGCGTTGAAAAATCGTGTCGACGCATTTGACCCTCGCCCAACCAGGGCGTATCGGTCTGTTCTGTGTTCAAAAGGCCGTTCAAGTAAAAAGGAAAACCGCAGCGATGGCGTACTACCGCACTCCTCATGACGTTACCGCTCTGCCTGCCTGGCAGGCGTTGAAAGATCACCGCCAAGCCATGCAGGATTTCAGCATGCGCGAGGCCTTCAACGCCGATCCGCAGCGCTTCAATCAATTCACGCTCAGCAGCTGCGGCCTGTTTCTCGATTATTCGAAGAACCTGATCAACGCCGAGACCCGCAACCTGCTGGTGGGCCTGGCCAATGAAGTCGATCTGAAAGGCGCGATCAAAGCGCTGTTCGACGGCGAAATCGTCAACGCCTCCGAAGGCCGCCCGGCGCTGCATACCGCCCTGCGCCGCCCGGTGGGCGACAAGCTGTCGGTCAATGGCGTCAACGTGATGCCGGAAGTGCACAAGGTGCTGAACCAGATCACCGATCTGGTTGGCCGCATCCACGACGGTCTGTGGCGTGGTTACACCGAGAAGCCGATCACTGACGTGGTCAACATCGGCATCGGTGGCTCGTTCCTCGGCCCTGAGCTGGTTTCCGAAGCATTGTTGTCCTATGCGCAGAAAGGCGTGCGCTGCCATTACCTGGCGAACATCGACGGCAGTGAATTCCACGAGCTGACGCAGAAGCTGCGCGCCGAAACCACACTGTTCATCGTTTCGTCGAAATCCTTCAACACCCTCGAAACCCTGAAGAATGCTCAAGCCGCCCGTGCCTGGTATCTGGCGCAGGGTGGTTCGGAAGCCGAGCTGTATCGCCATTTCATCGCGGTATCGAGCAACAACGCGGCAGCCGTCGCGTTTGGCATCCGCGAAGAAAACATCTTCCCGATGTGGGACTGGGTCGGCGGTCGTTACTCGCTGTGGTCGGCCATCGGTCTGCCGATTGCCCTGGCCATCGGCATGTCCAACTTCAAGGAACTGCTGTCCGGTGCCTTCACCATGGACCAGCATTTCCAGAGCGCACCGTTCGAACAGAACATGCCGGTGCTGCTGGCCCTGCTCGGCGTGTGGTACGGCAACTTCTGGGGCGCGCAAAGCCACGCGATCCTGCCGTACGACCACTACCTGCGCAACATCACCAAGCACTTGCAACAGTTGGACATGGAATCCAACGGCAAGAGCGTGCGTCAGGACGGCACCTCGGTGTCGACCGATACCGGCCCGGTGATCTGGGGCGGCGTCGGCTGTAACGGTCAACACGCGTATCACCAGTTGCTGCACCAGGGCACCCAATTGATCCCGGCCGACTTCATCGTGCCGATCGTCAGCTTCAACCCGGTCTCCGATCACCATCAGTGGCTGTACGCCAACTGCCTGTCGCAGAGCCAGGCGCTGATGCTCGGCAAGACCCTGCCGGAAGCCGAGGCCGAACTGCGCGAAAAAGGCATGAGCGAAGAGCAAGTGCGCAAACTCGCACCGCACAAGGTGATTCCGGGCAACCGCCCGAGCAACACCCTTGTGGTCGAGCGCATCAGCCCGCGTCGTCTTGGCGCGCTGGTCGCCATGTACGAGCACAAAGTGTTCGTGCAGAGCGTGGTCTGGGGCATCAACGCCTTCGACCAGTGGGGCGTGGAACTGGGCAAGGAATTGGGCAAAGGCGTTTACAACCGTCTGGTCGGCAGCGATGAAACCATAGCTGACGATGCTTCCACCCAAGGCCTGATCAACTACTTCCGCGGTCGTCACCGCGGGTGAGGTGAATGGCTTGCCCACAAATCCTGTGGGCAAGCCATTTCCAATGTGGGAGCGAGCCTGCTCGCGAATTCGGTGTGTCATTCAGCATCTTTGTGGCTGATACAGCGCATTCGCGAGCAGGCTCGCTCCCGCAGTTGTTTCAGGGATGACTTGAACCTCCAGGCCGCTCGGCGCATCTTTATTCCTGTCGCACAACAAGAATAAGGAACCGTCATGTTCGATATCAGCACGTTCCCCAAAGCCGATGCCGTCCGCCGGGCTGCGCAGTTGAGTCAGGACGACTATAAGCGTCTGTACCGCGAATCGATTGAACACCCCAGCGCCTTTTGGGCCGAACAGGCCACGCGCTTCCTCGACTGGAGCACACCGTGGCAGACCGTTCAGCGCTACGACCTGAAAACCGGTGAAGCGTCCTGGTTTGCCGGCGGCCAACTGAACGTCAGCTACAACTGCATCGACCGCCACCTCGCACAACGCGGCGAGCAGACCGCGATTCTCTGGGAAGGCGACGACCCTGCCGAATCGGCACAGATCACTTACAAAAAACTCCACCATCATGTCTGCCGCCTGGCCAACGTCCTGAAAAGCCGTGGCGTGAAAAAAGGCGACCGGGTGTGCATCTACATGCCGATGATCCCCGAGGCGGCC
Source organism: Pseudomonas sp. W15Feb9B (assembly GCF_000828175.1). NCBI lineage: Bacteria > Pseudomonadati > Pseudomonadota > Gammaproteobacteria > Pseudomonadales > Pseudomonadaceae > Pseudomonas > Pseudomonas sp. W15Feb9B. The sequence goes on along the minus strand of NZ_JTKF01000007.1, from coordinate 220,973 downwards.
TACGCGATGCTCGCCTGCGCGCGGATCGGCGCGATTCACTCGGTGGTGTTCGGTGGTTTTTCCCCGGACTCCTTGCGCGACCGTATCCTCGACGCCGACTGCCGCACGGTGATCACCGCCGATGAAGGCGTGCGCGGCGGCAAATTCGTACCGCTCAAGCAAAACGTCGACAAGGCCCTGCACAGTTGCCCGGACGTCAGCACGGTCGTCGTGGTCGAACGCACTCAAGGCAAGGTCGATTGGGTCGAAGGCCGTGACCTCTGGTATCACCAGGCCGTGCGTGACGTCAGCGACGACTGCCCGCCGGAGCCAATGGACGCCGAGGATCCGCTGTTCATCCTCTACACCTCCGGCAGCACCGGCAAACCCAAGGGCGTGCTGCACACCACCGGCGGCTACCTGCTGCAAGCGGCGATGACCTTCAAGTACGTGCTCGATTACCGCGAGGGCGAAGTGTTCTGGTGCACCGCCGACGTCGGCTGGGTCACCGGCCACAGTTACATCGTCTACGGCCCGCTGGCCAACGGCGCGACCACACTGATCTTCGAAGGCGTGCCGAGCTACCCGAGCAGTTCGCGCTTCTGGCAGGTGATCGACAAACACCACGTCAACATCTTCTACACCGCGCCGACTGCCCTGCGCGCGTTGATGCGCGAAGGTGCCGGACCGCTGCAGGAAACGTCGCGCCAAAGCCTCAGACTGCTCGGCAGTGTCGGTGAGCCGATCAACCCGGAGGCGTGGGAATGGTACTTCAACGTGGTCGGTGAACAGCGCTGCCCGATTGTCGATACCTGGTGGCAGACCGAAACCGGCGGCATCATGCTCAGCCCGTTGGTGAGTGCCCAGCGGATCAAACCGGGTTGCGCCACGCAGCCGATGTTCGGCGTGCAACCGGTGTTGCTCGACGAGCACGGCAAGGAAATCAAAGGCGCCGGCAGCGGCGTGCTGGCGATCAAGTCGAGTTGGCCGGCGCAGATCCGCAGCGTCTACGGCGACCCGCAACGGATGGTCGACACCTATTTCAAACCCTACCCCGGCTATTACTTCACTGGCGACGGCGCACGCCGCGACGAGGACGGCGACTACTGGATCACCGGGCGTATCGATGACGTGATCAACGTCTCCGGCCACCGCATCGGCACTGCCGAAGTGGAAAGCGCGCTGGTGCTGCACGACAGCATTGCCGAGGCCGCCGTGGTCGGTTACCCGCACGACGTCAAAGGCCAGGGCATCTACGCCTTCGTCACTCCCATGAACGGCTTCGAGCCGAGCGATGATCTGAAGAAAGAGTTGCTCGCCCACGTCAGCAAGGAGATCGGCAGCTTCGCCAAACCGGACCTGATCCAGTGGGCGCCGGCCTTACCGAAAACCCGTTCAGGCAAGATCATGCGGCGCATCTTGCGCAAGATCGCCTGCAACGAACTCGACAGCCTCGGTGACACCTCAACCCTGGCCGATCCGAGCGTGGTGCAGGGTTTGATCGACAAGCGCCTCAATCAGTAACATCCGTGGCGCGGTCACCCGGCCGCGCCCGTTCATCACCAATGAGTTGTCATGGAATTCATCCGCAGCCGTATCGAAAACCAACTCATGAGCCTGACCGGGCTGTCCCTCGGTCAACTCGATCTGGAAAACCCCAAGGGCGATCCCGGGCTGTTCGGCCCCGACTCGATCAGTTGGCAAGTGCACGGCGATTTCAGCAGCATGCTGATCGGCGGCATCAGCGCGCTGTTGCTGCAAGCCCTGCATCCGCTGGCGCTGGCCGGGGTCTGGGATCATTCGAACTTTCGTCAGGACATGCTCGGCCGCTTGCGCCGCACCAGTCAATTCGTTTCCGGCACCACGTTCGGCTCGCGCAAGGACGCCGAATGGCTGATCGACAAAGTGCGCACCATTCACCTGCAAGTGGTCGGTACCGCGCCGGACGGCCGACCGTATGCGGCCAGCGATCCGGACCTGCTGACCTGGGTGCACGTAGCCGAGGTCAGTCACTTTCTTGCCGCGCATCTGCGTTACCGCAACCCGCAATTGTCGGGGGCGGATCAGGATCGCTACTACGCAGAAATCGCCGTGGTCGCCGAGCGCCTGGGTGCGCAGGACGTGCCGAAATCACGTCAGGCCGTGGCCGACTATCTGCAACGCCTGCGCCCGCAACTGCTCTGTGATGAGCGCAGCCGCGAAGTCCTGCGCCTGCTGCTCGACGCCCCGGCCCCAAGCGTGCTGGCCCGACCTTTTGGCGACCTGATGATGAAGGCCGGCATAGACTTGCTGCCGGACTGGGCCAGCGCCATGTTCGGCATACGGCAGAATCCGCTGCAACGCCAGCTGATCCGCGCCAGCGTCAAGCGCAGTGCACCGATGCTGCGCTGGGCGATGCGCAATGGTTCGGTGCAGCGAGCCAAACGACGGATGGGTCTGTTGATCTGATCTATACACAGAACCTGTGGCGAGGGAGCTTGCTCCCGCTGGGTTGCGCAGCGACTCTCGAAATGTTGCGAGCGCTTCGCACTCGAGCGGGAGCAAGCTCCCTCGCCACAGGTCTGAGCAATGGCTCAGGGCATCTGTAGCTGCACAATGCTAAACTCCCGCGCCCACATTCTCACCAGCAAGGCGCACGCATGTCTTCCTTGAATCAGGCGCTGCGCGCCGCCCTCGACCAACGCCAGGATCTGCTCGCTGAGCTGCACAGCCAGGGCACCGATTGCTATCGGCTGTTCCACGGCAGCCAGGAAGGCGCCGGCGGCCTGACGGTGGACCGCTATGGCCCGCAACTGCTGGTGCAGAGCTTTCACCAGACGCTGGAACGTGACGACCTGCTGCAACTGCACGCCCTGGTCAACCAGACCCTGGGGTTTGACACCCTGCTGGTCTACAACGACCGCTCCCGCGGCAACTCGCGGATTGACCGCGAAGACAGTGTCTACAAAGCCGACGAGGCCGCGCTGGTGGATTTGGTCGGTCATGAGTGGGGCCTGAACTACCGCGTGCGCGGGCGGCATGCCGGACAGGATCCGTTGCTGTTCCTCGACCTGCGCAACACCCGTGGCTGGGTCAAGGATCACGCCAAGGGCAAGCGCGTGCTCAACCTCTTTGCCTACACCTGCGGCGTTGGCCTGAGTGCCGCTGCCGGTGGTGCGCGCGAGGTGTGCAATCTGGATTTCGCCGAAGGCAATCTGGCGGTCGGCCGTGAGAACGGCCTGCTCAACCCGCAATTGCCCGAGATGCAATTTATCCAGTCCGATTATTTCCCGGCGATCCGTCAGTTCGCCGGGCTGCCGATCAGCCAGCGGCGCGGGCAGAAACTGCCGAGCTATCAGCGCCTCGAACAGCGCCAATACGATCTGGTGCTGCTCGATCCTCCGGCCTGGGCCAAGAGCGCGTTCGGCACCGTCGACCTGCTGCGCGACTACCAAAGCCTGCTCAAACCGGCGCTGCTGACCACCGCCGACAACGGCGTGCTGATCTGCTGCAACAACCTGGCGAAAGTCAGCATGGACGACTGGCGCGAACAGGTCCTGCGTTGTGCAGAGAAGGCCGGGCGACCGGTGCGCGAATGGAGCGTGATGACCCCGGGCGCGGACTTCCCGTCGCTGGACCAACAGCCACCGCTGAAAACCCTGATCCTGCAGCTGTAACCCCCCCTGCGGGACTGGCAACCATCCAATGTGGGAGCGAGCTTGCTCGCGAAGGCGGCGCGTCAGTCAGCATATTTCTCGACTGATCCGCCGCCTTCGCGAGCAAGCTCGCTCCCACAGTGTCTTGGTCCTACAGAACAATCTGAACAATCCTGTCCCCCACGATGTACTTCGGAACCAGAATCGCGTGCCATACTCCAAGGCACTCCGATTCAGACAGATGAAGCCGCACATGCCCAAAGGATTGATCCGCGCGATTGGCGCCTTGTTGACTGCTCTGGCCCTCTACAGCCTGCTGGGGTTTCTGATTTTGCCGGGCGTCGCCCTGCGCATTGCCAACCAGCAACTGGCGAACTACGCCACGGTGCCGGCGCATATCCAGCGCATCGAACTCAATCCGTTCAGCCTGGAAGTCACCCTGTGGGGCTTGGTCGTCGGTGAGCCGGGCAAGGAGCAAGTCGGCTTCGAGCGGCTGTACGCCAACCTGCAACTCGACAGTCTGTGGACCAAGGCGCTGCACCTGGCCGATATCGAGCTGGACAAGCCCAAGACCGAAATCCTCTTCGCCAAGGACGGCCAGCTCAATCTGCTGGGCCTGTTCAAGATTCCCGCCAGCGAACCGACCCCGGCCGATCCGAATGCCAAGCCGTTCCCGCTGCGCATCGATCGCATTCAGCTGGCCGGCGGCAACGTGCATTTCGAGGACGCGCGGCCGAGCGAGCCCATCGAGTTCCTTTACGACAAACTCGACTTCGAACTGAAAAACCTCAGCACCCTGCCCGAAGACAATGCCGACATGACCCTGGTGGCTGCCGGCCCGGCCGGTGGGCAGATCGACTGGAAAGGCAACTTCAGCCTGATCCCGTTCACCTCTGAAGGCACCTTGAAAGTCACCGACGGCAAGATGAAATCCTTCTGGCCCTATGTGCGTGACGCCCTGCCGCTGGTGCTCGAAGACGGCGTGATCAACCTCAGCACCGAGTACAAACTGAATCTGTCGAAAGAAACCGAACTGCTGCTGAACAACGTCGCGGTGAACATAGCGCCGTTCGCAATCAAGGCGCCGGACGGACGTCCGCTCGCCAGACTCGAACGCCTTGATGTCAGCGAGACCTCGCTGGACCTGGCCAAACAGCAGGTAGTGGTCGGCAAGATCCGCAGCAACAAACTGGAAACCTGGGCCGCGCTCGAAGCCGACGGCCAGCTCGACTGGCAGAAACTGTTCGCCAGTCAGCCGTCAAAACCTGCCGCCAAGGCCGCCGCCGAACCCAAGACCACTCCGGCCGCCGCCGACTCGCCGAAAGAGCCGGCCGCGCCGAGCAAGCCCTGGCAGGTGCTGCTCAAGGATGTGCAACTGCGCAACTACACCGTGCATCTCGCCGACCGTTCGGCCAACCCGCCGGTGGCGCTGGATGTGACGCCGCTGAATATCGACCTGCAGGATTTCGACAGCCTCAACGGTTCGCCCTTCAAGGTCAGGCTCGACAGCGGTCTGGGCAAACAAGGCAAGATCAACGCCGACGGCGTGGTCAACCTCGCACCGGTTACCGCCCAGCTCAACGTGAAGACCCAGGACATCGACCTGCGTGTCGCGCAGTCCTACATCAATCCGTTCATTCGCCTGGAATTGCGCAGCGGCATGCTCGGCAGTGACCTCAAGGTCAACCTCAAGAGCACCGAGCCACTGGCACTCAGCGTTACCGGGCGCGCGCAGATCGATCAACTGCACACCCTCGACACCCTGAAAACCCGCGACTTCCTCAAATGGCAGCAAGTGGTGGTTGAAGGCATCAACTATCAACACGGTGACAGTGTGTCGATCGACAAGGTCAACCTGTTCCAGCCGTATGTGCGGTTCATGATCAACGATGACCGCACCACCAACATTGATGATTTGCTGATCCCGCAACCTGCCGATTCCGGGGCGAAAACGGCAGCGGCCAAACCCGCCAGTAACTCGAAACCGCTGGGCATTCACATTGGCGGTATCGCGATCAATGACGGCTCGGCCAACTTCGCCGACTTCAGCCTGACCCCGAACTTCGCCACGGCAATCCAGCAACTCAACGGCCAGATCGGCACCATCGACAGCCGTCAGGCGAAACCGGCCAGCGTCGACGTCAAGGGCAAGGTCGACCGCTATGCGCCGGTGACCATCAAAGGTGCGGTCAATCCGTTCGACCCGATGGCCAGCCTCGATATCGCTACCAGTTTCAAACGCGTCGAACTGACCACGCTCACCCCGTATTCCGGCAAATTCGCCGGCTACCGCATCCGCAAGGGTCGGCTCAATCTCGACCTGCACTACCTGATCACCAAGGGCCAGTTGAAGGCTGAAAACAAAGTGGTGGTCGAGCAGCTGCAACTCGGCGAGAAAGTCGACAGCCCGGATGCCGTGAGCCTGCCGTTGAAACTGGCGATTGCCCTGCTCAAGGACGTCGATGGCAAGATTTCCATCGAATTGCCGGTCACCGGCGACCTCAACAACCCGCAATTCAGCGTAATGCCGATTGTCTGGCAGACCCTGCGCAATCTGATCGTCAAAGCGGCTGCCGCGCCGTTCAAGCTGATTGGCGGGCTGGTCAGTGGCGGCGGCTCTGAAGACCTCGGCACCGTGTCCTTTGCCCCAGGTTCGAGCGACCTGAGCAAAGACGCCGAATCAGCGCTGGACAAACTGTCCCAGGCGCTCAAGGAACGTCCGGCCCTGCGCCTGGAGATCGAAGGCACCGCCGCGCAAAGCAGCGACGGTCCGCTGCTGGCCGAACAGCGTCTGGAACGCGAATACCAGTACAACTACTACAAGATGCTCCAGCGCCGTGGCGACAAGGTGCCGGCCCAGGCTTCCCTGCTGCAAGTGCCGGAGAACGAGAAAGGCCCGTTGCTCGAAGGCATCTACCGCACGCGTCTGAAAACCCAGCCGCCGGCCGAATGGAAGGATCTGGGCAAGGAAGAACGCACGGCGAAAATGCGTGACGGCGTGATCAAGTTCTGGAGCTCCAGCGATGTCCTGCTGCGCCAGTTGGGTCAGGAACGCGCCAGCAGCATCAAGGACTATCTCGTCGACAAGGGCCAACTGGCCGATGACCGGGTGTACTTCATCGATGCCAATCTGGGCGAGGCCGAGAGCGATGGCCGGGTCGTGACGCAAATGCACCTGGACGCCGAATGATGAACCGCAAATGGCGGGTGGCTTTGACGCTGCTGCTCGCCGCCAGCCCTGCGCTGGCCTCCGACACGCTGCGCTGTGGCAGCCAACTGGTCAGTCTCGGCGACCGTGCCAGCGAAGTGCTGCAGAAATGCGGCGAACCGGTCAGCCGCGATGTCCTCGGCTACAAGCGCAGCGCCAACCGCCGCGAAGAATTTCAGGTCGAGGAATGGACCTACGGCCCGAGCAACGGCATGTATCAATACCTGCGCTTTGAAGGCAATCGCCTGCGGCAGATCAACAGCAAGCGCGGTAACTGAAAGATCAAAAGATCGCAGCCTCCGGCAGCGCCTACAGGGAAATGCATTCCACTGTAGAAGCTGCCGGAGGCTGCGATCTTTTGCTTCTACCCAATAGAACAGGCCCCGACACAAGTGCCGGGGCCCGTAATGGTCACATCCGTGTGACCGTTCGCATGAACTCTAAAGTTGCGGCAGACGTATTGCTCGGCCCGTCTGTCGCGTCTTCTCCCGGTCCAGGCGAGAAGTCCTGCCTTACTCGGCTTTCAGGCCGTCAGCGGAGACCGCTTTGACGCCTTTGATTTTCTTGGTGATGTTCACAGCGGTGGTTTTCTGAGCTTCGGTGACAGCGACGTCAGAAGACAGGGAAACCACACCTTTGTTGGTTTCGACTTTGATGTCGGTACCAGGAATGCCTTTTTCGGTTACCAGGTCGCTTTTGACTTTGGTAGTGATCCAGGTATCGGAAGTAGCTTCTTTAGCCTTGGTCATTTCACCAGCAGCCAGAGTCATTGGAGCCTGAGTAGCCTGGGTGGATTGTGCGAAAGCACCGGAAGCCATGGTCAGGGTCAGCGCGGTAGCAGCAGCGGCAGTGATAGCGAACTTCTTCATACGAGTAACTCCTGTTTTTCTGGAAAGTCTGCTGGTTGTCTTGTCAGCAGGGTTACTGGGTATATTGCGAACGCTGTGCCAACTTTTCGAAAGACAATAAATCGTTATAAATCAATAAGTTATGAATTAGATAAATTTTCGAAATCATGCAATTTGCATGACGCGTGGATTATCGACATGCAAGTTGCGGTTTTTTGGAAAGTTCCTAAATGGCTGAAATTATTGAAGCTTTTTTTACTGCTCTGGAAATGAAAATGCCCCGAAGATCGGGGCATTTGCCATTCAGGCCCTCGCATCAAGTGCCACTGGCAGTGCAACCTTTTGGCGAGTAGTCAGGGTTGACGGTGGTTGCGCAGGTCCACACGCCAGAGGTGCTGCCCGTTGCAGCGCCTGAACGGGTGAGCGTGATTGTCTTACCCAATACCGGACCCGGTGCGTTCACCAGTGTGCACGTGATGGTGCCGGCACCGGTCGAGGCCGTCCCAGAGGCCGCCAGTGTGCAGTTCGACGTGGTCGCGGAAGCGCCGCCCGCCACCAGTGTCAGCGTCGGATCCGTACCTTGATTGATGGTGTCTTCAAACGGCACTTTGAGCGCGCTGATTTCTGCCAGACCCGCTGTCACTTTCGAACGGGCCTGGTATTTGGAGTATTGCGGCAGGGCGATGGTCGCCAGAATGCCGATGATCGCCACCACGATCAGCAGCTCGATCAGAGTGAAACCCTTTTGGTTGTTCATAGACAGGCTCTCCATGCATGAGTCGGAATCTCATGATCTGCAAAGGGCTCAGCATAGGCCGTGCCAACCGCTTGCAGACCCCGTGCGCTGGGCTTCAACACGCGATATCGCGCTTTCCTACAACCTCTAACCGCACTATCTGACACTTTTTGTCACCTGCAGAGAGGGTGTTTGGCGCTGTCACTTGACTAGGCTATAAGTCATGAACTGTCAGCTTCCGGAATCCCCATGAATGACATCGCTCTGAGCGGTCTGGCCAAGCAGTTGGTACAGGCCGAACTGCTCACGGAAAAAAGCGCCCAGCAGGCCTGGCAACAGGCGCAGCGCAATCGGCTGTCGCTGGTCAGTTATCTGGTGCAAAACAAACTGGTGAAGAGCTCACAGGTGGCCGAGATCGCTTCAGAGCATTTCGGCATGGCCTTCATGGACCTCAATTGCCTGGACAAGGAAACCCAGCCCAAAGGCCTGGTCAGTGAAAAACTGGTGCGCCAGCATCACGCCCTGCCCTTGTGGCGCCGTGGCAACAAGCTGTTCGTGGGCATTTCCGACCCGAGCAATCATCAGGCGATCAATGACATTCAGTTCAGCACCGGGCTGAGCACCGAAGCCATTCTGGTGGAGGACGACAAGCTCACCGAGGCCATCGAGAAATTCTTCGACACCCACGCCAGCGGTCTGGAGGACATGGCCGACGTCGATCTCGACGGCATGGATGTCGAGTCCGTCGACGACAGCCGCCAGGACGCCATCGGCGGGCTCGACGCCGATGACGCGCCGGTCGTGCGCTTCGTGCACAAGATGCTGCTCGACGCGATCAAGAGTGGCTCCTCCGACCTGCACTTCGAACCCTACGAGAAAAACTTCCGGGTGCGGGTGCGCACCGACGGTATCCTGCGCGAGGTGGCCAAACCGCCGATTCAACTGGCCGGACGGATCGCCGCACGCCTGAAAGTCATGGCCAGCCTCGACATCTCGGAGCGGCGCAAACCGCAGGACGGGCGGATCAAGATGCGCCTGTCGAAGACCAAGTCGATCGACTTCCGGGTCAACACTTTGCCGACCCTGTGGGGCGAAAAAGTGGTGATCCGGATTCTCGACCCGTCCAGCGCGCAGATCGGCATCGATGCATTGGGTTACGAACCGGCGCAGAAAGACCTGTACATGGCGGCGCTCAAGCAGCCGCAGGGCATGATTCTGGTGACAGGGCCGACCGGTTCGGGGAAAACCGTATCGCTGTACACCGGCCTGAATATTCTCAACACCGTCGACATCAACATTTCCACCGCCGAAGACCCGGTGGAAATCAACATGGAAGGCATCAACCAGGTCAACGTCAATCCGAAACAGGGTCTGGATTTTGCCCAGGCCCTGCGTTCGTTTCTGCGGCAGGATCCGGACGTGATCATGGTCGGCGAGATCCGCGACCTGGAAACTGCCGAAATCGCGATCAAGGCCGCACAGACCGGCCACCTGGTGCTGTCCACGCTGCACACCAACAGCGCCGCCGAAACCCTGACCCGCCTGCACAACATGGGTATTCCCGGGTTCAACATCGCCACCTCGGTGAGCCTGATCATCGCCCAGCGCCTGGCGCGCAAGCTGTGCAACCACTGCAAGAAACCGATCGAAATCCCCCGCGAAACGCTGATCAAGGAAGGTTTCCCGCCGGAACAGATCGGCAATTTCACGATCTACGAGCCGGTCGGTTGCGATCACTGCAACGGCGGCTACAAGGGACGCGTGGGGATTTATGAAGTGGTGAAAAACACTTCCGAGCTGCAGCGGCTGATCATGGCCGAAGGCAACTCGCTGGAAATCGACAGCCAGATGCGTCGCGACGGCTTCGACGACCTGCGCACCTCGGGCCTGCACAAGGCCATGCAAGGCATCACCAGCCTGGAAGAAATCAACCGGGTCACCAAGGACTGAACATGGCGGTCAAGGCAGCGAAAATCAGCATCTACGCCTGGGAAGGCACGGATCGCAAAGGCAGCAAGGTCACGGGCGAGTTGAGCGGGCAGAACCCTGCGCTGATCAAGGCCCAACTGCGCAAACAAGGCATCAACCCGGGCAAGGTGCGCAAGAAATCCACCTCCTTGCTCAGCCTCGGCAAACGCATCAAGGCCCAGGACATCGCCCTGTTCACCCGGCAGATGGCAACCATGATGAAGGCTGGCGTGCCGTTGTTGCAGTCGTTCGACATCATTGGCGAAGGCTTCGACAACCCGGCGATGCGCAAACTGGTGGACGAAGTGAAGCAAGAGGTGGCGGCCGGCAACAGCTTCGCCGCCGCCCTGCGCAAGAAGCCGCAGTATTTCGATGAGCTGTATTGCAACCTGGTGGATGCCGGCGAGCAATCCGGTGCACTCGATACGTTGCTCGAACGGGTCGCAACCTATAAGGAAAAAAGCGAAGCGCTCAAGGCCAAGATCAGGAAAGCCATGACTTACCCCACAGCCGTGGTGCTGGTGGCGATGGTGGTCACGGGGATTTTGCTGGTGAAAGTGGTGCCGCAGTTTCAGGCGGTATTTTCCGGTTTTGGCGCTGAACTGCCGGCCTTCACGCTGATGGTGATCAGCATCTCCGAGTTCATGCAGCAATGGTGGTGGGCGGTGCTCGGCGCCCTGATTGCAGCAGTGTTCGGCATCCGTCATGCGCTGAAGACATCCCAGGCATTGCGCGACCGCAAGGACACCTGGCTGCTGAAGCTGCCGCTGGTGGGCACGCTGATGTACAAATCGGCGGTGGCGCGATTCGCCCGCACCTTGTCGACCACCTTCGCCGCTGGCGTACCGCTGGTGGAGGCACTGGATTCGGTGGCCGGCGCTACCGGCAACGTGGTGTTCAAACGTGCAGTGCTGCGTATCCGCCAGGACGTCGCCACCGGCATGCAGCTGAATTTTTCCATGCGCAGCACCGGGGTGTTCCCGAACATGGCGGTACAGATGACCGCGATCGGTGAGGAGTCGGGCGCGCTGGATGACATGCTCGACAAGGTCGCCGGTTTTTATGAGGACGAAGTGGATAACATGGTCGACAACCTCACCAGCCTGATGGAGCCGTTCATCATGGTGGTGCTCGGGGTCATCGTCGGCGGGCTGGTAGTGGCCATGTACCTGCCGATTTTCCAGCTCGGCTCAGCGATCTGACATGCCTATCGACCAACTCTTCAGTCTGTATCCGCTGGCCTTTGTGTGCACCGCCCTGCTGCTGGGTCTGGTGGTGGGCAGTTTCCTCAACGTGCTGGTCTGGCGTCTGCCGAAAATGCTCGAGCGCGATTGGCGCCAGCAGGCGCAGGACGTCCTCGGCCTGCCGAGCGAAACGCCACTGCCGACCTACAACCTGATGCTGCCGCACTCCCAGTGTCCGCACTGTGGCCACCGGATTCGGCCGTGGGAAAACTTTCCGCTGCTCAGCTACCTGTTGCTGCGCGGACGCTGTTCGGCGTGTACCGCCCCGATCAGCAAACGTTATCCCCTGACCGAACTGGCTTGCGGCCTGCTCTCGGCATTCGTCGCCTGGCATCTGGGGTTCGGCTGGCCGGCCGCCTTGTTGATCGTCCTCACCTGGGGCCTTCTGGCGATGAGCCTGATCGACACCGAACATCAATTGCTGCCCGATGTGCTGGTGTTGCCGTTGTTGTGGCTGGGGTTGATCGTCAACAGCTTCGGGCTGTTCGTCTCGCTACACGCCGCGCTGTGGGGCGCGGTGGCCGGCTACATGGCGCTGTGGTCGGTGTTCTGGCTGTTCAAGCTGCTGACCGGCAAGGACGGCATCGGCCACGGCGATTTCAAGCTGCTGGCGCTGCTCGGGGCCTGGGGCGGCTGGCAGATTCTGCCGCTGACGATCCTGCTGTCATCGCTGGTGGGGGCGATTGTCGGGGTGGTTCTACTGCGTCTGCGTGAGCAGAAAACCTCGACGCCGATGCCCTTCGGCCCGTATCTGGCAATTGCCGGCTGGATTGCCTTGCTCTGGGGTGGTCAAATAACCGACTTCTATTGGCAGTTTGTCGGTTTGAAATGAATACCCCTGTGGAAAAACCCTGGATTCTCGGCCTGACCGGCGGCATCGGCAGCGGCAAAAGCGCCGCGGCCCAGCACTTCATCAATCTCGGGATCCATGTGGTCGACGCTGATCACGCAGCGCGCTGGGTGGTCGAGCCCGGGCGTCCGGCGCTGGCGAAAATTGCCGAACACTTCGGGCCCGGCGTCCTGCAAGCCGATGGTACGCTGGACCGTGCGGCCCTGCGCAAGTTGATCTTTGAAGTGCCGGAAGAACGCCGCTGGCTCGAAGCCCTGCTGCATCCGTTGATCGCCGAGGAAATCGCTCACCATCTGGCGCTGGCAAAATCGCCTTATGCGATTCTGGTGTCACCGCTGCTGATCGAATCCGGGCAATACGCGATGACCCAGCGCATCCTGGTGATCGACGCCCCGCAACAATTGCAGATCGAACGCACCTTGCAGCGCGACCAGACCAGCGAACAGCAGGTCCAGGCGATCCTCAAGGCCCAGTCGAGCCGCGAAGACCGCCTGAGCCGTGCCGACGATGTGGTGGTCAACGACCGCGACCTCGCCTGGCTGCACAGCGAAGTCGAGCGCCTGCATCACTTTTACCTGACTTTATCCGGAGGCCAAGCATGAGCCCAATCCCAACCGTTGACTGCCCAACCTGCGGCGCCCCCGTGGAATTCACCCCAGAGAACAAATTCCGCCCGTTCTGCTCCGATCGCTGCAAGCTGATCGACCTCGGCGCCTGGGCGTCCGAAGAGCACAAGATTCCGGTCGCCCCGGATGCCGAAGACGAAATGTTCTCCGGTGATTTCGACCCGCGTCACTGATCGCGATCAGGGCCGCATGAAGCCGTAGTCCTGATCGTCGTCGAGGTTTTCCGCGAGAAAGCGCAATTCGTCGGCCAGGTCTTCGGCGTTGCGCACCGTCTTGCTCTGCTGCACCACCGCGCTGAGCAAGGCGCGCAAACTCAGGCCCGGATCGAAGCCGACCTCCAGCGCCATCTCCAGACTCTGCCGCGTTTCCTGCCTCGCCCACTCGTAAACACTCATGCCGCTGCTCCTGAAGGGATTTGATTGAGCATGAAATGCCGCGAGGGTGACGGATTTGATGTGGATCAAGACTTGGGATCGTCGTCCTTCCACGGCGCCGAAAGGTAGCGGGTGCGATTGAAGGTCTCCAGCCAATCGGGACTGAACACCACCAACGCGCTGATCACCATGCCGTTGATGAACGCTTCGGGGAAAATCAGCAGCCACAGGTAGCCGATGAAGTCTTCCAGCCATTCCGGCATGGCAAACAGACCGTCGTACCACAGCAGGCTAAGGCTCAACGTCAGGCACAACAAGGCCGACAACGCTGCGGCAAAGAATCCGGAACAGAAGATATACACGAACGGATTTCGCGGCTGGGCACGCTCGACGATGATCGCCACGCACTCAGTGATCAACACCGGCAACAGGATCAGCAACGTACCGTTGACCCCGACCGCCAGCAGATCCTGACGCCCGAGCAACACCAACCCGATCTGCGCCACCAGCCCGCCGACAATCGCCAGCGGCCAGTCCAGCAAAAGTGTCACGGCGGTCATGCCGATGAAGTGATAAGAAACTCCGGTGTCGAAATCCCTGCGCACCATCCACAGCAAAAACACGGCGAACACGGTGCCGAACAGCAGGTGCTGACGGCGACTGTCACTGAACAACTCGACCCACGGCGCACGACAGATCGCCCAGATAAGCACCGGCAGATAGATCAGCCAGCCGACCGTCAGGCTTTGCGGTGACAGCAACTCGGCGCCGATCATGGGCGGGCCTTCTCCAGTGCCTCGTGCAGTTGGGCCGCGTCGGTGTACTCATGTTGCTCGAGCAGTCGGCCGTCCTTGAGTTGCAGCCACAGCACCGAGCCTTCGGCGCCGGGATAACGCGACGCCACCCTGCCTTCACGATCAAGCATGACCCGATAGCTGTAGTCACGCATCGCCGGTATCGCGAACATCTTCGCGATCAGCGCCGGCATGCGCTGGATGTCAGCGACAAACACGGCGTGACGCGCCTCCAGATAGCCTTTTGGCTGGTCTTTCAACGCCTGCTTGATCAGCTTCGCGCCGTCCATGTCGCGCGCCACCAGCAGCGTCGTGGTGCGGTTATCGAGGGTGAACGGCTGATCGTATTGATCCAGCAACGTCCAGGGCGCCAGCCGCTCACCGATTTCAAGCGCCTGGGCCCACAGCGGAATCACAGCCAACACCAGCAGCCAGCGAAATTTCACGTTCATCCCCTCGATTTGGCATTAATGGACGGTTTTCCTCAGTCTACACCGCCCATTGCAACCGCCCACTGACACACATTGCCGCGTGGTGCTTTCAGCTTGTCGCAATTGAACGCTAAGCTTGGGCTTATGGATGACTCAGATTATTTACGCCTGCTGACCATCGCGGCCGAGCAAGCCAACGCGTTCCTGTCCAATGCCCGCAAATGGGAGCGTGAGCGTTGGGTCTGCCAGCGCCTGCTGCAAGGCTTGAACATTCCTTACCGCGCCGATGAGTTTGCCCCTGCTGGCGAGCCGCCGGATGTGCTGTTTCGCGATGCCAATTTCGAAGTGTTTTTCGTGCTCGACGAAGGCCGCCGACTCAACGACGAATGGCGCGACGAACTGCAACGCCGGCGCAGTGCATTTTCCCTCAGCCAACTGGTGCGCCGTGAAGCCAAGCCACGGCGGATCCCGGCCAATGAATTCTTGCTGCGACTGGCGCCGACCTTGCGCAAAAAAGCGCACAACTACAAGGAACGCGGCATGGATCTGGGCGAACTGGACATCATCGCCTTCGCCAGCCTCAAGCGCGAAGTGCTGGACCTCAACAGCCACTTCCCACCGCCCACCGAATACCTGCGTCAGGGCTGGCGCTCGCTGTCGCTGGTCGGGCCGACCTTCGCCCGGGTGCTGTTCGCGCATCCTGATGCACCGGATTTCCTGCGCAGCAACCTCGGTCGCAGCATCGTCTTCGATGTCGGGATCAGCCTGTGACGCCGCTGCAGCAGTTGATTGCCGACGTCCCGCAGACCGGGCGCGTGCGCTGGATCGGCGTGCGCCCCGAGTCTCGCGGGCCGATGATCGAACTCGACGCGGTGGAAGCACGACTGGAGGCCGGACTGACTGGCGATCACGCCCGCCCGGGGGTGCGCAACGCGCGGCAGGTGACGTTGATCCAGTTCGAACACCTGGCCGTGATCAGCGCGTTGATGGGCCGGTCACAGGATCATCCGGTCAAGCCTGAAGACCTGCGGCGCAATCTGGTCATCAGCGGTATCAATCTGTTTAGTCTCAAGGGTCGGCGCTTTCGCATTGGTCAGGCAATATTCGAGACCACTGGCTGGTGTCAGCCCTGCGCACGCCTGCAAAACAACCTCGGCCCCGGCACCTTTCAAGCGGTGCGCGGGCATGGCGGAATTACCGCCCGGGTGTTACAAAGCGGGATCATCCGCCTCGACGACGGTGTTTCTGTCGAACCGGTTCCGGCCAGTGGCTATGCTGCGTTCAACCCGGGATAAAAACCGCTGTAGCGTCTCCACCTTCAGCAACGTCTACCTGACGAGGCCTTTATGACCAGCCGCCTGAACCCCGAAGACCAGAAGCATGTCGAAGAGTACCTGCAGTTGTCCCAACACCGTGTCGAGCGCCGGCCTTTCCGGCCGTGGATGCTCCTGGTGCTGGTGCTGGCAGTGACCATTGGTCTGGGCTTGCTGAGCCGACTTATCAGTTACCTGACGCTATGAGCTGCCTGGCGCTCGCTCGGGTAACCGCACCGATTTCCTTTAAAAACCTTGCGAGTTATCCCTATGTCCCATCGTATTGTCATTGTCGGCGGCGGCGCCGGCGGTCTGGAGCTGGCTACCCGTCTGGGTAAGACTCTGGGCAAGCGCGGCACGGCCAGCGTGATGCTGGTCGACGCGAACCTGACGCACATCTGGAAACCCCTGCTGCACGAAGTGGCCGCCGGATCGCTGAACTCTTCCGAAGACGAACTCAACTATGTTGCCCAGGCGAAATGGAACCACTTCGAGTTCCAGCTGGGGCGCATGAGCGGGCTTGATCGGGCGCAGAAGAAAATCCAGCTGGCCGCCACCTACGACGAGAACGGCGTGGAACTGGTACCGGCGCGTGAAGTGCCTTACGACACGCTGGTGATCAGCGTCGGCAGCACCACCAACGATTTCGGCACCCAGGGCGCGGCGCAGCACTGCCTGTTCCTCGACACCCGCAAACAGGCCGAGCGTTTCCACCAGCAGCTGCTCAACCACTATCTGCGCGCGCACGCCGGACAGACCGATGTGGTCGAGCAGATCAGCGTGGCCATCGTCGGTGCCGGCGCCACAGGTGTCGAGCTGGCGGCAGAGCTGCACAACGCGGCGCATGAACTGGCGGCTTATGGTCTGGACCGGATCAAACCGGAGAACATGCACATCACCCTGATCGAAGCCGGCCCGCGAGTGCTGCCAGCCCTGCCGGAACGCATCAGCGGCCCGGTGCACAAGACCCTGGAGAAACTCGGGGTCAATGTAATGACCAATGCGGCGGTCAGCGAAGTAACCGCCGACAGCCTGATCACCGCCGATGGCAATGTGATCAAGGCCAGCCTGAAAGTCTGGGCCGCCGGGATTCGCGCACCGGGTTTCCTCAAGGACATCGATGGCCTGGAAACCAACCGCATCAATCAGCTGCAAGTGCTGCCGACGTTGCAGACCACCCGCGACGAAAACATTTTCGCCTTCGGTGACTGCGCCGCGTGCCCGCAACCGGGTTCGGATCGCAACGTGCCGCCGCGTGCACAAGCCGCACACCAACAGGCATCGTTGCTGGCCAAGTCGCTGAAGCTGCGTATCGAGGGCAAAACCCTGCCGGAGTACAAGTACACCGACTACGGCTCGCTGATCTCGCTGTCGCGTTTTTCCGCTGTGGGTAACTTGATGGGCAACCTGACCGGCAGCGTGATGCTCGAAGGCTGGCTGGCGCGTATGTTCTACGTGTCGCTGTATCGCATGCACCAGATGGCGCTGTACGGACCGTTCCGCACGGCGATGCTGATGCTGGGCAGCAAGATCGGTCGCGGTACCGAGCCACGCCTGAAGCTGCACTAAAACCAAAACGTGTGGGAGCTGGCTTGCCAGCGATAGCGGTCGGTCAGTCGGCGATGATGTCGACTGATCCGCCGCTATCGCGGGTAAGCCACGCTCCCACATTGTTTTGTGCAGCTCACAAAATCAGCAAGCTCACTCCTGCAATCGATCACCGCTCATCAAAGCTGGAAGCGGCGCACCATGCCTTGCAGCGCGTTGGCCAGTTGCGACAGTTCGTGGCTCGACGCACGGGTCTGATCGGCACCCGTCGCCGAACGGACCGACAGGTCGCGAATGTTCACCAGATTACGATCCACTTCCCGCGCGACTTGCGCCTGCTCTTCGGCGGCACTGGCGATCACCAGATTACGCTCATGGATCTCATGCACCGAAGCGGTGATGGTTTCCAGCGCCTCCCCGGCCCGCTCGGCCAATGCCAGTGTGGTCGTGGCCCGTGCAGCGCTGGCCTGCATCGAATCCAGCGCCAGGCTTGAACCACTGCGCATGCCCTGCACCATCTGCTCGATCTCCTGCGTCGATTGCTGGGTGCGATAGGCCAGCGCCCGCACTTCGTCGGCGACCACCGCAAAACCTCGTCCGCTTTCCCCTGCGCGGGCCGCCTCGATGGCGGCGTTGAGCGCAAGCAGGTTGGTCTGCTCGGCAATGGCACGGATCACATCCAGCACTTTGCCGATGTCCTGTGACTGGTTGGCCAGCGATTGCACCAACTCGCCGGTGTGCTGCACGTCGCTGGCCAGCGCATGGATGGCCGATGCGGTGTCACTGACCCGCGCCTGCCCCAGTTGCGCCGACTCACTGGATTGGCGGGTGGCATCGGATGTCGACACCGCGTTGCGAGCGACTTCTTCAACGGCCGTGGTCATTTCATTGACCGCCGTCGCCGCCTGTTCGATTTCGTTGTTCTGCTGCTGCAAGCCTTGTGTGCTGTCGAGCGTCACCGCGTTGAGTTCATCAGCAGCGCTCGCCAGTTGCGTGGCCGAACCGCTGATGCCTTGCAGCGTTTCCCGCAGGTTTTGCTGCATGGTCGCCAGCGCCTTGAGCAATCGGCTGACTTCATCGTTACCGTGGGTTTCGATCGGCCGGGTCAGGTCGCCTCGAGCCACACTTTCGGCAGCGCTGACGGCGCTGCTCAGCGGACGGACGATGCTGCGGGTGAGCAACATCGCCAGCGCCACCGTAGCCAGCGCCGCCAGCGCTATGAACAGGCTGACGATCGTGCGCGAGGTCTGGTAGTGGTCAGCGGATTTCTGGCTCTCCGCAGCAACCTGTCTGGCGAACAGATCCGACAGGTCATTGAGCTGCTTGCCGGAGCCGTCGACCACGGTCTTCATATCAACCAGCAACAGTTTGGTCAGCTCGTCACGCTGGCCTTGATCGGCCAGGGTGAAGGATTGCGCGATGCCGGTGCGATACGCGGCGAAGGTTGTTTTGAACTGGTCATAGAGCTGCTGGCCTTCCGCCGTGGTGACCAGTTTGTCGTAGGCGGCGATCTTCTCGCTCAGCTCCTTGTCGCGGGTATCCATCTGGCTGCGGTAAGTCGCGATGTTCTGCGGATCCTGATCAAGGGCCATGCGCAGGGAAATCGTACGGATCCGCAACATCAGCTCGCGAATTTCGTCACCGCCACGAATGCTCGGCAGCCACTGGCTCTCCACCGCGACCTCACTGTCACGAATGCTCGACATCTGCCCCAAGGCAAATACGCCGAGCAACGCCACCAGGACCGCAATCAGGGCAAAACCCAACGCGGCACGAGGAGCAATATTCAACTGACGAAGCAACATGACGAACGCCCTTATTCTTGTATTGGCCAGATTGAAGGGGCGAACAGTGGCAGCCCCTCTCGTTAGCGGGCTATCGGCAAGTTGTACGATGACTTGAAAGGAATTGTCTGACGCGAGGACAAAAAAAATCCCCGTATCTTTCGATACGAGGATTTTTAATATGGTCGGGGTAAGGGGATTCGAACTCCTGACATCCTGCTCCCAAAGCAGGCGCGCTACCGGACTGCGCTATACCCCGGTAAAAAAAAGGCGACCTTTCAAAGATCGCCTTCTTCGATCAGCGCTTTTGGCCTCTGATCTTAAGATTCGATCCCAGTGTTACCTGGTTTCAAAAATGGTGGGTCGTGTGGGATTCGAACCTACGACCAATTGGTTAAAAGCCAACTGCTCTACCAACTGAGCTAACGACCCAAAAATGGTCGGGGTAAGGGGATTCGAACTCCTGACATCCTGCTCCCAAAGCAGGCGCGCTACCGGACTGCGCTATACCCCGGCTTGAAATTGGCTCCGTGACCAGGACTCGAACCTGGGACCCAATGATTAACAGTCATTTGCTCTACCGACTGAGCTATCACGGAACTACATATTTCAATTTACAACGGTGAAACTTACAGCTCTTAGACGTCGTTCGCATCGCTGCGTTCGTGTGTCTGAGGCGCGCTATTCTACAACCTAGAACACCTCTGTCAACCCCCTAAATCGCTTTCAAGTTAATGATTTGCAACTTATTTCAGATTTCAGCTCAGTGAGCTGAGATGCTGCGGGTGACTGACTGCGGGGCGCACTTTACAAGCCTTTTCCTTAGAGTTCAACAGCCTAACGAAAAAAAGGCCTCGCAAAGCGAGGCCTTCCTTATTTCATTGGCTTTACCGCTCAGTCGAAAACGATTTCGTCGTTCACGACCTTGCCGGTTGCCGTGTCGCCCGGCAGGAAATGCCCTGACAGGATCAACTGCGCCAACGGGTTTTCGATCCAGCGCTGGATCGCACGTTTGAGCGGACGTGCGCCATACACCGGGTCGTAACCCACGGCAATCAGCTTGTCCATCGCTTCCGGGCTCAGTTCCAGCTTCAGCTCGCGCTCGGCCAGACGACTGCGCAGACGGCCCAGCTGGATCTCGGTAATGCCCGCGATCTGATCCCGCGCCAATGGCTCGAAGATCACTACTTCGTCGACCCGGTTGATGAACTCGGGACGGAAGTGCGACGTCAGCGCGTCCATCACCGCTGCACGCTGCGCCTCACGATCACCGACCAGTTCCTGGATCTGCGACGAGCCGAGGTTCGAGGTCATGACAATCACGGTATTACGGAAATCCACCGTACGTCCGTGGCTGTCGGTCAGGCGTCCATCCTCCAGCACTTGCAGCAGGATGTTGAACACGTCCGGGTGCGCCTTCTCGACCTCATCCAGCAGGATCACCGAGTAAGGCTTGCGACGTACCGCTTCGGTCAGGTAACCGCCCTCCTCGTAACCTACGTAGCCTGGTGGTGCCCCGATCAGCCGCGCCACGGAATGTTTCTCCATGAACTCGGACATGTCGATCCGCACCATTGCCTCTTCCGTGTCGAAGAGGAATTCGGCCAGCGCCTTGCACAGCTCGGTTTTACCGACCCCGGTCGGGCCGAGGAACATGAACGAACCGCTCGGACGATTCGGATCCGCCAGCCCGGCACGCGAGCGCCGTACGGCGTTGGCCACCGCGACCACCGCTTCGTCCTGACCGATCACGCGCTGGTGCAACAGGCTTTCCATCTTCATCAGCTTGTCGCGCTCGCCTTCGAGCATTTTCGACACCGGAATACCGGTCCACTTCGAAACGACTTCGGCGATTTCCTCTTCGGTCACCTTGCTGCGCAGCAACTGGTTCTCGCTCTTGCCGTGCTGGTCGACCATTTGCAGGCTGCGCTCCAGATCCGGGATCACCCCGTACTGCAATTCGGCCATGCGGTTGAGGTCGCCTTTACGGCGCGCGGCTTCCAGTTCCTGACGCGACTGTTCGATCTTCTGCTGAATCTGCGCCGAACCCTGAACCTCGGCTTTTTCCGAGTTCCAGATTTCTTCCAGATCCGAGTACTCACGTTCGAGGCGGACAATTTCTTCCTGGAGTTTTTCCAGGCGCTTCATCGCCGCTTCATCGCTTTCTTTCTTCAGTGCCTGGGATTCAACCTTGAGCTGAATCAACCGACGCTCCAGACGATCGAGCACTTCCGGCTTGGAGTCGATCTCCATGCGGATGCGGCTGGCAGCCTCGTCGATCAGGTCGATGGCCTTGTCCGGCAACTGCCGATCAGTGATGTAGCGATGGCTGAGCTTGGCGGCCGCGATGATCGCACCGTCAGTGATCGCCACCTTATGGTGAACCTCATAACGCTCCTTGAGGCCACGCAGGATGGCGATGGTGTCTTCTTCGCTCGGCTCGTCCACCAGCACTTTCTGGAAGCGCCGTTCGAGGGCGGCATCCTTCTCTATATATTGGCGGTACTCGTTGAGCGTGGTTGCGCCGACGCAATGCAACTCGCCGCGAGCCAATGCCGGTTTGAGCATGTTGCCGGCATCCATCGAGCCTTCGCCCTTACCGGCGCCGACCATGGTGTGCAGCTCGTCGATGAACAGAATGATCTGCCCTTCCTGCTTCGACAGTTCGTTGAGCAGTGCTTTGAGGCGTTCTTCGAACTCACCGCGATATTTGGCACCGGCAATCAGCGCGCCCATGTCCAGCGACAACAGGCGTTTGCCCTTGAGCCCGTCCGGCACTTCGCCGTTGATGATGCGCTGGGCCAGACCTTCGGCAATCGCGGTCTTACCCACACCAGGCTCACCGATCAGCACCGGGTTGTTCTTGGTGCGACGTTGCAGCACCTGAATGGTGCGGCGGATTTCGTCGTCACGGCCGATCACCGGATCAAGCTTGCCGTCTTCGGCGCGCTTGGTCAGGTCGACGGTGTACTTGTCCAGTGCCTGACGCGACTCTTCGTGGTTGGCGTCATTCACCGCCTCACCACCGCGCAGGTTGTTGATTGCGTTCTCCAGGGCTTTCTTGCTCACGCCCTGGCCGAGCAGCAGTTTGCCGAGCTTGCTGTTTTCGTCCATCGCGGCGAGCAGCACCAGCTCGCTGGAAATGAACTGGTCGCCCTTCTGCTGGGCCAGACGATCAGCCTGATTGAGCAGGCGCGCCAGATCCTGCGACATGTTGACGTCGCCGGTCGGGTTCTGGATTTTCGGCAATTGATCGAGCTCTTTGGTCAGCTCTTTGCGCAGGCTGTTGACGTCGAAGCCCACTTGCATGAGCAGGGGTTTGATCGAACCACCCTGCTGTTCAAGCATGGCTTGCATCAAGTGCGCCGGCTCGATGGCCGGATGATCGTGGCCAACGGCCAGGGATTGGGCGTCGGACAACGCCAACTGTAATTTGCTGGTTAAACGGTCTATACGCATGGGGTCACCTTCCTTTTGAGCAGGTCGGACCTAAAAACCATCCTGAATAAAGAAACCTGCCAGATACCACTGTAGATGCGGTCGATTCTGGGAGATTCAAGCGTCGGGAGATTGATGTAGATCAGACAAGCTTAGCGGGTGAGCCAGACAAGGGAGGCAAAGCGCCCCGTGCGCGACGCACGGCGGTAAGAAAAGAAGCGCGGATCGGTCACCGTGCAGAAACCGCCACCATAAACCGCCGTGACACCTTTGGCCGCCAGACGCAGGCGCGCCAGCAGATAAATGTCAGCCATGAACTTGCCAGCATTGTGGCTGGGCACGAAGGCGGCTGCCGCTTCCGGCAGTTGCTTGACGAAGACTTCGCGTACTTCCGGGCCGACTTCAAACGCTTTCGGGCCGATGGCCGGGCCGAGCCAGACCAGCACGTCCGCCGCAGCGGTGTCGAGATGATCGAGGGTGGCTTCCAGTACGCCGGCCGCCAACCCGCGCCAGCCGGCATGGGCCGCCGCGACGCGAGTGCCGGCCCGGTTGCAGAACAATGCCGGCAGGCAATCGGCAGTCATCGCCGTGCAGGCAATCCCGGGAGTTGCCGTCCAACTGGCATCGGCGGTTGCCACCACGCCCGGATCAGCATGAGCCACGACAATGCCGTGCACTTGCTGCAACCAGGCAGGCTTTATAGAGAAATGTTCGGTCAGACGCCGACGATTCTCGGCGACTGCGTCCGGGCGATCATCGACATGATCGCCCAGATTGAGGCTGTCGAACGGCGCCTCGCTGACACCTCCCTCGCGGGTGGTGACACAGGCCCTGACGCTGGCCGGCGCAGGCCAGTCCGGCGTCAGCCAGTTCATCCGACGAAGGCCTCGCGATCCTGCTTGAGCAGGGTCAGCAGCCAGACGAAATCTTCCGGCAGCGGCGATTCCCAGCTCATGCGCTCACCGGTGGTCGGATGATCCAGCTCAAGGAAACGCGCGTGCAGCGCCTGACGCGGGAAGTGCTTGAGCGACTCGACCATGGTCGGGTTCGCCGCCGGCGGAATGCGGAAACGACCGCCGTACGCCGGGTCGCCGACCAACGGGAAGTTGATGTGCGACATGTGCACACGGATCTGGTGGGTCCGGCCGGTTTCCAGTTTGACCCGCACATGCGTGTGGGACCGGAAACGCTCCAGCACGCGGTAGTGACTGACAGCCGGCTTGCCGCCTTCCATCACGGCCATGCGCTGGCGCTGCTGACCATGACGGCCGATCGGGGCGTTGATCTTGCCCCCGGCGGTCACCACACCGATCACGATGCACTCGTAGATCCGGCTGACGCTGCGGCTCTGCAGCTGGGCAACGAGCTTGGTCTGCGCCTGAATGGTCTTGGCCACCACCATCAGACCGGTGGTGTCCTTGTCCAGGCGATGCACGATACCGGCACGCGGGACATTGATGATGTCCGGCACGTGGTGCAGCAAGGCATTGAGCAAGGTGCCATCGGCGTGGCCGGCAGCCGGGTGCACCACCAGGCCCGCAGGCTTGTTGATCACCAGGATGTCGTCGTCTTCATAGACGATGTCGAGCTCGATGTCCTGGGCGATCCACTCGCCCTGGGCTTCCTGCTCGGCAGTCAGCTCAAGGACGGCACCGCCATGCACGATGTCGCGCGGGCGGATGACCGCCCCGTCCACAGTCAGGCGACCTTCTTTGATCCAGGCGGAAAGGCGCGAGCGTGAGTGCTCAGCGAAGAGTTGGGCGGCGACTTGATCGAGGCGTTGGCCGCCCAAATCGGACGGCACCTCTGCGCGAAGTTCAATTTTATCGGACATGCTCTGACTGGGCGTCGGCACAGCCTTTGGTTTCGGCTGCGCGCTTGTGGTTAAATACGGCGTCTTTTGCCCCGAGGCTTTTCAACGGGGCGCTCATCATAACAGGACGGCCCCGCCCAAGACAGCGGCCGTCATAGGGACGCAAGCCGCCATGCAAGTGAAACACCTGCTGCTGATCGCCATCCTCGCATTGACCGCTGCTTGCTCATCGAAGGAAGTCGTCGACGAAAACCTGAGCGAAGCCGAGCTGTACCAGCAGGCTCAGACCGACCTGGACAACAACAGCTACACCAGCGCCACGGCCAAGCTGAAGGCTCTGGAGTCGCGTTATCCGTTCGGTCGCTACGCGGATCAGGCACAGCTTGAACTGATTTATGCCAACTATAAAAACGCCGAGCCGGAAGCTGCCAAGTCCGCCGCCGAACGTTTTATCCGTTTGCACCCACAGCACCCGAACGTGGACTATGCCTATTACCTCAAGGGCCTGACCTCGTTCGACCAGGACGTCGGCCTGCTGGCGCGCTTCCTGCCGCTGGACATGACCAAGCGTGACCCTGGCGCTGCCCGCGACTCGTACAACGAGTTCGCCCAACTGACCAGCCGCTACCCGAACAGCCGCTACGCGCCGGACGCCAAGCAGCGCATGATCTACCTGCGCAACCTGCTGGCCGCCTACGAAATCCACGTAGCCGACTACTACCTGACCCGTCAGGCCTACGTCGCCGCCGCCAACCGTGGCCGTTATGTAGTGGAAAACTTCCAGGAAACTCCATCGGTCGGCGATGGCCTGGCGGTGATGACCGAGGCTTACCAGCGTCTGCACCTGGACGAACTGGCCGCTACCAGTCTGGAAACCCTGAAACTCAACTACCCGAATCACCCGAGCCTGCAGGACGGTCAGTTCGTGCCATCGGTTGCCGAAGCCGACAACCGCTCGTTCCTGAGCAAGGCGACTTTGGGCCTGATCGAGTCGCGTCCACCGCTACCGCCGGGAGAAACCCGCGCCAACCAGGACGTGCAGAAGCAGTTCCAGGACGCGAAAGACGCGATCCCGAACGAGCTCAAGCCTAAAGACGAAAACGGCGACGTGATCGAGGAAGAGCGTCATGAAGCCGAAGGCAACAACGAAGATCGTTCGTGGTTCAGCTACATGACCTTCGGCGTGTTCGACTGATCACATCGGTTACATAAAAAGGGAGATCTGCGGATCTCCCTTTTTTGTGGCGGCGCGTTAATAGTCTGTGCGCTTGCCGGCTCCTTGGCTAAACTGCCGAATCATTAGCCGAAAAGCCGCCCATCATGCTTCGTTTACTGTTCTGGATTGTCCTGATTTTCGCTGCGGTATGGCTGTGGCGCAAATTCAAGGCGCCCGCCTCGTCTGCTCAATCGCCCCGCGAGCAAGACGCCGCACCGATGGTGCGCTGCGCCCACTGCGGCGTGCATCTGCCCCGCGACCGCGCGCTGAACCTTCAGCAACAATGGTATTGCAGCCAGGCTCATCTTGAGCAAGGCCCGGGTGCCAGTGATCGCTGAGGCCGCCAACGCCGACCGTAAACAGGCGCAGCGCCTGCTGCGCCTTTATCATCTTTACCGTTTGAGTGTCGGCATCACGCTGGTGCTGCTGATCTCCAGCAATATGGACAATCGCCTGCTGACGTCGGCCGACGACGATCTGCTGCGCAGCGGCAGCTGGTTGTATCTGGTGCTGAACATCCTGCTGGTGGTGTTTCTGGAAAATACCCGGCGGCCCTCGCAGCTGTTCAGTCTGGCGCTGGTGGATGTGCTGCTGTTGTGCGGTTTGTTCTACGCGGCGGGCGGCGTGGCCAGCGCCATCGGCAACCTGCTGATTGTCTCGGTGGCGATCGCCAACACCCTGCTGCGCCGGCGCATCGGCCTGCTGATTGCCGCCATCGGCGCACTCGGCATAGTCGGCTCCAGCTTTCTGCTGGGCTTCAGTCACCCCCTGAGCGCCAATGACTATCTGCAAGCCGGGACCCTCGGCGCTTTGTGTTTTGCCGCATCGTTGCTGGTCCAGGGCCTGATCCGGCGCCTGGAAGTCAGCGAAAATCTCGCCGAACAGCGCGCCTGCGAAGTCACCAGCCTTGAAGCCCTCAACGCTCTGATTCTGCAACGCATGCGTACCGGCATTCTGGTGCTCGACGAGCAGCGCCGGGTACAGCTGGCCAACCACAGCGCGAAGACGCTGTTGGCCCAGTCGCATCTTGAAGGCCATTTGATCAGCGACTATTCGCCGGCATTGGTCGAGCGCCTGCAACTGTGGCTGAGCAACCCGACCCTGCGCCCGCAGAGTCTGAAGATTCCCGGCAACGGCCTGGAACTGCAACCGAACTTCATCGCCCTCGATCAGAGCCCCAACCAGCAAACCCTGGTGTTCCTCGAAGATCTGGCGCAAGTCGCGCAGCAGGCCCAGCAACTCAAGCTCGCCGCGCTCGGGCGCCTGACCGCCGGCATCTCCCATGAAATCCGCAATCCACTGGGCGCCATCAGTCACGCCGCGCAGCTGCTGGGCGAGTCCGAGGAACTCGATGGTGCGGATCGGCGTCTGACGCAGATCATTCAAGACCACTCCCAGCGCATGAACCGAGTCATCGAAAACGTCCTGCAACTGTCGCGCCGCCAGCAGAGCGCCCCTCAGCGCCTGGATCTCAAGCCATGGCTGGAGCACTTCGTTGCCGAGAGCCGCGAACAGGCGAGCGAGCGGCAGTCGATTCATTTGCGGATCAATTCCGGGGACTTCATCACGTTGATGGATCCGGATCAGCTCACGCAGATTCTCGACAATCTGTTACGTAACGGCTGGCGCCACAGCGCCCTGCTGCACGAGCAGGCCGAGGTCTGGCTGGCGCTGCTCATCGACCCCGAGAGCCAGCTGGCGGTGCTTGAAGTCCAGGACAATGGCCCCGGTGTACCACTGGATCAACAACCGCATCTGTTCGAACCCTTCTTCACTACCAGCAGCCAGGGCACCGGCCTTGGGCTTTATCTGTCCCGTGAGCTGTGCGAAAGCAACCAGGCGCGCCTAGACTTCAAACCACGCCAAGGCGGCGGCTGCTTTCGCATCACCTTTGCTCACGGACGGAAACAAAGTTGAACACGAGCCCACGGCAAAAAATCCTCATCGTCGACGACGAGCCGGATATCCGCGAACTCCTGGAAATCACCCTGGGACGGATGAAACTCGACACCTTCAGTGCTCGCAACCTCGGCGAAGCCCGGGCGCTGTTGCAACGCAATGCGTTCGACCTGTGCCTGACCGACATGCGCCTGCCCGACGGCACGGGGCTGGACCTGGTGCAGCACATCCAGCAACGTCATCCACAACTGCCGGTGGCGATGATCACCGCGTATGGCAGCCTGGAAACCGCGATCAATGCGTTGAAGGCCGGCGCCTTCGACTTCCTCACCAAGCCGGTTGATCTGACGCGCTTGCGTGAACTGGTCAGCACCGCGTTGCGCATGCCGGCGGTGGGCGGCGCCGGCACGTCGATAGATCGGCGCCTGCTCGGCGACTCGCTGCCCATGCGCGATCTGCGCAAACAGATCGACAAGCTGGCGCGCAGTCAGGCGCCGGTCTACATCAGCGGAGAGTCGGGCAGCGGCAAAGAACTGGTCGCACGGCTGATCCACGAACAGGGACCGCGCGCCAGCAAGCCATTTGTGCCGGTCAATTGCGGGGCGATTCCGTCCGAGCTGATGGAAAGCGAGTTTTTCGGCCATCGCAAGGGCAGCTTCACCGGCGCGGTCGAGGACAAACCCGGACTGTTCCAGGCCGCGCATGGCGGCACCCTGTTTCTCGACGAGGTGGCGGACCTGCCGCTGGCGATGCAGGTCAAACTGCTGCGGGCGATTCAAGAGAAAGCCGTGCGCAGTGTCGGCGGCCAGCAGGAAGCGGTGGTCGATGTGCGCATTCTCTGTGCTACCCACAAGGATCTTGAGGCCGAGGTCGCCGCCGGGCGCTTTCGCCAGGACCTGTATTACCGCTTGAACGTGATCGAACTGCGCGTGCCGTCCCTGCGCGAACGGCGCGATGACATTCAGGTATTGGCTGCGCACATGCTCCAGCGTCTGGCGGCAGGCAGCGGTCGAGCGGCGGTCCGCCTGCACCCACAGGCGCTTGAGGCGCTGAAGAGTTACCGCTTCCCGGGGAATGTGCGAGAGCTGGAAAACGTCCTCGAACGGGCGCACACGCTGTGTGAAAACCAGTTGATCGAGGCGGCAGACTTACGCCTCAGCGAAGGTAATTGCGCGGTCGAGGGCGGCATCGCCGATCTTACCCGGATCGACAACCTTGAGGATTATCTGGAGAACGTCGAGCGCAAGCTGATCCTGCAGGCGCTGGAGGAAACCCGCTGGAATCGCACGGCAGCGGCGCAACGCTTGAGTCTGTCATTTCGCTCGATGCGCTATCGGCTGAAGAAACTCGGTCTGGATTGAGGCCCCCTTCGCGAGCAGGCTCGCTCCCACATTGGATTTTGTGACCGACAAAGATCAACTGTGGGAGCGAGCCTGCTCGCGAAAGCGATCTGCCAGGCTACAGAAAATATCAGACTAAATGCGACCTTCAGGCGCATACGGCGCCGGATCGATAATCGGCGTACGCCCGAGCATCACATCGGCAAACAACTGACACGACGCCGGCGCCAGCACCAGGCCGTTGCGGTAATGCCCGCAGTTCAGCCACAAACCGTCAAACCCTGGCACCCGGCCGATATACGGAATACCCTCCGGCGAACCCGGGCGCAAACCGGCCCAATGCCCCACCACTTCGGCCTCTGCCAGCGCCGGCAGCAATTCGACTGCCGAAGCCTTGAGGCTCTCCAGCGCGACCTCGGTCGGGGTCTTATCGAAGCCTTCGTGCTCCAGCGTGCTGCCGATCAGAATGTGCCCGTCGCGACGCGGAATCGCATAACGTCCCTTGGCCAGCACCATGCTCGGCAGAAAATCCGCTGCACACTTGTAGAGAATCATCTGGCCCTTGACCGGCTCCACCGGCAGCGTCAGATCCAATGTCTTGAGCAGATCACCGCTCCATGCCCCGGCCGTCAGCACGATCTGCTCGCCGCGGATCAGGCCCTTGGACGTCTCGACGCCACTCACTTGCTCGCCTTCGCGAACAAACCCGCTGACTTCGCATTGCTCGTGAATCGTCACGTTCGGCAACGCCAGCAACGCGGCTTTCAGCGACTTCACCAGCCGTGGGTTTCTGACGTTGGCCACATCGGCCATGTATATCGCCCGGGCGAACCCGCCACCCAGCACCGGCACCGCGTCGTGCACCGCCGAGATATCCACAGCCCGCAGCGGACGGTTTTCCCGCTCAGCCCAGGCCAGTGCTTCGGTTTCATCTTCCAGATCCAGCCAGTACAGGCCGGTGGTGTGCACTTCGGGATCAACCCCGGTATCGGCAAACAGTCGCTCGCCCAGTTGTGGATAAAAATCCTGCGACCAATGCGCCAGCGCGGTGACGGCCGGGCTGTAGCGCCACGGGTACAGCGGGGAAACGATGCCGCCACCGGCCCAGGACGATTCCTGGCCGACGTTCGAGCGATCCAGCAGCACCACGCTGCGCACTTCGGAGGCGAGGTTGTAGGCGGTCAGCAGGCCAATCACCCCGCCACCGACAATCACCACTTGCTGTTGCCTGGTCATGTTTGATCCAACCGTAATAAAGACAGCGGGCGCAAAGAGGCGCCCGTAAGAAGTTACCTCAGCGGCCCCAACAATCCTTGGTGGTCAGCCCGGTGGTAGCGTTGTTCATGCTTCTGACGCCGGTGTTGGTCAGGGTGAAATCCCCGCACTTGTCGGTCGCCATGGTCGTACCGGCCTTGCGGGTGGCGGTCAGCAGGAAGGTCTGGTCAGCGATCGTCGGGGTGATGGTGTAAAAATCATTGCCCGTGCTCAGACCGGTGATGCCGGTGTAGACGTTGTTTTTGGTGTAGAAGCGCTCGAGGATCTGCGCCTGTTCCGAAAGCAGCGACACCACTTCGGCGCGCCGGCCCTTTTTCAGGTACTCGGTGTAGCTCGGTGCGGCGATGGTGATGATGATCCCGATGATCGCAATCACGATCATGATTTCGATCAGGGTGAAGCCCCGGTTGAATCTGCGCATGCCTCAATCTCTCACTTACTGTATTTGTCGCCACATGATACGACGGCTGCCGCCACCGGGTTTTTCCACCAGCGTGGTCACGGTGCCACTGGAATCGTTGACGAACTTGCGAGTCCCGCCGTTGACGATGGCGTTCAGGGTCGGAATCCCGCCGGTGAACACTACGCCACTGGAGATCGTGTCGTTGCTGTCGACCACGCCATCGGAACTGGTGTCGAGCACCGCGTAGTTGAGCATCTTACCGCTGAACGCATCGAGTTCGACCAGTTTGCCGGTACCGAAACTGGCACAAGGGTCCGTGGTGTCGACACTGGCCGTGGTAAACACGATGCGTCCGAGCACCAGACTGGCCTGATTGATCACCCGCTCGCCAGTCAGCACATTGTTGTACACCAACGGCAGATACCAGCCCTTCTCCCCCGGATAGGTCGTGTCGTTCTGGCTGGTAGTGATGAACTGCCCAGTGCTGCCGGAGAACACGCCGGTCACCGCCTGCGCCTGCAGACTGCTGACCGTCAACTGTCCGGAACCGCCGTCGGCATCCCACACCGAGTAGAACGCCTGCAAATCCTTGTTGGTCTTGTCGGCGGTCTCGTTGAATTTGCCGGTGCCGACGAAGATCTGTTTGCCCCCCAGCGAATTGTCCGCCAGCAGCGGCTGCGCGGTGATCGGCTGAGTCGCACCGCCCGCCGTGGTGAACAGTGGTTTGCCGGAAAACGCCACGCCCCAGCTGTCGGTCGACGTCGCGCTCAGATCGAATTTCCACAGACGCCCTTTCAAATCACCGCCATAGGCGGCCTGCACCACGTTCGAAGAATTGACCTTGAGCTTGACCGACGACAGACCATTGGTGGTCTCGGTGCTGTCGATGACGATCTTCTTGATCAACGAACCGTCACGCACATCCAGCACATACAAAGCCGCCACTCCGGAGTTGCTGCCATAACCATTGGCAATGAACGCCGCCCAGCGACCATCGGCCAAGCGTGCCACTTCCGGCCGCGCGTAGGCATAACCCAGATCATTAAATGCGTTGGCTGTGTTCGCTGTGGCGGGTGCGCTGACTTCCCACAAGGCATTGAGCACATTGCCCGCAGACGCGTCGAACAATTGCAGCGCGTAGAAAGTCTTGCCGCCAGCGCCGGTGCCGCCGATGGCCAGGGTTTTCCAGGCGCTGTTGATTTGCGCGTCATACACACCGACCTGACCGTCCACCAGAAACTTGTGGCTGACGCCATTGATGTACGCTGGATCGGCAATCAGCCGTAGCGACGGCAACACGCTGGACGGCATGTAGGCATAACGTCGAGTGCCGTTGGCCGAGTTGATCACGTTGACGAAGCCGTCGTTGGCATTCACCACCAGACTCGAATTCATGTTCGCTGCTTTGGTGGTCAGGTACGTGGTGTAAGTGGTGTCGCCCGACAGGTCGGAGGCGGTTTTATCACTGGGCGAAGCCAGCACCAGTGGCGAGTTGATGATGTCGCCGAGTAATACGCTGCGCACCTTGAGCCCGGTCTTGCTGGTGCCCTTGCTCCACTCCACCAGATCGCTGCCGCTGATGCCGGTGGGCAGGCTCTGACTGAGCGCCGTCTGTTGGGTCGCGGAAAAGTTGCCGTAGGCCAGCGTCACGGCGGCGTTGCTGCTGGTGTTCCACGATTGATAGGTCGGTGCGGTCGCGCCCGGGACGATAGTGGTATCGGTGGTCCACAGGGCCGCCGAGGTGTTCACCGCGCCCGCCGAAGTGAAGCCGAATGACTTGATCGTGCCACGCCAGTCCTTGGGGTCGTAGCTGGTCTGGAAATAACTGGTGCCACTGGCC
This sequence comes from Pseudomonas sp. W15Feb9B, assembly GCF_000828175.1. Lineage (NCBI taxonomy): Bacteria > Pseudomonadati > Pseudomonadota > Gammaproteobacteria > Pseudomonadales > Pseudomonadaceae > Pseudomonas > Pseudomonas sp. W15Feb9B. The sequence goes on along the minus strand of NZ_JTKF01000007.1, from coordinate 188,411 downwards.
AGCGTGGTGCCGCTGGTGACTCCCGCGCCGCCGGAACCGGCCTTGGAGGTGATATCGCTCAACGCCGAAGACAACGCGGTGTTGAGACCGGTGCTGTCGGTCGCCTGGTAATAGCGGCCCTGCCCGTAGCTGGCAGCGTCCGAGAGCATGTCGTTGTCGGCGGTAAAACCGACGGTGTAGGTATTCATGTTCTGCTTGGGAAAATCCACCGCGTTCCAGCTTTTGCCGGCAGCGTCGGTCCCCGTCGAACGCATGTCGATGTCGAAGGCGAATTTGGCAATGTCATCCAGATACAGCGTGTCACCCTCGTTATCGCCATTGGGGTTGTTGCCGTCATTGTTGATGCCGTCCCAGTTCGGCAGACGACTGCCACCCAACGGATCATTGCTCGGGAAGGTGCGGTCGTAAGTCGGCAAACCGTCGGTGATGACCACGCCGTAGTTTTTCTGGCAGCGGTACTGGATCGGACTGGTGTAAGTCGTCGGCGTGCTGTTGTAGTACGGCGCCATGCCGCGCATGTAGCGGGTGATTTCGTAGTAGGTTTCCGCCAGTGGCGTGTTGGCCACGGCACCTAAAGCGTTGATCGAGGAAATCAGCGCGTTGTAGTTGGTGTCGGCCTGCGCCTGGGTCACGCTGCCGGACACCGGTGACAGGTCGCTGATGGAGCGGGCGATGTAGCCACCATTCCCGGGATTGTTGTTGGTGACCGGGTTGAAGGTCGACAGGCCCATGCGCAAGTTACGGTTGCTGGTGACCAGGGCGGTGGACACGTTGCGCGCGACGTTGATCCGGTAGTCGTTGGGAATCGCCCCGGTGGTGAAGTCGCGGGTGCCGTTGTTGATCGCCAGACTGACCACATAAGAAATGTAATCCCCCGTGTAGCGCGTATTGCCGCCGCCCACCGGATCAGGCAGTTTCAGGCACAGCGGTGCAATGCTGTTGTTGTAGAAGGCGAAGGCGCCGCCGGAACAACCGGATGTCGGCAGGTTCGATAAAAATACCGGATCGCCGGTAATCGCGGGCGCATTCAATGCCGAACACAGGCCAAGGAACGCATTGCACTGCCGGGCCGGGGTGCGCGTGACGTTCGGGTCGAATCCTGCCGCGTAAATGATGCTGTTCATACTGCCGGAATCGTCGATCAGCAACATCACGTTGGGCGGCACCGCCGCTGCGCTCAAGAGTGGCGAGTCGGACGGCGTGAACGCATACGCCGGCGCCGCCAGATACAAGCCCAGCAGCATGCCGGCCAACAGTGTCCAGCAGCGCTCAATACTTCGCATAGACACTCTCCACCACACTGCGCGACGTACCGGCAATGCCGACTGCCGTAACCCGATACAGGGTCGCCGACGTGTTGCTCGGCACGTTGACCGCCGTCAGAGTGGTACCGATATTCTGTACACCATAAAAGCCGTTACCGGCTGCGATCCACGTTACGCCGGAAGTCGAATTAAGCCCCGCCGCACTGACCACCGAGGACTCTGCTGGCGGCGCACACTGCGTGGTATTGGCACACACCGCCAGCGAGTAACTGTCGAGCTGTACCGCACTCTCGCCGATACGCAACGCGGCCTCGGCGGTCTGGAACGACTGATTGCGCAGGCTGACGCTGCCGGCCATTTTCTCCTGCAGGTTGGCGCTCTGCATCGAGGACAGCCCGATCAAGGTCAGCAGCAACAGGAACACCAGACTGACCAGCAGCGCCATTCCGCGCTGGTTTTGCCGCTGGTTGAATGCAACTTTCATCAGCCCGGCCCTCACTGCAAGCGGTTGCGCAATGCGGCAACCACGTTGAAGGTTTGATTGGCCACCCGATTGTTCGGGTCGGTGAGGGTCAGGCTCAGGCGCACACTGCGGATGCGCGCCGGATCGCTGGGGTTGGCGCTGTAGGAGGAAGCCGCGACGTCGGTGGCGGACGCGGCCAGGCCGAAGGTCACATTAAAGGCACTGACGTTATTCACCAGGACCTGTTGGGTCGGGGTGCCGCTGCCGGTGCCCATGAGAATCTGGTTGTTGCTGAAGCTGTAGATCAAGCGGCGGATCGGAAAGGCGATCTGCCCGCTCGCCGCCGCCCGCAACCCGGTATAGGCCGTGGCGCTGTTGCGGCAATCGGAGAGCACCGTCCAAGTCGGTGTGCCGCCACTGCCGCCAACATCGGCGGTGACCAGGGTCAGCTTGAGGTTGCTGTTGTCCCAGTTGATCGGCGTAACCTGCGCCGCGTAGAAATCCCCTGCCGAACTCGCGTCAGTAATTGTGCCCAGGCAGCCAAACATGCCGACCATGCGCAGTTCCTGGATCATCTTGCTCAGGACAAAACGCGCGTCTTCCTGCATCGCAGCGGCGGTGTTCTGGCTGACGTAAGTGTTTTTGGCCGCAAGGAACGTCTGCACCACCCCCAGTACGATGATCAGCCCAAGCGCCAGCGCGATGAGCATTTCGATCAGGCCGAACCCCCGCTGATCATGCTTCATGGCGTGGCCACCGGGTCGACCGTGGCGCGACTGGTCAGAACAAAGCTGCGTGTGGTGCCGGTGGCATTCGCGGCCCGCGAGTCATTCCAGTTGATGGTGATGGTGTACACCCGCTGATTGAGGGTGATCGTGCCCGTGGCGGTGGGCCCGCCGAAATTGACGATGTTGGTGGTGAAGTCGTAAAGATCCTGATCGCGGGCCACACCGAGATTGCCCGAGGTCGGCGGCGTCACCGTGTAGTCGGCGGCAGCGTTGGCGCGGATGCGGTCCATCATGTCGTAGGCGATAAAACTGGCCTGACTGGTCATTCGTGAACTGTCAGTGTATTTCAGCGCATTGAGTTGCACGGCGGCTGCGCCCAATATCCCGACCGTCAGAATCAGCAACGCGACCAGCACTTCGATCAGCGACATGCCTTCCTGTGCCTGTGTGCTCCCTGCCCTCATCCGCAACTTCCACCCGATTGAATTCGTCCGTTCAGACACACGTTCAGCGTCCTGCTTTGCGTTCCCAGCACGTAACTGATGACCACCGCTGTCGACGGCGCCGCCAGGCCACCCAGATTATTGAAATCCAGTGCGGACACTCCTGAGGGTAGCGTCAGAGTCGCGCCGCTGCTCATCGCTGGAACAACCCGCAATACATTGGCCGCAGTGCCAGTACCGTCGTAAACCGACAATTCGCCAGTCCACACGCTGCCGCCGGCGCTCGGGCGCAAGCGTGTGGTCACGCCGCGATCAATCGCCTCCAGCCGCGCAAAGTTGATGGCACGCTGCAGGTCGCCCATTTCCGTATCGGCCTTGCTGCTCTGGATCGAGCGGGTGAAACCCGGCACCGCCAGGGTGATGAGGATCACCAACACGGCGACCGCAGCCAACAGCTCGGGCAGCGTGAAACCTTTTGTACGATGATCCATCGATGCCCTCCGTTGCCGTCGGCTATACCTGCTTCTACAAACTAGAACATTCGACCGGCCTGCGTCGGTTGATTTGCCCTGCCCGACGAAAAGGATCGTGCCGGGCTTCATGCTCCACGGAGGGAGTCGTCATGCCGCAACAGGGTTTCAGCCTGATCGAATTGCTTATGGGACTGGCGATTGGCGCAATTGTTCTGTCATTGGTCAGTCCGGCGTTCGCCGCCTTCAGCGAGGCGACTCATCGCGAGCAGGCAGCGCGGTCGCTGCTCGAGGGCATTCGCAACGCCCGCACCCTGGCCATCACCCGCAATCAGAGTGTGGTAATCCATGGCATCGGTGGCGACTGGAGTCAGGGCTGGCGGATCATTCTGGATCTCAACGGCAAGGGGCCGCAGGACAGCAGCAATCCGCTGCTGGTGGAAAAGGCGAGTGACGGACGAATACCGATCGTCGGCAATTGGGCGGTGAGTCGTTATGTGCGTTTCAGCAGTCTGGGACAACCGCTGATGCCCGGGCGGGCGTTTCAGGCGGGGACGCTACATATCTGCTCGGCACGCGAGCCGGTCAGCCAACTCCAGGTGGTGCTGGCGGCAACCGGTCGGGTGCGCCTGACCAGCGCAAAGGCTGAGCAGGCGCTGTGCCTGAAGACGAAAAACGTCAGATCGAGCGGACGCGCAGCTCTTTCGGCATCGAGAAGGTGATGTTCTCTTCGCGGCCGGCCAGCTCATCGGCACCCGTCGCGCCCCAGGCCTGCAACTGCTGGATCACGCCGCGAACCAACACTTCCGGCGCGGAGGCTCCGGCGGTGATGCCGATGCGCTCAACGCCATCGAACCAGCTTTTCTGCAGGTCTTCGGCGCCGTCGATCAGGTAGGCCGGCGTGGCCATGCGTTCGGCCAGTTCACGCAGGCGATTGGAGTTGGAGCTGTTCGGGCTGCCCACCACCAACACCACGTCGCACTCGTCAGCCAGTTGCTTGACCGCGTCCTGACGGTTTTGCGTGGCGTAGCAGATGTCGTCCTTGCGCGGACCACCGATGGCCGGGAAACGTGTGCGCAGGGCATCGATCACGCGACTGGTGTCGTCCATCGACAGGGTGGTCTGGGTCACGAACGCCAGTTTTTCCGGGTTACGCACCTGCAGTTCGGCCACGTCTTTTTCGTCTTCGACGAGGTAGATCGCGCCACCATTGCTGGCGTCGTACTGGCCCATGGTGCCTTCGACTTCCGGGTGGCCGGCGTGGCCGATCAGGATGCATTCACGGCCGTCGCGGCTGTATTTGGCGACTTCGATGTGCACCTTGGTCACCAGCGGGCATGTGGCGTCGAATACCTTCAGGCCACGGCCGGCGGCATCATTGCGCACGGCCTGGGAAACGCCGTGGGCACTGAAGATCACGATGACGTCGTCCGGCACTTGATCCAGTTCTTCGACGAAGATCGCGCCACGGTTGCGCAGGTCTTCGACGACGAATTTGTTGTGCACCACTTCATGACGCACGTAGATCGGCGGCCCGAAGACTTCCAGGGCGCGGTTGACGATTTCGATCGCCCGGTCCACGCCGGCGCAGAAGCCACGGGGGTTGGCGAGTTTGATTTGCATGCTGTGCCTCGTGTCTTGCGCGCAAGAAATAGCGAAAACGGTTGAAAACATTGTGGGAGCGAGCCTGCTCGCGAAGGCAGTGTGTCAGACAACAGCTATGTTGAATGTCAGTCAGCATTCGCGAGCAGGCTCGCTCCCACATTTTTACAGCGCTTTGACGTTGATGATCTCGACGTCAAAGGTCAGCGTCTTGCCTGAGAGCGGATGGTTGAAGTCGATGGTCACTTGCGCGTCGTCGAACGCTTTCACCACACCCGGCAACTCAGTATTGGCCGCATCATTGAAGATCACCAGCAAACCCGGCGACAGTTCCATGTCGACGAACTGCGAACGCGGGATGATCTGTACGTTTTGCGGGTTCGGCTGGCCGAAGGCGTTTTCCGGCTCGACGGTCAGCGTACGCTTGTCGCCGGCCTTGAAGCCGAACAATGCCGCTTCGAAACCCGGCAGCAGGTTGCCGTCGCCGACCTTGAAAGTCGCCGGGGTTTTGTCGAATGTGCTGTCGACCGTGTCGCCGTTCTCCAGGCGCAATGCAAAGTGCAAAGTGACTTCCGTGTTCTGGCCGATGCGTTGCTCAGCCAATACCTGTTCAGTCATGAACGGCTTCTCCGGTTTTCTTCGATTTGAACATGTCCAGTGCGAGCATCACCGCACCCACGGTGATGGCGCTGTCGGCGAAGTTGAACGCCGGGAAGTACCAGCGGTTCTGCCAGTGCACCAGAATGAAGTCGATCACATGGCCCAGGGCAATGCGGTCATACAGATTGCCCAGCGCGCCACCCAGCACCAGCGCCAAGGCGACGGCCAGCCAGGTATCGTTGCGGCCCAGGCGTTTGAGCCAGACCACCAGCACCGCACTGACCACGATCGCGATCAAGGCGAACAGCCAGCGCTGCCAGCCGGAGCTGTCAGCCAGGAAGCTGAACGCCGCGCCGGTGTTGTAGGCCAGGGTCCAGCTGAAGTAATCGGGAATGATCACGATCTGCTGGAACATTTCGAGCTTGCCTTCGAAGTAGAACTTGCTGGCCTGGTCGATGACCAGAACCAGCAAGCTCAACCAGAGCCAGCCCAACCGTCCGAAACGGCCAACGGCGTTAGGCATAGTGACGAACCTCGCCGGCGCCATCGATGTTGTCGACGCAACGGCCGCAGATTTCCGGATGCTCCGGGTTCACTCCGACGTCTTCACGGCAGTGCCAGCAACGGGCGCATTTCGGGAAGGCCGATTTGACGATCTTCAGTTTCAGGCCACTGACTTCGGTGGCTACCGCGTCCGCAGGAGCCTGAACGAAAGGTGCCACGCTGGCAGTCGAGGTGATCAGGACAAAGCGCAGTTCGTTGCTCAGCTTCGCCAGGTCGGCGCTCAGCGCGTCTTCGGCGAACAGCGTCACTTCGGCTTGCAGGTTGCCACCGACGGCTTTGGCCGCACGCTGGATTTCCATCTCTTTGTTGACCGCCACCTTCACTTCCATGATGCGATCCCAGTACGCGCGACCCAGCTCGAAGCCTTCCGGCAGTTCGGTCAGACCTTCGTACCAGGTGTTGAGCATGACGGATTCGTTGCGCTCGCCTGGCAGGTACTGCCACAGCTCGTCGGCGGTGAACGCGAGGATCGGCGCGATCCAGCGCACCAGCGCTTCGGAGATGTGGAACAGCGCGGTCTGGCACGAGCGGCGTGCCTTGCTGTCGGCGCCGGTGGTGTACTGGCGGTCCTTGATGATGTCGAGGTAGAAACCACCCAGCTCCTGCACGCAGAAGTTGTGGATCTTCGAGTAAACGTTCCAGAAACGGTATTCACCGTAGTGCTCTTGCAATTCGCGTTGCAGCAGCAGCGTGCGATCCACCGCCCAGCGATCCAGCGCCAGCATGTCTTCTGCCGGCAGCAGGTCGGTGGCCGGGTTGAAACCGGTCAGGTTGGAAAGCAGGAAGCGCGCGGTGTTACGGATACGGCGATAGGCGTCCGCGCTGCGTTGCAGGATCTGCTCGGACACCGCCATTTCGCCGGAGTAGTCGGTCGACGCGACCCACAGACGCATGATGTCGGCGCCCAGAGTGTCGTTGACTTTCTGCGGCGCGATCACGTTGCCCAGCGATTTGGACATCTTGCGCCCGGACTCATCGACGGTGAAGCCGTGGGTCAGCAGTTCGCGGTACGGCGCGTGATTGTCGATGGCGCAACCGGTCAACAGCGACGAGTGGAACCAGCCGCGGTGCTGGTCGGAACCTTCCAGGTACAGGTCGGCGCGTGGACCGGTCTCGTGGCCCATCGGGTGTGAGCCGCGCAATACGTGCCAGTGAGTGGTGCCCGAGTCGAACCAGACGTCGAGGGTGTCGCTGATCTTGTCGTATTGCGGGGCTTCATCGCCCAGCAGTTCGGCAGCGTCGAGTTTGAACCAGGCTTCGATGCCTTCGACTTCGACGCGCTTGGCGACTTCTTCCATCAGTTCGACGGTGCGTGGGTGCAGCTCGCCGCTTTCCTTGTTGAGGAAGAACGGGATCGGCACGCCCCAGTTGCGCTGACGGGAGATGCACCAGTCCGGACGGTTGGCGATCATCGAGTGCAGGCGCGCCTGGCCCCAGGCCGGAACGAACTTGGTGTCTTCGATGGCCTTGAGCGAGCGTGCGCGCAAGGTGTCGCCGCTGACTGGTTCTTTGTCCATGCCGATGAACCACTGCGCGGTGGCGCGGTAGATCAGCGGGGTCTTGTGACGCCAGCAGTGCATGTAGCTGTGTTCGATGACGGTGGTGTGCAGCAGCGCACCGACTTCGGTGAGTTTTTCGACGATGGCCGGGTTGGCCTTCCAGATGAACTGGCCGCCGAAGAATTCCAGCGACGGCACGTACACGCCGTTGCTTTGCACCGGGTTGAGGATGTCATCGTTGACCATGCCGTATTTCTTGCAGGTCACGAAGTCGTCCACACCGTAGGCCGGAGCGGAGTGAACCACGCCGGTGCCAGCGCCCAGTTCGACGTAGTCGGCCAGGTACACCGGCGACAGGCGGTCGTAGAACGGGTGGCGGAAGTTGATCAGTTCCAGCGCCGAACCCGGCGCAGTGGCCAGTACGGTGCCTTCAACGCCGTAACGCGACAGGCAGGATTCAACCAGCTCTTCAGCCAGGACCAGCAGCTTGTCGCCGATATCAACCAGCGCGTAGTTGAATTCCGGGTGCACGTTCAGCGCCTGGTTGGCCGGGATGGTCCACGGGGTGGTGGTCCAGATCACGATCGAGGCAGGCTTGCCCAGCGACGGCAGACCGAACGCGGCGGCCAGTTTGGCTTCGTCGGCGATCGGGAACGCCACGTCGATGGTCGAGGACTTCTTGTTCTCGTACTCGACTTCGGCTTCGGCCAGCGCCGAACCGCAATCGAAGCACCAGTTCACCGGCTTGAGGCCCTTGAACACGAAACCGCCCTTGACGATTTCGGCGAGGGCGCGGATTTCACCGGCCTCGTTCTTGAAGTCCATGGTCTTGTACGGGTTGGCGAAGTCGCCGAGCACGCCGAGGCGGATGAACTCGGTCTTCTGCCCTTCGATCTGCTCGGTGGCGTAGGCACGGCACAGCTCGCGGGTCTTGTCCGCGCCCAGGTTCTTGCCGTGGGTCACTTCAACCTTGTGCTCGATCGGCAGGCCATGGCAGTCCCAACCCGGAACATAAGGCGCGTCGAAACCCGACAGGGTTTTCGAGCGGATGATCATGTCCTTGAGAATCTTGTTCAGTGCGTGACCGATGTGGATCGTGCCGTTGGCGTACGGAGGGCCGTCGTGCAGGACGAACTTCGGACGATCCTTGCCAATCTCGCGCAACTTTCCGTACAGGCCAATACTGTCCCAGCGCTGCAGAATCTGCGGTTCGCGCTGTGGCAGGCCGGCCTTCATTGGGAAGGCGGTGTCCGGAAGGTTTAGCGTGGCTTTATAGTCGGTCATTTAAGGCTCTTCATTAGCGATGGGCGCTAGGTGCGGCTAGTGCACGGGCGGCGGCGACATCCGCGTTGATCGCCGTTTTCAGTGCCTCCAGGGAGGCGAAACGCTGCTCTTCACGCAGCTTTTGGTGGAAAACCACCGTCAGACGCCGGTCATACAGATCGCCGGCAAAATCCAGTAGATGAACTTCAAGGTGGGCTTTGCCATCACCTTGGACCGTGGGCCGCACGCCGATATTGGCGACGCCGGGCCAGGTCTTGCCGTCGATGTCCACATCCACCAGGTATACCCCGGTGAACGGCACACGACGACGCTTGAGTTGAATGTTGGCAGTGGGCGTACCCAGTTGCCGGGCCAGTTTCTGGCCGTGCAGCACGCGACCGGCGATCCGGTACGGGCGGCCGAGCAAGCGTTCGGCCAAGGCAAAATCGGCGGCGGCCAACGCGTTGCGCACCTGGGTGCTGCTGACGCGAATGCCGTCCAGCTCGACGGTTTGCGCGGCTTCGACGGTAAAACCGTGAACCTGCCCGGCCTGCAGCAGGAAATCGAAATCGCCGAGGCGGTCGCAACCAAAGCGAAAATCGTCGCCGACTTCCAGATGCTGCACGCCGAGACCGTCCACCAGGATGGTATCGACGAACTCACTGGCGCTGAGCTTGCTCAGGCGCTGGTTGAATGCCAGGCACAACACCCGGTCGACACCTTCGGCAGCCAGCAGCTGCAATTTGTCGCGCAAGCGGGCCAGACGTGCCGGCGCGGTCTCCGGGGCAAAGAACTCCCGGGGCTGCGGCTCGAAAATCACCACGCAGCTGGGTACGCCCAACTCAAGCGCACGCTCACGCAGCCGGGCCAGGATAGCCTGGTGACCACGGTGAACACCGTCAAAGTTGCCAATAGTGGCGACGCAGCCCCGATGCTGGGGGCGCAAGTTGTGGAGGCCTCGAACCAGCTGCATAACGCGCTTCTTGCTCATAAAGTGGTCGATTATAACCACACCCGACGGTCGACGACAGGCAACACCGTAACGCAAAGTGCTCGAGCCGACAAAACTGCCAGCCCATGCCCGTATTTAATGGCTGAAACCTCAGCTCAAGGCCTTGCGATTGAAGTCACGCAGGCGGAAACCGAGCAGCAGCAACATACCGAAATACGCCACCACACCAGCAACCACCAGCGCCCCCAGACGCAGGAAGCGCTCCAGCATGTGTCCCTGATCCCAGGCCGGCATGAAATGCATGCCCAGCAGCAGCACTGCCGACATCACCGCCACCGCTACCACCAGCTTGAAACCGAACATGTACCAGCCCGGTTGCGGCTGATACATCTTTTGCTTGCGCAGTTGATAGAACAGCAACCCGGCATTGAGGCAGGCCCCGGCACTGATCGCCAGCGCCAGACCGGCGTGAGCCAGCGGGCCGATCAACACCAGATTGAACAACTGCGTGCACACCAGCGTGAAGATTGCGATTTTCACCGGGGTGCGGATGTTCTGTTGCGCATAAAAGCCCGGCGCCAGCACTTTGATCACGATAATTCCGAGCAGACCGACAGAATAGGCAATCAGCGCACGCTGGGTCATGGACGCATCGAACGCGCTGAATTGCCCGTACTGGAACAGAGAAACGGTCAGCGGCTCGGCGAGAATCCCCAGCGCCAATGCACACGGCAGCACCAGCACAAAGCACAGGCGCAGGCCCCAGTCGAGGATCCGCGAATATTCGTGGCGATCCTTGCTCGCATAGGTCTTGGCCAATGTCGGCAGCAGAATCGTGCCCAACGCTACGCCGAGCACGCCGGACGGCAGCTCCATCAAACGGTCGGCGTAATACATCCACGACACCGACCCGGCCACCAGGAACGAAGCGAAAATGGTGTTGATGATCAGCGAAATCTGACTCACCGAGACGCCAATGATCGCCGGCAACATCTGCTTCATCACTCGCCAGACACCGGTATCACGCAGGTTCAGGCGTGGCAGCACCAGCATGCCGATCTTTTTCAGGTGCGGCAGTTGATAGAGCAACTGCGCCAGACCACCGACCAGCACCGCCCAGCCCAACGCCATGACCGGCGGGTTGAAATACGGCGTCAGGAACAGCGAAAACACGATCATGCTGACGTTAAGCAGGGTCGGCACGAAGGCCGGCACCGAAAAACGGTTCCAGGTATTGAGAATCGCCCCGGCCAGCGAGGACAGGGAGATCAGCAATATATAAGGGAACGTCACCCGCAACAGATCAGAGGTGAGCTGGAATTTTTCCGGTGTGTCGGTAAAACCCGGAGCCGTGGCCCAGATCACCCACGGTGCAGCGATCATCCCCAGCGCGGTAACCAGCGCCAGCACCAGGGTCAGCAAACCGGAAACGTAAGCGATAAAGGTGCGAGTCGCCTCTTCGCCCTTTTGGCTTTTGTATTCGGCCAGAATCGGCACGAAAGCCTGCGAGAACGCACCCTCGGCGAAGATTCGTCGCAGCAGGTTGGGCAATTTGAAGGCAATGAAAAAGGCGTCCGTCGCCATTCCGGCGCCGAAGGTGCGAGCGATGAGCGTGTCACGGACGAACCCCAGAATCCGGGAAAGCATCGTGATAGAGCTGACAGCGGCCAACGATTTGAGCAGATTCATTGAGGAAATTAGTGCCTGTCGATAAACAGCAGGCGAACAATGCGCCTACTTGTGCGATACTCCGCGCCGCAACAGCACAGAGCCAAAGCTCGCGAGTTTACAGGTCAAGCGCCGGAAATAAATATCCCGCCTCTTTATACCTACCACTTAGCGGAACGTTTCAAGCGCCCTTGACAAGACTTCTCTTCATCGGCATGATTCGCGGCCTATTTTGTTTGCTATTTCCTAAAAAGTCTTTCGAGGAGCTCGACGGTGGCCAACTCACCTTCCGCCAAAAAACGTGCAAAACAGGCTGAGAAGCGTCGCAGCCACAACGCCAGCCTGCGTTCCATGGTTCGTACCTACATCAAGAATGTAGTTAAAGCCATCGACGCAAAAGACGCTGAAAAAGCTCAAGCTGCATACGTTCTGGCTGTGCCAGTTATCGACCGCATGGCCGATAAAGGCATCATCCACAAGAACAAGGCTGCTCGTCATAAGAGCCGTCTGAATGGCCACGTCAAAGCACTGAAAGAAGCTGCTTAATCGACGTAGTCATTAAAAAACCGACCTTAGGGTCGGTTTTTTATTGCCTGCAATTTGATAAACGCAGAGCAAAAAAATGCAGGAGCGAGCAAGCTCACCCCTGCAATTGGTTTTGCGCTGTTACTGCTGGACCGGCACCCACGGCACGATCGGAATTGCGGTTACCGCATTCTGCGGACTCCCTTCGATCACGCGATCGCTGTAGACCAGATACACCAGCGTATTGCGCTTCTTGTCGAGGAAACGCACCACCTGCATGGTCTTGAACACCAGCGACGTGCGCTCCTTGAACACCTCGTCGCCGTCTTTCAACTCACCCTTGAACTTGATCGGACCCACCTGGCGACAGGCAATCGACGCTTCAGCGCGATCCTCGGCCAGACCGAGGCCACCCTTCACCCCACCCGTTTTGGCGCGAGACAGGTAGCAGGTCACGCCGTCGACTTTCGGATCATCGAAAGCCTCGACTACGATTCGGTCATTCGGGCCGACGAACTTGAACACCGTCGACACCTGACCGATTTCCTCGGCCGAGGCCAGCAATGGCAACGCCATCAGCAGACCCAACAATCCTTTTGCCATGCGCATGCGTAATTTCCCTTAGACCAGAATCAGGTTGTCACGGTGAACCAGTTCCGGCTCAGCCATGTAGCCCAGCACGCCGACAATTGCATCCGACGACTGACCAATGATTTTTTGCGCCTCAAGCGCACTGTAGTTAGCCAGTCCACGGGCAATCTCGCGACCATCAGGTGCCACGCAGACCACCATTTCGCCCCGGCGAAAACTGCCCTGAACCAGCTTCACTCCGACCGGCAACAGACTCTTGTGGCCCTGCGACAATGCCGACACCGCACCTTCGTCCAGCACCAGCGTGCCGCGAGTTTGCAGATGCCCGGCCAGCCACTGCTTGCGCGCAGCCAGCATGCCGCGCTCAGGCGACAGCAGCGTGCCGATGCGTTCACCCGCCTTCAAACGATCAAGCACTCGCTCCAGACGCCCACCGACGATGATCGTATGCGCCCCGGAACGCGCCGCCAGACGTGCCGCTCGCAGCTTGGTCTGCATGCCGCCACGCCCCAGCGCACCGCCGGTGCCGCCCGCCACCGCATCCAGAGTCGGATCATCGGCACGCGCCTCATAAATCAGTTGCGCATCGGGGTTATTGCGCGGATCAGCATCGAACATGCCATCGCGATCGGTGAGGATCACCAGCAGATCAGCCTCGACCAGGTTGGCCACCAGCGCTGCCAGCGTGTCGTTGTCGCCGAAACGGATTTCGTCGGTAACCACCGTGTCGTTTTCGTTGATCACCGGGATGACTTTCAGCTCGACCAGTGCACGCAGGGTGCTGCGGGCGTTCAGGTAGCGCTTGCGGTCGGACAAGTCATCGTGAGTCAGGAGAATCTGCGCGGTGTGCCGACCGTGCTCGGCAAAGCTCGATTCCCAGGCCTGCACCAAGCCCATCTGACCGATTGCCGCGGCAGCCTGGAGCTCGTGCATCGCACTGGGTCGTGCGGTCCATCCCAGACGGCTCATGCCGGCAGCCACAGCACCGGAAGACACCAGCACCAGCTCGACACCCGCCTCATGCAAGGCCACCATCTGCTCGACCCAGACACTCATTGCCGCGCGATCCAGCCCTTTGCCATCAGCCGTCAGCAAAGCGCTGCCGATCTTCACGACCCAACGCTGCGCACCTGTCACCTTGCTCCGCATCATCTTCAACCTTAGCTTGAGGGCAGCGCGACCCAGCGCCGCCCATGTCGTTATTTGTGACTTGCGATTTCCAGATACTAAAACGCCGCTCGATTGAGCGGCGCTTAAGTTTACTGCAACGAATCAGTCGCGCACGTAAATGATTTCCGGACCGTCTTCATCATCCACATCTTCTTCGTCCCAGTCATCGTCGCCGATGTCATGGACCGACTTAACGCCACTGCGACGCAGGGCACGCTTGTCGTCCAGCGCCTGCAATTGAGCACGAGCTTCATCTTCGATGCGCTGATCGAGATCGGCCAGCTCTTCCTTGTACGCCGGGTCGTTAGCCAGACGATCGGCACGATCTTCCAGGTAACGCATGATGTCGCGCGTCAGACGCTCGGTGCCTTCTTTGGCGATGGCCGAGATCACGTAGACCGGACCTTCCCACTGCAGACGATCGACGATTTCCTTGACGCGCTCTTCGTGCTCTTCTTCAAGGATCTGGTCGCATTTGTTCAGCACCAGCCAACGATCACGCTCAGCCAGCGAAGGACTGAATTTGACCAGTTCATTGACGATCACTTCAGCCGCGTCTGGTGCACTGCTGTCATCCAGCGGCGCCATGTCGACAAGGTGCAGCAACAGACGCGTACGCGCCAGGTGCTTGAGGAAGCGAATACCCAGACCGGCACCGTCGGAAGCGCCTTCGATCAGACCCGGAATGTCGGCGATGACGAAGCTTTTCCAGCGGTCGACGCTGACCACACCCAGGTTCGGCACCAGCGTGGTGAACGGGTAGTCGGCGACTTTCGGCTTGGCCGCCGACACCGAACGGATAAAGGTACTTTTACCGGCGTTCGGCAAGCCCAGCAGACCAACGTCGGCCAGCACTTTCATTTCCAGCTTCAGGTCGCGCTGCTCACCCGGCTTGCCCGGCGTAGTCTGGCGCGGCGCACGGTTGGTACTGGATTTGAAACGCGTATTGCCCAGACCGTGCCAACCGCCCTGCACTACCATCAGTTTCTGGCCAGCCTTGGTCAGGTCGCCAATCACTTCCTGGGTGGCCGAGTCGATCACGGTGGTACCGACCGGCACGCGCAGGATCAGGTCTTCACCCTTCTTGCCGGTGCAATCGGTGCTGCCGCCGTTGGAGCCACGCTCGGCATCGAAGTGCCGGGTGTAACGGTAGTCGACCAGGGTGTTGAGGTTTTCGTCGGCCATCATGTAGATGGAACCGCCGTCACCGCCGTCACCACCGTTCGGGCCGCCGTTCTCAATGAATTTTTCCCGACGGAAACTCATGCAGCCATTGCCGCCGTCGCCAGCTTTTACGCGGATCGATACTTCGTCTACAAACTTCATAACTCAACGCCTCTCGCCATACGGACGAGCCGAAAAACAATCAAGACATAAGACTCTTGCAAAAATGAGCGCAGCGACCCCAAACCACGACCTGCATCGCACGCCGACAGCCCATACAAACAGTTTTGCAAGAGACTCACCCCACAAACGAAAAAGCCCCGTCGCAAGACAGGGCTCTTCCAGCGATCTCGCGATTAAGCCGCGACAACGCTCACGTAACGACGACCGAAGGCGCCTTTTACTTCAAACTTGATCACGCCTTCGATTTTCGCGAACAGGGTGTGATCTTTACCCATGCCAACGCCGTAGCCAGCGTGGAATTGGGTGCCGCGCTGACGCACGATGATGTTGCCGGCCTTGATGACCTGGCCGCCATACATCTTCACGCCAAGGCGTTTGGCTTCTGAGTCGCGACCGTTACGGGTACTACCACCAGCTTTTTTGTGTGCCATGAGTTCAATTCTCCTAGTGAGGAATTAGGCTGTAATTAAGCCTGAATACCGGTGATTTTGATCTCGGTGAACCACTGGCGGTGGCCCATACGCTTCATGTGGTGCTTACGGCGACGGAACTTGATGATGCGGACTTTATCGTGACGACCTTGGGAGATCACTTCAGCCTTGACGGTTGCGCCAGCAACAACAGGTGCGCCGATGTTCACGTCGTCGCCATTGGCGACCAGCAGAACGCGGTCAAAAGTCACGGATTCGCCAGTAGCGACTTCCAGTTTTTCGATCTTCAGGTATTCACCTTCAGCGACCTTGTATTGCTTACCGCCGGTAACGATTACTGCGTACATGGTATTTCTCCGATAATCCTGCTCACCCAGCTCTTTATAAGAAGAGGTATTGGCTGGCATGGCTGCATGGGGCTGGAACGGCCCAAGTGCAATTGCGTAAGGCAGGTGCTGCCCAGGAAGTTCAGGGTGCGCGATTGTACGCAAGCATCGAGAGTCACGCAAGAGGCCGTCCATCGCGCCTTGACAGGCCCCGGTGTGGGTCCTAGCATGCCGCGCAACCCTTCTGGAGCAACTGTCGCTGATGCAACCCCAAGCTTTCTACCGCGCGGTGGCGGACGATTTTAGCGCCGTCGACGGCATCATCAAGAAGCAGCTGACTTCCCGAGTGCCGCTGGTATCGAAAATCGGCGATTACATCACCTCGGCCGGCGGCAAACGCCTGCGTCCTTTATTGGTGCTGCTGTGCGGCAAGGCCCTGGGTCGCGAAGGCGACGACCTGCGCCTGCTGGCCGCCACCATCGAATTCCTGCACACCGCGACCCTGCTGCATGACGACGTGGTCGACATGTCCGGCATGCGCCGTGGCCGCTCGACCGCCAACGCCATGTGGGGCAACGCTCCGAGCGTGCTGGTCGGCGATTTCCTGTACTCGCGCTCGTTCGAAATGATGGTCGAACTGGGCTCGATGCCGGTGATGAAGATCCTGTCCCAGGCCACGCGCATCATCGCCGAAGGCGAAGTGCTGCAACTGTCCAAGGTGCGCGACGCCAGCACCACCGAAGAAACCTACATGGAGGTCATCCGCGGCAAGACCGCGATGCTCTTCGAAGCCTCGACCCACAGCGCTGCCGCACTGGCCGGTGCCTCCGCCGAGCAGAGCGAAGCCCTGCGCACCTTCGGCGATCACCTCGGCGTGGCGTTCCAACTGGTCGACGACTTGCTGGACTACAAGGGCGACGCCGAGACCCTGGGCAAGAACGTCGGTGACGATCTGGCCGAAGGCAAGCCAACCCTGCCGCTGATCTTTACCATGCGCGAAGGCACGCCGGAACAGGCTGCCCTGGTGCGCCAGGCGATCCAGAAAGGCGGAATCGAAGACCTCGAAAGCATCCGCATCGCCGTGGAAGCCTCGGGTTCGCTGGAGTACACCGCGCAACTGGCCCGTGACTACGTGGCCCGTGCGATCAAGTGCCTCGACGCGCTGCCGGCCAGCGAATACCGCGATGCACTGGTAGAACTGAGCGAGTTTGCGGTCGCCCGCACGCACTGATATCGCTGAAGCAAGATCAAAAGATCGCAGCCTGCGGCAGCTCCTGCACAATCATCTGTAGGAGCTGCCGAAGGCTGCGATCTTCTGCTTTTGGCTCCATCAAAGGCTAAAACCTTATACAATGTGCGACTTTTAGCGATCCACATCCCAAGGAGCCTTAGTGAGCACGTTGCCACCCTGCCCGAAATGCAATTCCGAATACACCTACGAAGACGGTGCCCAACTGATCTGCCCTGAGTGCGCCCACGAGTGGTCGGCCAACGGCGAAACCGAAGTGGCGTCCGATGATGCCGTGAAGAAAGATTCGGTCGGCAACGTCCTGCAGGACGGCGACACCATCACCGTGATCAAGGACCTGAAGGTCAAGGGCACCTCGCTGGTGGTCAAGGTCGGCACCAAGGTCAAGAACATCCGCCTGTGCGATGGCGACCACGACATCGACTGCAAGATCGACGGCATCGGCCCGATGAAACTCAAGTCCGAGTTTGTCAGAAAGGTCTGATCCTGCTGTCAGCCATCCCACGCCCGGCGTGGGATGGAGCTCCGCCCTCTCCCGCTTTGCTCCCGCAGACTCGCGTAATAGCCAGACGCCAGCCGTTTTGACCTTACGCAATCTTTACCCGGAAAAAATCGCATTCCGCCAATAGACGCTTGCTATTTGACGAATAAGAATTATTCTCATTGAAACCTTTCAAGGAGATGAGACCCATGACTTATTTGATCGACGCCTGGCTGGATCGCCCACACCCGTACCTCAGAATCCTGCATCGGGAAACCGGCGAAGTCTGTGCGGTTCTGGAAGAAGAAGCCCTGCATGAGCTGCAGGATCAGGGCGATCTGGACGTCAGCAGCCTGAATTCCAGCGAGCCGCTGGTGCTCAAGGAGCTGGTGCGTAATCTGTTCCTGTTCTGCTATGCCCGGGCCTTGCGCCCGACCCATGAGCTGCATCACAAGATCGAAATATGAGTAGCGCGGTAAAAACTGTGGGAGCCAGCCTGCCGGCGAAAGCGGTGTGTCAGGCAACGAATGAGTTACCTGAAAGGACGCCTTCGCGAGCAAGCCCGCTCCCACATTATTGACCTGTCACCGGGACAGGCCAGGCATTACAGAACGTCCAGCAGCTCGACGTCGAATACCAGAACGCTGTGCGGCGGGATGCTGCCAACGCCTTGAGCGCCGTAAGCCAGTTCGCTCGGCACGTACAGGCGCCATTTGCTGCCGGCGTTCATCAGTTGCAGGGCTTCGGTCCAGCCGGCGATCACGCCGCCCACCGGAAATTCTGCTGGCTGGCCACGATCGTAGGAACTGTCAAACACGGTGCCGTCGATCAGCATGCCGTGGTAGTGAGTACGCACGGTGTCTTCACGGGATGGCTTGGCGCCTTCGCCTTGGGTCAGCACTTCGAATTGCAGACCGGAAGCCAGAGTAGTGATGCCTTCTTTCTTGGCGTTTTCAGCCAGGAACGCACGGCCTTCACCGGCAGCCGCTTCAGCTTTGGCGGCGGCTTCGGCTTGCATGATCTCGCGGATCACCTTGAAGCTGGCGGACATGGCTTCCTGATCGACACGGCTTGGCTTGCCGGCGAATGCGTCGGTCAGACCGGCCAGGATGGCGTCCAGGCTGACACCCGGTGGCGGGTTGTCGCGCAGCTGGTCGCCCAGCTGACGGCCAATGCCGTAGCTGACGCGGGTTTCGTCGGTGGACAGATTTACTTCGGACATGACACTGCTCCGCTGTGCGGACGGCCGCAAGACTTGCCGTGCGTGCACAGCGCGTCCCGGCGCGCCCGGAACCTAAAAGGGCGAGCAGACTAGCACAGATGCCCAGCGATGGCGCGCAACGCCTACAGGGCCGAGCGCCACGCCAGCGGCACTTTCAGGCTTTCATCGACGCTGCCGCCCAAACCGCACATTTCGTCGTGCACCGAGGTGTGGACGAGGTTGAACGGCAGCACCGGAAAGTTATGCAGCAAATCCCGCGCGTGCTCCACCGAACGCAGCTGCAGCATCTGGCCCTTTAGATCACTCAACGGATACGCGGCTCCATGCATCCGCGCCTCGAGCAGATAAATCCCGCCCTCCATGGAGATCAGGTTCAGCTCATCAACCTTTCTGGCGATGGCAAACGCATTCAACTCTTGCAGGTTCATGAAGGCACCTCGTGCGATGGCGAGCCAGGACCTTTACAGGGATATGCCCGCGCGCACCAAAGCACAAGCCACAAACGGCACCGCCCGTCTGTTTCGCAACAGACGGGCGGTGTATTGGCAGCGAGCAATCAATGATCAGTGCTTGGTGAGCTTGTCCAGATAGCCCATCGCAAACGCCGAGATCACGAAGGTCATGTGGATGATCACGTACCACATCAGGTGCTCGGGATCGACGTTCTTGGCGTCCATGAAGATCCGCAGCAGGTGGATCGAGGAAATCGCCACGATCGACGCCGCCACTTTCATCTTCAGCGACGAGGAGTCCATGGTGCCCAGCCAACTGAGCTTCTCTTTGCCTTCATCGATGTTCAGCTCGGACACGAAGTTCTCGTAGCCGGAAATCATCACCATCACCAGCAAACCGCCCACCAGCGCCATGTCGATCAGCGACAGCAGCACCAGGATCAGATCCGATTCGGCCATGGAAAACACGTTGGGAATGACATGAAACACTTCCTGGAAGAATTTCAATGCCAGCGCCAGCAGCCCGAGGGACAGCCCGATATAGATCGGCGCCAGCAGCCAGCGCGTGGCGTACATTGCATTTTCGATAAAGCGTTCCATTGACTCTCACACAATAAGGATTGAAATCGGCGGCGAGTATACCAGCCGACCGTGACAGCCAGAAACGGCCCGGCCCGTACCTCCAATCAGCGCAACCTGCGTGTGTGTATGATTTTTTTTCTGCTACTGTCCAAACCATTGACCGCCTAGCGAAAGTGGACAGGACGACTGGAAATGGATGTGCGATTGCCGTTGAAAACTGCCGGGATTTGCCTCGCTCTGCTGCTGGGCGGCTGCTCTCCCGGCGAAGAGAAAAAAACCTCGGTCAGCCTCGACGCGAAGACGGCAACCTTCGAACATTCACTGGACGCCATCACCGATCCGAAGCTCAAGGACGCCGTGACCGAACTCGGCGGTTCGCTGCTGTTGCTCGAACGCGCGCAACTCAAGCTCGACAGCACACCGCTGAAAACCGTCTACGGCGAAGACACGCTCGGCATCCTCAAGCACTACCCTTCGCCGCAGGCGCTGGTCGATACTTTCATCAACGGGCTGTTCGTGCTGCACAAGGACGCCAGCTCCGACTACCTCACCGACCTGCAGCCAGTGTTCCCGTTCAACCTGAACATTCCCGGCGGTTTTCTGTTTCCGCATGGCGTGGAATGGCAGTCGGTGACCCTGAGCAACAAGCGCGTGATCACCTATCAGCCGGAATGGTCGGAAACCGATCCCGGCATTCAGTTGAGCCCGTCCAGTTCCAATGTCAACAACCCCGATGACCTGACCGTGACCTACCCTTTCATCGAGGGGCTGGACGTCGACAAGAATACACAATCGCAGCCAGTGAGCCTGCAGGGCAACGTCGAAGTCATCACGCCGCGCCGCCTGTTCAGCTTCAACCTGAGTCAGAAGGATGTCGGCCAGACCCGCACCGATGACAACCTCAGCGTCACCCTGCTCAAGCTTGCAAAAAACTACGCCGAAGTCGAATTCAGCAACAGCCTGCCATTGGCCCCCGAGGTCGAGGGGGCGCAGCTCAATCCGTTGATCGTTCAGGCCCGCGACACCACCGGGCAATACCTGGTGCGCGCCGGCTCAATCAATGAGAGCCCGGCACAGGTGGCTTTCTACGAGAAACAACTGGCGCAACTGCAACAGCAGAAAACCTGGAGCGAGGCGCTGGAAAAACAGCTTGAGGACGAACAGCAGGCCTTCACACAGCAGCATCCGCGCCGCTATAACAAGGTCTACTTCAACGGCCCCGTCGATACCCTGGAGGTCAGCGTGCTCGATTTTTCATCGGCGACCGTGACCCGCAAGGCACTGGATTTGCCGGTGCGCACTTTCAGTCAGCACACCACGGAAAAGACCATCCAGCCGCTGGACCCGGACGTAGTGGTCTATGACGATCTGGCGCCGAACTGGCTCAAAGGCGCGAGCCTGACCGAGGAAGCGTTGAAGGCCGGCATCCGCATCCATCAGTCCGTGGAGGATCCGAGCGCCGCGCGCATCGAGTTCTCCCACCGGCGTACCTTCAATGATGAATTGCTCGGCGATGATTTCAGCCCGGGAGAAAGCCCGGTGACGTTCTTCACCGAGAAACGCAGCGGCAAACTCGACGAGCCGATCGAACTGCCACCCGAGGCCTATCAGGTCGATCCGCTGCAAGCGACCATCACTTACGATTTGAACCTGTTCCCGGAAACTCCGGCAATTGCTGTGGGTTCGATGCCGCTGTTTCTGGCGAGCGTCGACAAGAAAACCTACGACGCCAAGGCCCTGCCCAAAGGCCTGGAGATCAAGAACAACACACTGGTGGTGGACCTGAAACGGTTCCCGGCCAACGCCTGGCGTTTCTTCGTCAAGGACGACAGCGGCAACTACCTGAAACAGATTCTCTCGGTCAGCCACGACGCGAGTGCGCAAGGCCCGGCGCTGTTCGGCGTGCATTACTTCTATGGCCGTCCAACGCAGGTGGAGACCTATCAGCGAACTGAACTCAATACCGTGCAATACGGCTTTGAGGTCAAGCTCGACAAGGCGCCGTTGCCCGACACGGCGCGGTGATTGCGCCTAATGGTCGAACACACCGGCCGGACGTCCACGGCCACCGTTGATCTGGCGCAGCTGCGCCTGCAAGTGCAAGCTCCAGATCTGCGGATCATTGGCCAGCTCGTAGCCGTGCATCGTCAGGCTTTCCACAATGGTGTCGAGAATCGACTCGGCGGCGACCGGCCCGTGAAACGGGCCCTGGGCCTTGATGGCGGAGGGTTGTTCGCCGGCCATGCCGGCAGCGAAGAGCAAGGTCCACATGCCGTTATCGCCGGCCAGAGGTTTAATGGCGCATTCGATACGGGTCACAAGACCCAGGCATTGACGGGTGAGGCAGAGGTTGCGCGACATGGCGGCGACCCTCGGTAAAACCTGTATTCAGCCTTCACGCGAAGGCTGTTTCGATCCAGTGATACTGTCGATGTCCTTGAGCTGAGAATAGAAGAAAAGTCCGCCGCGCAAGCCGGATAGAACCAGAAGGCGCCGAATGGTCATTGTGTGAATTCTGACGCCAGAGTAGTGGCACTTTTCCCGAAGATCAGCGCAAAAATCAATCTGAAAAACAACTGTGGGAGCGAGCTTTCTCGCGAATGCGGATGTTCAGGCAACTAAATGTCGACTGGTATGCCGCCTTCGCGAGCAAGCTCGCTCCCACAGGATTTGCTCTAGACTTTTTAAGCTGGTTTGGCTTCTGCCAACGCCTCCTGCGCCAACTCCTTCTCGGCCTCTTTCAGATCCTCTTCACTGATCATCTCGGCAATCACCCGCAGACGCTCGACCACGCGCGCATTGACGCTGCCTTCAGGGAACTGACCGTCAGCATCCGGCTCACCGGCCGGCTCGCCGACCAACAGGCTCAGCGCCTCATCGGCCTGACGCACCGCGTACACGTGGAACTGCCCGGCGCGCACCGCCGCCAACACCTTCTCGTCGAGCATCAGCGTGGCGACGTTGGCCTGCGGAATGATCGCGCCCTGCTCACCCGTCAGCCCACGTGCTTCGCAGAGACGGAAGAAGCCCTCGATTTTCTCGTTGACCCCGCCGACCGCCTGCACTTCACCGAACTGGTTGATGGAACCAGTGATCGCGAAGCACTGCTTGAGCGGGGTTTTCGACAACGCCGAAATCAACGTGCAAGCCTCGCCCAGCGACGCACTGTCGCCATCGACGTAACCGTAGGATTGCTCGAGCGCAATGCTCGCGGAAATCGCCAGCGGGAATTCCTGGGCGTAACGGCTGCCCAGATACCCGGTGAGGATCATCACGCCCTTGGAGTGGATCGGCTGACCCAGGTTGACCTCGCGTTCGATGTCGACGATGCCGCTGCCGCCCGGGTACACCGTGGCGGAAATCCGCGCCGGTACACCGAACGCCGAATCGCCGACTTCCAGCACGGTCAGCCCGTTGCACTTGCCGACCGCAGCGCCGTCGGTGTCGATCAGGATGATCCCGGCGAGCATGTCGTCGAGAATCCGCGCCGATACGCGGCCAGTGCGAGTGGCTTTGGCTTTCAGCGCACGCTCGATGTGCCCGGCGTCGGTCATTTCATCACCGGCCAGATGACGAATGAAGTCCGCCTCGCTGACCAGTTGGAACAGGTCGCCGATACGCGCCGACAAACGCCCCTGATGTTCGGCCAGCCGTGCGCTATAAGTCGCCAGACGCGCCACCGCATCGGCGGTCAGCGGCGCCATGCCTTCTTCCGAAGTGCGGGTTTTCAGCAACTGGGCGAACTGCTCCAGGCTTTCGTCGACCATCGGGATGTCTTCGTCGAAGTCGACCAGCACGCGGAACATCTCCTGGAAGTCCGGATCCAGGTCCTGCAGCGTGTAATACAACTGCCGCGCACCGATGATCACCACTTTGACCTGCAACGGAATGTGCTGCGGATTCAGGGTCACGGTGGCGAAACGGCCCATCTCGCCCAGCGGCGACTCCATCTTCAGTTTGCGCGATTGCAGGGCGCGCTTGAGTGCGTCCCACACGAACGGCTCACTGAGCATTTTTTCCGCTTCAAGAATCAGGAAGCCGCCATTGGCGCGATGTAATGCGCCTGGGCGCAACTGGCGATAAGTGGTGTAAAGCGCACCCTGATCGGTGGTGTATTCAATGCGGCCGAACAGGTTTTCGTAGGTCGGATGCGGTTCGAACACCACCGGCGCACCGCCACTGTGCGGATGACCGACCACCAGGCTCGGCGCGTATTGCTCTTCCAGCAGCTTGCGCGCCACGGCGTCGGTCTTGCTGTCGTCGACCAGTTGCTCGACCACGGTTTTCAGCAGATACACCTGCATCGCTTGCAGGTAACCGCAGACCGCGGCGTTCTCCGCGTACTTTTCCGACAGCGGCGACAGCAACGGCTGCAAGGCCAGGGTGATGGTTTCTTCGTTGAGCTGACGCAGCTGATTGTTCGACTCGCGCTTCCACTGCGGCAGGCTCGCGAGTTCTTCATTCAGCCGCTCTTCGAGGCCGGAGATATCCTCGTGGAAACGCTCGCGCTCGGCTTCCGGCAATTGCGAAAACTCGGCTTCATCCAGCGCCTTGCCTTCGAGCATCGGGGTGAAGGCGATGTTGCTGCTGTCGCGGTACAGGGCGACGTCTTTTTCCAGGGCCAGACGTTCGATGACATCCAGTGCCTTGTCGTAGCGCTGGTTGAAGGCGCGGTCGATGGCGCTTTTTTTCTGCTGGTAGGACGGGTGTTCGAACACCGCCGGAAACGTCGCCAGCAGGTTGTCGATCAAGCCGTTGATGTCACCGATGAATGCGCTCGCCGTACCCGATGGCAGCTCCAGCGCGCGGGGTTCGCGCGGCTCATCGAAGTTGTTGACGTAGACCCAGTCCGCCGGGGTCTGCAGGCGTTTGCCTTCGGCCTTCAGGTAGCGTTTGACGAATGAGAAGCGACCGGTGCCCGGTTCGCCCATGACAAAGACGTTGTAACCGGGGCGGGGCATGGCCACACCGAACTGCAAGGCTTCGACCGCACGTTCCTGGCCAAGCACACCGCGAAAGGGCTCCAGATCATTGGTGGTAGTGAAGCTGAACTGTTCAGCGGAAAACGGACGGGTCAGCGCTTCGGGCGCTAGACGCAAGCTGGCAGCAACAGGATCAGGCATCGGGCTTCCTTAACAATCAGGCGGGGCAGATAGCGGCATTCTGGCGCTGCCCGTGCCCCACTGGCAAGGCGCGCCATGCGACAAAGCATAGACAAGCGCCGAGCCGCGCGGCCCGCCCCGTGAATCCGGGGATTTCAACGAATAATCAGCAAAAAATCACGGAACCACGGGAACGTGCCTAAACTCCAAACTGCGCGGCTGGAACTAATAACCGGCCCACTGGCTTCAAAAGGGTCTGTCTAGGCAGCACTTGGGGGGCCAGAACCCTGTCCATTGGTATGCACACAAAGAGAACAAAGCTATGAAACGGATTCTTCTCGGTACTCTCTTCACCGTTGTTTCCCTCAATGCCATGGCGCAAGCGCCAGGCGGTCCGGATTGCGGTTGGGGCAACATGCTGTTCGAAGGTCAGCGTGGCACCCCGGCACACTTCCTGGCATCCACCACCAACGGCACCTCCGGTAACGCTACGTTCGGTATGACTTCCGGCACCAACGGTTGCTCCACCAACGCGTCGCTGACCTACGGCGGTAAATCCTGGTTCGCCATGAATGGCATGATGAACGAGCTGTCCGAAGACATGGCAAAAGGCAACGGCGAAGCGCTGACGACTTACGCTGTGGTACTGGGCGTGGCGCCGGAAGACCGTGCGCATTTCGCCGCTGTCACTCACGAGCACTTCCAGCAAATCTTCAGCAAGGCTGACGTGACCGCCGAAGACGTGCATACCAACACCCTGGCTGTACTGAAATCAGACCCACGTCTGGCCAAGTACGCCACTCAGGCTTAAGCTCGACCCCACCCGCTTCTTTCGGGAAGCGGGTTTTGTTTTTTATGGCCCACCCTTTTTGAGCAATGCAAGTCAGTTGTGACATGTGCTGAGCCCTGTGGCGAGGGAGCTTGCTCCCGCTGGAGTGCGCAGCGCTCCCGGTTTTCAAAACGGGGCCGCTGCGCGCCCCAGCGGGAGCAAGCTCCCTCGCCACAGGGTTGGTGCGGGTTTGACTGGTCGACATTAATGCTTGGGGTCTTTGTTTTTCTTTCGACTTAAGTTGCCACTTATGCTCAAACGCCTTGCCTGGCTGGCGCTCTGTGTCTGCGCCCCGCTGTCCGCCGCGCCTCACATCGACCCTCAACGTTTGCAGCAACTGGCCAACGACCGCTTCTGGATTTCCCTCGGTCATTACGAAACCGCCAAGCTCGGCGGCTGGCGCAGCTATGTCAGCGACAGGAAATTCTTTCTCGCGCCTGATGGCAACGAACACCCCGACCACGAGTTGGCCGCCACCGTGCAAGCGCTGTATGCCCCGGCCAGTCTCGGCGAGCAGCACGCGCAGTGCGTCTATCCGGCCCGCACCCGCTGGCTGAAAGCGCAGCTCAACCTGAGCGATCTGCCCGCCCCCGATTGCGCCGAATTCAAGAAATGGTTCAAGGACGTCTCGCCGCACAGCGCGGTGATGATCTTCCCGGCGGCGTACCTCAACAGTCCGTCGTCGATGTTCGGCCACACCCTGCTGCGCATCGATCAGGCCGACGTGCAGGCCGACAAGACTTCGCTGCTCAGCTACGCCATCAACTTCGGCGCCTACATCGAAGGCTCCGACAACAGCATCCTCTACGCCTGGAAAGGCTTGATGGGCGGCTACCCGGGGCTGTTCGCGCTGGTGCCGTATCAGGAAAAACTCTCCGAGTACCGCAGCCTGGAAAACCGCGACCTGTGGGAATACCGGCTGAACCTGACGCAAGCAGAAACCGCACGCATGGTCGAACATGTGTGGGAACTGAAGCAGATCCAGTTCGACTATTTCTTCTTCGACGAAAACTGCTCCTATCGCCTGCTCGAATTGCTGCAGGTGGCGCGTCCAAGCCTGCGCCTGACCGAGCAATTCCCGCTGACTGCCATCCCTACCGACACGGTCAAAGCCGTGAAGGAAGCCGGACTGGTGGAAAGTATCGAATACCGCCCATCCCGCGAACGTGAACTGCTCAGCCGTGCCCAGCCGTTGAGCAGTGACGAACAGCAATGGGTGCTGAAAGTCAGCGCCGATCAACAAGTGTTGCAAGACCCGACCTTCAAAGCCCTGCCCCGGGATCGACAGGCGCTGATCATCGATGCTGCGTATCGTCTGGAACGCTATCGCGCCAACGGTCAGGAACGTGATCCGCAACGCGCTCAGCGCAGCTTCGAACTGCTGCGGGCGATCAACAAAAACCCGGCGCCGGAGCTGCAGATCCCCCAACCGGGCCTGCCCGAAGACGGCCACGAATCACGCACCTGGCAGGCCGGCATCGGCACCCGGGGCGACCGTGCGTTCGGCGAGTACGGTTTGCGCATGGCCTATCACGACCTCAACGACAACGCCGAAAGCTTCCCCCTCGGCGCACAGATCGAAATCCTGCAAATGAAGCTGCGCCAGTACGAAGGCAACCAATGGCAATTCCAGCAACTGGATCTGGCGACCATTCGCTCGCTGACCCCGCGCAATGAGTTGCTGCAGCCGCTGTCGTGGCAAGTCACTGGCGGCCTTGAGCGCGTACCGGGCAAACACGATGACGAAAACCTGGTCAGCCACGTCAACGGCGGCGGTGGCGGCACCTGGCAACTGGGCGAAGACACGCTCGGTTTTGCCCTTGGCACGGTGCGCATCGAACACAACAATGACTTCGCCGAATTCGTCTCCCCGGCCGGCGGTTTCAATACCGGCGTGTTGTGGAAAAACCCGCTGGGCAATCTCAGCCTGGAAGCCAAGGGCGATTACTTCTTCAATGGTGAAGTGCGCCGTAGCCTGAGCCTGAACCAGCAGTGGGAATTGTCGCGCAACCTCGGTTTGCGCCTGAGTGCGCAGCGTGAGTTCAGTCATGTGGCGACGCCGGAAAACGAAGTGATGCTCGAAGTGAAGTGGTATCACTATTAAAAGATCGCAGCCTGCGGCAGCTCCTACAGTGGGAATGCATTTTTCCTGTAGGAGCTGCCGCAGGCTGCGATCTTTTGATCTTCCTTTCACACCCCATCAACGAATCCCCTTCTAGACTTTCCCTATCAGCCGAGAATCGGCGCAGGAGAGTGCAATGTGGCGGTGTGCGGGACTGTTGGGTGTTTTGCTGTTGCTCGGGGGTTGCCAGACCACCCATGAAGACTTGATCGCCAAAGGTTATCCACCAGCCTTCGCCGACGGTTTCGATGACGGTTGCGTCAGTGGCCGGCAAGCCGCCGGCTCGATCAGTGGCGAGTTTCGCAAGAACGTGCCGCGCTACCTCAAAGACAAGCAATACGCCGAAGGCTGGACCGACGGCTTTCGCCAGTGTCAGGCGATGCTCGAGAACAAGGATCGCGAAGAGTATCGCAACGAACACTGGGACGAGCGCGAGCGCGCCTGGCAACAACAGAAGGATCAGGACGCCGGACGGGCCTATCGCTCGCAATAGGTCGTTTCCAGACATCCAGTGAAACCAAATGCCGGCGACCATGGCCCAAACTCTATGCAGAGGAGGACAGCATGAGCCGCGCTTTCGTCAACGAAGACAATGCCGCCGCGCAAGCCGATCAGCCCGTCGAACGGCAGGTCAGCGCGCAGCCCAATTACGTCACACCGCAGGGGCTGGCACAGCTGCAGGCCAAAGTCGCCGAGCTGCAAGCCCTGCACGCCGAACAATCGGCCAAGGGCGAACAAGCCGACAAGCAGCGCCTGGCCGATCTCGAAAGGGATTTGCGCTACTTCAACCAACGCCTCGCCAGTGCACAAGTCGCGGCCCCCGCGACCTCTACCGAAAAAGTGCAGATTGGCAGTTGGGTGACCTTTGCCGACGAGCACGACACCGAAAGTCGGGTGCAACTGGTCGGCGAAGATCAGGCCGACGCCAGTCAGGGCCTGATCAACTGGGGCTCGCCGCTGGGCCGGGCGCTGCTCGGCGCCCGGCTCAATGACGAGGTGCTGTGGCAGCGCCCCGCTGGCGATCAGCTGATTGAGGTGATTCGCATCGAACCGGCTTAAACCACGCCTTGGGCCAACATCGCATCGGCGACTTTGACGAAGCCGGCGATGTTCGCGCCTTTGACGTAGTTGATCCGCCCGTTCTCTTCGCCGTAATGCACGCAAGCGTGGTGGATCGACTGCATGATCGCATGCAATTTGCTGTCCACCTCGCCAGCGGTCCACAGCAGGCGCATGGCGTTCTGCGACATCTCCAGCCCGCTGACCGCGACCCCGCCGGCGTTCGACGCCTTGCCCGGGGCGAACAGAATGCCGGCCTCGATAAAGATATCCACAGCCTCCAGCGTGGTCGGCATGTTTGCGCCCTCGGCGACGCACACGCAGCCGTTGCGCAGCAGTGTGCGCGCGGCGTTGGCGTCGAGTTCGTTCTGCGTGGCGCACGGCAACGCGATGTCGCACGGCAGCGACCACGGCAACTGCCCGGCGCGGAACTCCAGACCGAACGCCGTGGCCAATTCGCTGATGCGTCCGCGTTTGACGTTTTTCAGTTCCAGCAGCGCCAGCCACTGTTCTTCGCTCAGGCCCGATTCGCAGTACAACGTGCCTTCGGAGTCGGACAGGGAAATCACCTTGCCGCCCAGGTCCATGACCTTGCGCGCCGCGTACTGGGCGACATTGCCGGAACCGGAGATCGCCACGCGTTTGCCTTCGACGGTCTGTCCGCGGCGCTTGAGCATTTCTTCGGCGAAGTACACGCAACCGAAACCGGTGGCTTCCGGGCGAATCAGGCTGCCGCCGTAGGTCATGCCTTTGCCGGTCAACACGCTGGTGAACTGGTTGCTCAGGCGTTTGTACTGGCCGAACAGAAAGCCGATCTCCCGCGCCCCGACACCGATGTCGCCAGCCGGCACATCGACGTCCGCGCCGATGTGGCGGTACAGCTCGCTCATGAACGCCTGACAAAAACGCATCACTTCGGCGTCGCTTTTGCCTTTCGGATCGAAGTCCGAACCGCCCTTGCCGCCGCCCATGGGCAATGAGGTCAGGGAGTTCTTGAAGGTCTGTTCGAAGGCGAGAAACTTCAGCACGCCCAGGTTCACCGAAGGATGGAAACGCAAGCCGCCCTTGTACGGGCCGATGGCGCTGTTCATCTGGATGCGGAAACCGCGATTGACCTGGACCTTGCCCTGATCGTCGACCCACGACACGCGAAACACAATCGCCCGCTCCGGCTCGCAGATACGCTCCAGAATCCCTGAGGTCAGGTAATGCGGATTGGCTTCGAGAAACGGCCACAGACTGCGCAGGACTTCTTCGACGGCCTGGTGGAATTCGGGTTGATCCGGGTCGCGTTTTTTCAGTCGGGCGAGGAAGGATTCGACGGATTCGATCATGGGAAAAGTCTCGGCAAATTTATTGTCGTTGGAAGCGATTGAGCCGGACTGTAACAAACGAATTGCGCACAGTAACAGCGCAAAATGTCGCAGTTATGAAATTAAATGGTGCACAGGATATAAATCAGGCGGTTTTTTGATCTGGTTTTGCACCTGAATGGGGAGAACAGATTGAAGTGATGCACCAACAGTTACACCGCTATCGCTGGCAAGCCAGCTCCCACAGTTTTCGTGGCGCTCACACATTCCAGGTACAACAAAAATCCTGTGGGAGCTGGCTTGCCAGCGATGAACGCAACTCGGTATTGCCGAAAAAACCAGGCAAAAAAAAACGGAGCCCGAAGGCTCCGCTTTTTCATTCAACCAACCCGAATCAGGCCAGTTTCTTGTGGCGGACCCGGTGTGGCTGGGCCGCTGCTTCGCCGAGACGCTTTTTGCGGTCGGCTTCGTACTCGGTGTAGTTACCTTCGAAGAACACCGCTTGCGAGTCGTCTTCGTACGCCAGGATGTGAGTCGCGACGCGGTCCAGGAACCAGCGATCGTGAGAGATCACAATGGCGGCGCCTGGGAAGTCCAGCAGGGCTTCTTCCAGGGAACGCAGGGTTTCAACGTCAAGGTCGTTGGACGGTTCGTCGAGCAGCAGAACGTTGCCGCCCTCCTTCAGGGTCAGCGCCAGGTGCAGACGACCGCGCTCACCACCGGACAGGTCCTTGACGAACTTCTGCTGATCGCCGCCCTTGAAGTTAAAGCGACCGACGTAAGTGCGCGACGGAATCTCGTAGTTGCCGATGCGGATCTGATCGGAACCGTCGGAGATCTGCTGGAACACGGTCTTGCTGCCGTCGAGGTCTTCGCGGCTCTGATCCACGCAGGCCAGTTGCACGGTTTCGCCGATTTCGATGGAGCCGGAATCCGGAGTCTCCTTGCCCATCAGCATGCGGAACAGGGTCGACTTACCGGCACCGTTACCGCCGATCACGCCGACAATGGCGCCCTTCGGCATGGAGAACGACAGGTTGTCGATCAGGACGCGATCGCCGTAGCCCTTGGTGACGTTCTTGAATTCGATGACCTTGTCGCCCAGACGCGGACCGGCCGGGATGTAGATCTCGTTGGTTTCCGAACGCTTCTGGAACTCCTGCGACTGCATTTCTTCGAAGCGTTGCAGACGTGCCTTGGATTTCGACTGGCGGGCTTTCGCGCCTTTGCGCACCCACTCCAGTTCTTCCTTCATGGCTTTTTCGTGAGCCGACTGTTGCTTGGATTCCTGGGCCAGACGATCGGACTTGGCTTCCAGCCAACCCGAATAGTTGCCCTCGTAAGGAATGCCCGCGCCGCGGTCGAGTTCCAGAATCCAGCCGGCGACGTTGTCGAGGAAGTAACGGTCGTGCGTGATCGCGACCACGGTGCCCGGGAAGTCGTGCAGGAAGTGCTCCAGCCACGCCACGGAGTCAGCGTCCAGGTGGTTGGTCGGTTCGTCGAGCAGCAGCATGTCCGGGGCGGACAGCAGCAGGCGGCACAGGGCCACGCGACGCTTTTCACCACCGGACAGGTGTTCGACCTTGGCGTCCCAGGCCGGCAGACGCAGGGCGTCGGCGGCGACTTCCAGTTGACGCTCCAGGTTGTGACCATCGCTGGCCTGCAGGATTGCTTCGAGCTTGGCCTGCTCGGCAGCCAGCTTGTCGAAGTCGGCATCCGGGTCAGCGTAAGCGGCGTAGACCTCGTCCAGACGCGCTTGCGCGTCCTTGATCACGCTGACGGCTTCCTCGACCACTTCACGCACGGTCTTGGTCGGATCAAGTTGTGGTTCTTGCGGCAGATAACCGATGTTCAGGTCCGGCATCGGACGGGCTTCGCCCTCGAACTCGGTGTCGACGCCGGCCATGATTTTCAGCAGCGTGGACTTACCCGAACCGTTGAGGCCGAGTACGCCGATCTTGGCGCCGGGGAAGAACGACAGCGAAATGTTTTTCAGGATTTCCCGCTTCGGCGGAACAACTTTGCCCAGCCGATGCATGGTGAAGACGTATTGAGCCATGGAGAACCTTGGGTCAGTGACAGATGAATGATTGGAGCGCAGGCGATGCCCGGCCAGACCGATGCGCGTCGTTCACTTGATGGTCATCAATGCGTGCGCGCTGAAAAAGTCTGAGTCTAGGAGCTGGAACGCTCCCGCGTAACCGGCAAAGCTACCTGAATGACGGAAGGCAGTCCAGCCGAGTGGGGCTGGCACTTCGCCACAACTCAAGGCATGCTAGCCGCCCTTCGGGCGTCCGGCTTATAGTGCACGTCGCGCCAGTCCAGCCAAACCGCAGGATTTCAGCTTGTCCAACGTTACCCCGCCAGCTTCTGTGAGCGCGTCCAACCCGGGGACCGGCTCGCCCCTGCGCGGAACATTGAAGGGTGCCTTGGCGACGCTGGTACTTTTGCTGCTGGCATTGCTGTTCTGGCAGTTGCTCGACCAATTGCGCGAGACCCAGAAAAACCAGCGCCAGTACACCATCGACTACACCGCCGACCTCGCCTCACAGGTCAGCCTGAACATGTCGCTGAATGCGCAAATCGCCCTCAACCTGCTACCGATCGTCGAACAGCCACAGTCGTCCGACGAACAGCAGGCGCTGCTGCGCAAGCTCCAGCAATCGCTGCCGGACGTACGCAGCCTGGCCCTGCTCAGCCCGTCCGGGAAAATCCTCAACGACAGCGCCAGCGACAGCCACGACGCCGATTACCTCGCTGAACTGGTGCGCCGCAGCCGCGCCCAGGCGCATTACTTCAGCAACGCCGACGACGGCTCGGTGGTGCATCTGTTATTGCATCAAGCCAGCGGCAGCACGCGCGGTTACTGGGTGTTGCGCCTGACCCCGACCTTCTTCGACTCGCTGACCCAGCAGGGCGAAACCGGCATCCGCCCGTTGTGGCTGGTGGAAAACCGCCTCAACCACCAGATCATCAGCCGCGACGAAGCGCTGTCTTCAGCCAGGCCCGGCGTGCTGAGCCCCGACGACCTGGCCAACACTGTTTTAACCGTGCCGCTGAGCAGCAGCGACTGGCAGTTGCGCGGGCTGTTCGACCGTCAGCGGGTGCTCGAAGAACTGTTGCCAGCGTTTATCGGCAAATGCCTGCTGGGTCTGGCGTTCTCGATGCTGCCAGTGATCGCGCTGCTGAACATGCGTCGCCGCCAGCGCCAGTTGCATGAAGGCCGCCGGCGTTATCAGGACATCTTTGAAGGCACTGGCGTTGCGTTGTGTGTGCTCGATCTGTCCGGCCTCAAGCAGGTGTTCGACAAAGCACAGATCCAGACCAGCGACCAGCTCAAAGCCTGGCTCGACCAACCGGTCCAGCGCCAGCAACTGCTGCAAGAACTGCGCGTTACCGAGGTCAATCAGGTCGCGCTGCAGCTGCTCAATGTCAATTCCTGCGAGCACGCCTGGCAACTGCTGATCGACGGCCAGCCGCACAGCCAGTGCGCCATCGGCAACCAGGTGCTCGACGCCGTTCTGCAGCAACAGAATCAACTGGAACTGGAAATCAGACTGCCGGATATCAATGGCCGCGATCAGCACCTGTGGATGGTTCTGCGCCTGCCTGAAGAGCTGCACGACTATAAAGCGGTGATTCTGAGCATCAACGACATCACCAGCCGCAAGCTGATCGAACTGTCGCTGCTGGAGCGCGAAGGCTTCTGGTCGGACGTGGTGCGCACGGTGCCGGATCATCTGTATGTGCAGGACGTGATCAGCCAGCGGATGATCTTCAGCAACCATCACCTCGGCCAGACCCTCGGTTACAACCGCTCCGAGCTGCACCAGATGGGCGAGTACTTCTGGGAAATCCTCCTGCACCCGGAGGACGCCGACTATTACCACCGCTCACGGCAGATGCAGCGGCACGCCGGTTACAGTCAGTTGCTACAATGTCAGCTGCGCTTCCGCCATCGTGACGGCAAGTGGCGGCGCTTCGACATTCGTGAGCAAGCGCTGGCCCGGGACAAACACGATCAGGTCACGCGGATCATCGGCGTGGCCAAGGACATCACCGAGCAGATCGAGGCCAGTGAATCGCTGCGTGACAGCGAGCAGCGCTACCGCATGCTCGCCGAAAGCATCAGCGACGTGATTTTCTCCACCGACAGCAAGCTGTCGTTGAACTACGTCAGCCCGTCGGTGCAGGCGGTGCTGGGTTACGACGCCGAGTGGATTTTCCAGAACGGCTGGCAATCGACCATCGCCAACCCGCAGCAGCTGAGCGGCATCTATTCCCTGATGGACCGGGTCAGCAAAGCGCTCGACAAGCCTGAGCAACTCGCACAGCTGCGAAGCCAAGTGCAAACGCAGATGTTCCTGTTCGACTGCCTGCGCGCCGACGGTCGCAAGATCCCGATCGAGCTGCGCCTGGTGTTGGTGTGGGATGAACACGGCGCCTTCGAAGGCGTGCTCGGCGTCGGTCGCGATATCAGTCAGCAACGCCGCGCCGAAAAAGACTTGCGTATGGCGGCCACGGTATTCGAGCACTCGACTTCGGCGATCCTGATCACCGACCCCGCCGGTTACATCGTGCAGGCCAACGAAGCCTTCAGCCGGGTCAGCGGTTATGCAGTCTCGGAAGTGCTCGACCAGCTGCCGAACATGCTCACCGTCGACGAACAACAGGATGCGCACCTGCGTTACGTGCTCAAGCAACTGCATCAGCACAGCACCTGGGAAGGCGAAGTCTGGCTCAAGCGCCGTAACGGCGAGCATTACCCGGCATGGGTCGGCATCACGGCGGTACTCGACGATGAAGGTGATCTGGCCAGTTACGTGTGCTTCTTCAGTGACATCAGCGAGCGCAAGGCCAGCGAACAACGCATTCATCGCCTCGCCTACTACGACGCCCTGACCCACCTGCCGAACCGCACGCTGTTCCAGGATCGCCTGCACACCGCGCTGCAATCGGCCGAGCGGCAGAAGTCGTGGGTGGTGCTGATGTTCCTCGACCTCGACCGCTTCAAGCCGATCAACGACTCCCTCGGCCACGCCGCCGGCGACCGCATGTTGAAAGACATGGCCACGCGCCTGCTGGCCTGCGTCGACGAAGACGACACCGTGGCGCGCATGGGCGGCGACGAGTTCACCCTGCTCCTGCAACACCGCTCCAGCCGCGAAATGGCGCTGAACCGGGCGATTCATGTGGCCGAGCAGATCCTCGCCAGCCTGGTGAAACCGTTCGTGCTGGAAGGCCGCGAGTTCTTCGTCACCGCCAGTATCGGCATTGCTTTGAGTCCGCAGGACGGCAACGAACTCAGCCAGTTGATGAAGAACGCCGATACCGCGATGTACCACGCCAAAGAGCGTGGCAAGAACAACTTCCAGTTCTATCAGGCCGACATGAACGCCAGTGCGCTGGAGCGTCTTGAACTGGAAAGCGACCTGCGCCATGCGCTGGAACAGAACGAATTCGTCCTGTATTACCAGCCGCAATTCAGCGGCGACGGCAAACGCCTGACCGGCGCCGAAGCGCTGCTGCGCTGGCGTCATCCGCGTCGCGGGCTGGTGCCGCCGGGAGATTTTATTCCGGTGCTGGAAGAACTCGGTCTGGTGGTCGACGTGGGCGACTGGGTCATCAGCGAAGCCTGCCGTCAGCTCAAGACCTGGCACCAGAACCGCGTGCGCGTGCCGAAAGTCTCGGTGAACATCTCGGCGCGGCAGTTCTCCGATGGCCAGCTCGGTACGCGCATCGCCACGATCCTGCGCGAAACCGGGCTGCCACCGGCGTGCCTGGAGCTGGAGCTGACCGAAAGTATCCTGATGCGCGAAGTCAGCGAGGCGATGCAGATTCTCGCCGGGCTGAAAAACCTTGGTCTGAGTATCGCGGTCGACGATTTCGGCACCGGTTATTCATCACTGAACTACCTCAAGCAGTTCCCGATCGACGTGCTGAAGATCGACCGCACCTTTGTCGACGGCCTGCCGTCCGGCGAGCAGGACGCGCAGATCGCTCGGGCGATCATCGCCATGGCCCACAGCCTCAATCTGGCGGTAATCGCCGAAGGCGTGGAAACCCATGAGCAACTGGACTTCCTGCGCGAGCATGGCTGCGATGAAGTGCAGGGCTATCTGTTCGGCCGACCGATGCCGGCAAGCCGGTTTGAAGCGCAGTTCAGCAATGATGCGCTGTTCATGTTCGACTGAGGTTCTGTGTAAAGGCTGCTGACCCCATCGCTGGCAAGCCAGCTCCCACAAGGGTTGATGTCGATCACAAGTCGTGTAGTTCACCCAGGTTAATGTGGGAGCTGGCTTGCCAGCGAAGAGGCCGGCAAAAGCACCGCACATCTGTCATGAACGCCACTTGTCTGCGACATGATGTCGTTTCATATGCCATCCAAAACCCATTGGGTTAGAATGCCCCCCTTTTCTGCCCCCGATCCTTGAGGACCGCCATGTTCAGCCGTGATTTGACTATTGCCAAGTACGACGCCGATCTCTTTGCCGCCATGGAGCAAGAAGCTCAGCGCCAGGAAGAGCACATTGAGCTGATCGCTTCGGAAAACTACACCAGCCCTGCGGTGATGGAAGCTCAAGGCTCGGTACTGACCAACAAATACGCCGAAGGCTATCCGGGCAAGCGCTACTACGGTGGTTGCGAGTACGTTGACGTCGTTGAACAACTGGCCATCGACCGCGCCAAAGAGTTGTTCGGCGCCGATTACGCCAACGTTCAGCCGCACGCCGGTTCGCAAGCCAACGCCGCTGTTTACCTGGCCCTGCTGCAAGGTGGCGACACCATTCTGGGCATGAGCCTGGCCCACGGCGGTCACCTGACCCACGGCGCCAGCGTTTCCTCCTCCGGCAAGCTGTACAACGCCGTGCAGTACGGCATCGACGCCAATGGCCTGATCGACTACGACGAAGTCGAGCGTCTGGCCGTTGAGCACAAGCCGAAAATGATCGTGGCCGGTTTCTCTGCCTACTCGCAGATTCTGGACTTCCCGCGCTTCCGTGCCATCGCGGACAAAGTCGGTGCCTACCTGTTTGTCGACATGGCTCACGTGGCCGGTCTGGTCGCCGCTGGCGTCTACCCGAACCCGGTACCTTTCGCTGACGTCGTGACCACCACCACGCACAAGACCCTGCGCGGTCCACGTGGCGGTCTGATCCTGGCGCGCGCCAACGCCGACATCGAGAAGAAGCTGAACTCTGCAGTATTCCCGGGCGCCCAGGGTGGCCCGCTGGAGCACGTGATCGCTGCTAAAGCGATCTGCTTCAAGGAAGCGCTGCAGCCTGAGTTCAAGGCTTACCAGGAACAAGTGGTGAAGAACGCCCAGGCCATGGCCGAAGTGTTCATCGCGCGCGGTTTCGACGTGGTTTCCGGCGGTACCAAGAACCACCTGTTCCTGCTGTCGCTGATCAAGCAGGACATCTCCGGTAAAGACGCCGACGCCGCGCTGGGCAAAGCGTTCATCACCGTGAACAAGAACTCCGTGCCTAACGATCCACGCTCGCCGTTCGTCACTTCCGGCCTGCGCTTCGGTACTCCGGCTGTGACCACTCGTGGCTTCAAAGAGGCAGAGTGCAAAGAGCTGGCCGGCTGGATCTGCGACATCCTGGCTGACCTGAACAACGAAGCGGTGATCGACGCCGTTCGTGAGAAAGTCAAAGCCATCTGCAAGAAACTGCCGGTATACGGCGCTTGATGCGACGTTAAATCAGCAGCATGAAAAACCGGCCAAGTGATTGGCCGGTTTTTTTTCGTCTGCGTGAAAGTCGCTGCCGCCTCACTTAAAACTTGAAACAACAACTTCAAAGAAAAACAGGACACCAACAAAACTTAGCTGTTAGTGTTAAAAACAGAATACGCAACAGCAACTAAAAATCCACACAAAACAAAGAAACACCCATCAAAAACTCAAGGAAGAGTTCATGACAACAAACAGGCAAAAGTCATTTATCGCAACACTAACACTGGATCAGCACCATCTGAACGTCCTGGGCGCGCTTTATGAAAACCCAGTCTTGCGTTATGACAATTCATTTTCCGGCGGTTTTTATACAGGCGCCCCCAAAACGATCGATGATGCCCATCTATTGGGTTGCCGCCCCCAAAGGGAAGTAAAGAATGTTCAACCCATGAACATTTATTTTCGCTGCACTGATGACTATTACCACCTTTACATACGCGACCACGCCACGCACACCGGCTATTGCTTGAGCAAGGGTCGCGCCGGGGTATTAGGGGCTTTTCTGCCGGCGGGCAGCGATACCACCTCTTTCAACTTGCTGAGCCACGATAACCGGATCATCACCTTGCAGGATATGGGCGGTGATCGTCAGCGAGTGCGGCTCAAGGCACGCAACGCAGGCCAGATAACAGCGCTGCGTCGACGAGGCGCGCCCTACACCTACCTGGCCGAGACGGATAACACAGGCCTGCCATTCACATTGAACATCATCGAGCGCAATGCATCGTTTCTCAGTGATCCCGACGAAATCTGACATCAACGTTCAAATATTCAATATTTACGCCATTGAACAGTCCGCTGTTTATTTATCAGCACTCAAATAATCGAGAAATACCATGAGCACCAATCAGGAAAAATCCTTTATTGCAACATTGAGCACTCGCTATGGCTACCCGCACTTCCCCAAGTTGACGTATGGCAGAAAGGTCACGACTCCGCGTCCTGATTATGAAGCTTTTACGTTCTCCCACCACCTGGATGTTTCAAACTATCTCTTTCTCAAGCCGGATGTTGCACCGGACGCACTGACTCTTTACTTCCGCTGCCTTGACGACTACTACACTATCTATATCTTCACGCCAGGCGAGTACTACTACAGAACCATCAGCCGTGAAGAAAAAGATTTCTTGAACTCTTATGCAACCGAAGATGGAGACCAGACCACGTTCAACTTGCTCAATGCCAAGGGCAATATCATCACGCTGGATCAGATCGAAACGGATACGCCCACCGTCAGAATCCAGACCCGAAGCGGCGCGCTGTTGTGCGCCGGGCAAAGTCGCAACAAGCATGACCCCAGAGTCGGCACGTTCGTACGCACCAACGCGAACCGCAGCGCCGGTGTTCTCGACTTCAAGCTCAATATCCTGAAGCGCAACGTGCCTTACTGAGCAGATTGAAATCCGCCAGCGTCAGCACAAACCAGCCCGGCCGAACATCGCCGGGCTTTTTCGTTGCGCACCGGCTCCACAGCAACACCGAGCAAAGCACCACTGGTCAGACCGGTCATGCCAATTTCCGACCTCCCTCTTGTATTTCAAGAAATCTCGCGCGTAGACTGCGCCTGCACTGGACATACCGGTAAGACCACAATAATTAAGTCCTGAATCTGATGTGCTCCGCACACGGCAACCAGGACACCGACCAGGATTCCTCCCATGCTCAGATGGTGCTCGCGTTCAATCTTCCTCCAAGTGGTTCTCGGACTGGTGCTCGGCATCATCTGCGGACTGACCCTTCCCGAATATTCCGCTCAGCTCAAACCCTTGGGCGACGGCTTCATCAAACTGATCAAGATGCTGATCGGCCTGATCGTGTTCTGCGTGGTGGTCAGTGGCATCAGCGGCGCAGGGGATCTGAAGAAGGTCGGGCGTATCGGCCTCAAATCGGTGATCTATTTTGAAGTACTGACCACCATTGCGTTGGTGATCGGTCTGGTGTTCGCGTTCAGCACCGGGATCGGCAGCGGCGCGAATATCCATCTGGAGCAGTTGTCCGTCGCTGACATGGGCGATATCGCCGAACGCGGCCAGCACATGCACACCACCACGCAGTTCCTGATGGACCTGATCCCGACCTCGGTGCTCGGCGCCTTTGCCGACAACAACATCCTGCAGGTGCTGCTGTTTTCGGTGCTGTTCGGCAGCGCACTGAATCTGGTGGGTGAAGCGGCCTCCGGGATCTCACGGCTGATCAACGAGCTGAGCCATGTGATCTTCCGCATCATGGGCATGATCGTACGCCTGGCGCCCATCGGCGTGTTCGGCGCCATCGCCTTCACCACCAGCAAGTACGGCCTCGATTCGCTGCAGCACCTGGGCAGTCTGGTCGGCTTGTTCTACCTGACCTGCGTCGCGTTCGTCAGCGTGATCCTCGGTGTGGTGATGCGTGCCTCGGGCCTGCGCCTGTGGCCACTGCTCAAATATCTGCGTGAAGAGCTGCTGATCGTCATGGGCACCGCCTCCTCCGATGCCGTGCTGCCGCAGATCATGCGCAAACTCGAACATCTGGGCATCGGCAGCTCGACGGTCGGGCTGGTGATACCCACCGGCTACTCGTTCAACCTCGACGGGTTTTCGATCTACCTGACGCTGGCCATTGTGTTCATCGCCAACGCCACCGGCACGCCATTGGCGATGACCGACCTGCTGACGATTCTCCTGGTGTCGCTGATCACCTCCAAGGGCGCCCACGGCATTCCCGGTTCGGCGCTGGTGATTCTGGCGGCGACACTGACAGCGATCCCGGCGATTCCGGTGGTCGGGCTGGTGCTGGTGCTGGCGGTGGACTGGTTCATGGGCATCGGCCGGGCGCTGACCAACCTGATCGGCAACTGTGTCGCCACCGTGGCCATCGCCCGCTGGGAAAAGGACATCGACGTACAACGCGCCAACAAAGTACTCAGCGGTCAGCAGGGCTACAACTTTCAACCGCGTAAAACCGGAACTCCGGCGCACCAGCAAGAGTTCTGATTTTCAACCCTGCAGGAGCTGCCGCAGGCTGCGATCTTTTGATCTTGTTTGCGGCATCCCCTATAGGCTTACGGAGCTAGACAAGTGATCACCACATCAACCGTCGTCAACTCAGTCGTAGAAAAACTGCGCGCCGCCCTCGCTCGTGGTCAGTGGCGCTCCGGCGACATGCTGCCGGGCCAGCGCGAACTGGCCGAACAACTGGGCATCAGCCGTCCGAGCCTGCGTGAAGCGGTGATCGTTCTGGAGACCCTGGGCCTGGTCCGTTCAATGCCGGGCAAAGGCGTGGTAGTGCTCGACGCCCAGCTCAGTGACAGCCAGAGCCACGACAGCGCGGTCGCCGGCGCCAGCCTCGAAGACGTGCTGCAACTGCGCTACACCCTTGAGCCGTTCATTGTCGGCCTGGTCGCGCAGTCGATCAGCAGCAAGGAAGTCGGCCAGTTGCGCCTGACCCTGATGGACATGCGCGAAGCCCTTGAAGCGGGCGACAGCGAAGCAGGCGTCAGCGCCTACATCGCCTTCCACGAAGAGCTGTTCACCCTGACCTCGAACCCGATTTTCCAGAGCGTGGTGCAGCAGACCAGCAATGCCCTCAAGCAAAGCGCCGAAGTGCTGCGCAATTCGCCTGAGCATCTGGCCGAGCGCCTGGAAGAAAACGAAGCGGTGGTGCGCGCGATCCGCAGCAAGAACAGTGCTCAGGCCAGCGCCGAAATGCGTCGGCACATCCTGCGCGAAGGCCAGCGGATGGGCATCGAACTGAATATCCCGGAAGACAACCTCAGCCACTGAATGCTTCACACTGGAGACCGGCCATGAACAGTCTTGCCACGTCGCCGCACACTCGTCAGATGTCGGCACCTCTGCCCTTCTCGCGCCTGCGAGCGCCGGCAGATGCTCTGTACCCGCGGCTGTTCGAGGCCATTCTGGACCGGCGAATCGACCCGGCCAGCCGCTTCACCGAAGACAGTCTCAAGCAGATGTTTGGCGTCAGCCGCGCCGATGTACGCCGAGTACTGACGCAGTTGTCCCATGAGCAGGTGATTGTGCTGCGCGCCAATCATCGGCCACGGGTCGCCGCACCGGATGCAGAGCAGACCCGACAAACCCTGCACGCTCGGCGCCTGACCGAAGCGACGCTGGTGCGTCTGGCTTGTCAGAATGCGTCGGCGGAGGGTTTGAAACGCTTGCGCACGCTGGTCGAACGCGAACGCCTGGCCGTGGTTCAGGAACGGCATGCGGCGGCGATTCGTTTGTCCGGCGAGTTTCATCTGCAGTTGGCGCAGATGGCGGGGAATGCACCGCTGGCGCATTTTCTCGGTAGCCTGGTGCCGTTGACGTCGCTGGCGATTGCGCGGTGTGATGGATCAACGCCAGGTTGCTGCGCGTGGCAGGAGCACCTGGCGATTATCGAGGCGGTTGAATGTGGAGATGGGGTTAAGGCCAGTCTACTGATGAATCGGCATCTGGATGATCTGGAGCAGACGCTGCTGGAGCCAACCGTCAAGCATTGCGTTGTCGGTTGAATCGCCATCGCGGGCAAGCCCGCTCCCACAGGGTTATCGTCGTTCACAGATTGTGTGTACACCTATAAACCTGTGGGAGCGGGCTTGCCCGCGATGGCGTCAGCCCTGACACCGAAGAACCATCAGGCAGAAGCCACCTTGGCAAACCCCGCCCGAATCTTCTCTTCCGGCAAATCATCGGCAATAAA
Source organism: Pseudomonas sp. W15Feb9B (assembly GCF_000828175.1). NCBI lineage: Bacteria > Pseudomonadati > Pseudomonadota > Gammaproteobacteria > Pseudomonadales > Pseudomonadaceae > Pseudomonas > Pseudomonas sp. W15Feb9B. Next base: position 145,669 of record NZ_JTKF01000007.1, on the reverse strand, counting down.
CACGATCACACTTTCCCGCGCCTCACCCTCGGCCCACTCGGTGTCCCAGTCGAAACCGTAGAGTTTCAGCACGCCCTGGAACACCAGGCGCCGATCCTCGCCAGCGATGTTCAGCACTCCCTTGTAACGCAGCAATTGCTTGCCGTGCTCTTCCAGCAACTCATTCATGAATTCGCTGAGCCGATCGATATCCAGCGGCTGGTCCGTGCGCAGCACCAGGCTGGAGATGCGATCGATGGAAGGCGCCTTGCTCACCGGACGCAGGCTGACCCCGCCGCCCAGATCGGCGTTGAGGTTGAAACCACGCACATCAAGCAGTTCCGCCAGATCGATGTTGCCGTGCTCGACCACGCGGATTGGTGCACGGCGGTTGATTCGCGTCAGGCGTTCGCTCAGTGCATTCAACGTGGCCTCATCCACCAGATCAGTCTTGCTGACCAGCAAGCGGTCGGCGAAACCGATCTGCGCCTGGGCGATGGTCTGGGTCAAGTGCAGGTCGGCGTGGGCGGCGTCGACCAACGTGATGATGCCGTCGAGCAGATAGCGCTCGCGCAGCTCTTCATCGATGAAAAAAGTTTGCGCCACAGGCGCTGGATCGGCCAGCCCGGTGCATTCGATCACCAGCCGGTCGAAGGCGATTTCGCCGCTGTCCAGACGTTCGAGCAGCAGGTACAGGGCCTTGGTCAGATCAGTGTGAATGGTGCAGCAGACGCAGCCGTTGGCCAGGGTCATGACTTGCACCGGCTGGTCGCCGAGCAACTGGGTGTCGATGCCGGCGTCGCTGAATTCGTTCTCGATCACGGCGATTTTCAGACCGTGCTCGGCTTTCAGCAGATGGCGCAGCAAGGTGGTCTTGCCGGCACCGAGAAAACCACTGAGTACCGTTACGGGTATGGGAGAAGACAAAACAGATCCCCTTCACAAAATGAATGAACAACACAAAAACAAATGTGGGAGCGAGCTTGCTCGCGAAAGCGGTGTGTCAGTCAAATCATTCATCAACTGACACTCCGCATTCGCGAGCAGGCTCGCTCCCACAAGGGGGATTGCATCAACCGCAGGCTGTCAGCTCAACAGCACTTCGGCCCACCCTTGCCACCGTAACGCGCTTCCTGACGCTCGCGAAAGAACATCTCGTAGCTCATCACCGGCTTGTCCGGGTGTTTGGTTTGCATATGCTCGACGTAGGTGTCGTAGTCGGGCATGCCGACCATCAGGCGCGCGGCCTGACCGAGGTATTTACCGAGGCGACTCAGGTCATTGAACATGGTGCAATCCTCTGGTTACGCGTCCGGCAGGGCCTGGAATGGCGATTCTTTATCCGTACGCTCTTTTTTGCCCCAGGCGGCAATGCCGACCTTGAGCGCGTAGAACAGGATGCTGAAGACCACGAACAGGAACAGCGCGGTGAGCGTTGCGTTGGTGTAGGCGTTGAAGATCACGTGCTGCATCTGCTCGATGCTCTTGGCCGGAGCAATGACTTGGCCGGCGGCCAGGGCATCGCTGTACTTCTTGGCCAGCGACAGGAAGCCGATCGCCGGGTTGGCGTCGAACAGCTTGATGAAGCCCGCAGTCGTGGTGCAGATCAGCAGCCAGGCGGCCGGCAGCAGGGTGACCCAGATGTAGCGCTGGCGCTTCATCTTGATCAGGACCACAGTGCCGAGCATCAGCGCGATACCCGCCAGCATCTGGTTGGAGATACCGAACAGCGGCCACAGGGTGTTGATGCCGCCCAGCGGATCGATCACGCCCTGATACAGCAACCAGCCCCACATCGCCACACAACCGGCGGTGGCGATCAGGTTGGCGGTCCACGATTCGGTGCGCTTGAGCGCCGGAACGAAGGAGCCGAGCAGGTCCTGCAGCATGAAGCGCCCGGCACGGGTGCCGGCGTCCACAGCAGTCAGGATGAACAGTGCTTCGAACAGGATCGCGAAGTGGTACCAGAACGCCATGGTGTTTTCACCCGGCAGGACACTGTGCAGGATCTGCGCGATACCGACCGCCAGGGTCGGCGCACCGCCGGCACGGGCGAGGATGGTGGTTTCACCGATGTCATGGGCAACCGCTTGCAGCGCCTCAGGCGTGATCGCGAAGCCCCAACTGCTGACCATCTGTGCCACCGATGCCACGTCACCACCGACCACCGCGGCCGGGCTGTTCATGGCGAAGTACACGCCCGGCTCGATCACCGAAGCGGCAACCATCGCCATGATCGCCACAAACGATTCCATCAGCATGCCGCCGTAACCGATGTAACGGGCGTTGGTTTCGTTATCCAGCAGCTTCGGCGTGGTACCCGACGAGATCAGTGCGTGGAAACCGGATACTGCACCGCAAGCGATGGTGATGAACAGGAACGGGAACAGACCGCCCTTCCACACCGGCCCGGTGCCGTCGACGAACTGGGTCAGCGCCGGCATTTTCAGCTCGGGCATGGTCACCAGAATACCGATCGCCAGAGCGATGATGGTGCCGATCTTGAGGAACGTCGACAGGTAGTCGCGTGGCGCGAGGATCAGCCACACCGGCAACACGGCGGCGACGAAGCCATAACCGATCAGCATCCAGGTGATTTGCACACCGGTGAAACTGAAAGCCTTGGCCCACACCGGATCAGCGGCAATCTGCCCACCGAGCCAGATCGAACCGAGCAGCAGCAACACGCCGATGACCGAGATTTCGCCGATGCGACCCGGGCGGATGTAGCGCATGTAGATGCCCATGAACATCGCGATCGGGATGGTCGCCATCACGGTGAAGATGCCCCACGGGCTCTCGGCCAGGGCCTTGACCACGATCAGCGCCAGCACCGCAAGGATGATGATCATGATCAGGAAGCAGCCGAACAGGGCGATGGTGCCGGGGATGCGGCCCATTTCTTCACGGACCATGTCGCCCAGGGAACGGCCGTTGCGCCGGGTCGACATGAACAGGACCATGAAGTCCTGCACCGCGCCCGCCAGCACCACCCCGGCAATCAGCCACAACGTGCCGGGCAGGTAGCCCATCTGCGCCGCCAATACCGGGCCGACCAGAGGTCCTGCGCCGGCAATCGCGGCGAAGTGGTGACCGAAAAGAATGTGTTTGTTGGTCGGCACATAGTCCAGACCGTCGTTGTTGAGCACGGCGGGGGTGGCCCGACGTGGATCGAGTTGCATCACATTGTTAGCGATGAACAGGCTGTAGTAACGGTACGCAACCAGATAAATGGCCACTGCCGCGACCACGATCCACAAGGCGTTGATCGCCTCGCCTCGGCGCAATGCCACTACGCCCAGGGCGCACGCTCCTACGATTGCCAGCACTAGCCAGGGTAAGTGGCGTAGCAGGCTATTATTATTTTTCATTTTATTATTCCAGCCAGGGTGGACAAGAAAGACAGCCACCCCGAGTTTAGCGCTTACGGCGCCAAAGGCCATACCCCGACGTTGGTCTAGACGGCTCGTTGATTGGCAGCCACCCGCGAGTCGGGTCTATAGTCAGCGAACGCTTCCGAGGATTGCGCCATGAGCGAACAACCAGCCAATCGCCGTCGCTTCAAACGTATTGCGTTCGATGCCAGAACCGAGCTGAGTCAGGGCCAATTCATCTGGCCGGTGAAACTGATCGATCTGTCCCTCAAGGGGCTGCTGATCGAGCGGCCGGAGCCTTGGCTGGGGGACAAGGAACAGGATTTCTTCGTCGACATTCATCTGAGCGATGACGTGGATATTCAAATGGATGTGCATCTGGCCCATGAGGATCACGGCCAACTGGGGTTTGTCTGCCGGCATATCAGCCTGGAATCGATCCAGCGCTTGCGGCGGTTGATCGAACTGAATCTGGCTGACGAAGCCGAGCTGGAGCGCGAATTGGGTGCTCTGATCGAAATCTAGCCATCAATGGAAATTCCCTGTGGGAGCGAGCCTGCTCGCGAAGACGGTGTGTCATTGAGCAATGATGCCGACTGACACGGCCCCTTCGCGAGCAGGCTCGCTCCCACAGGTTAAGCGTTCACTCAAACAATGCGTCGAGCGCCTGTTCGAGGCGGGTCACGGCAATGATCTGCAGCCCCGCCGGCGCCTCTTTCGGCGCATTGCCTTTGGGCACAATCGCGCGTTTGAAGCCATGCTTGGCCGCTTCCTTCAAGCGCTCCTGACCGCTCGGCACCGGGCGTACCTCGCCGGACAAACCGACTTCGCCAAACACCAGCAGATCATGCGGCAGCGGCCGGTTGCGCAGGCTCGACATCACCGCCGCCATCAACGCCAGGTCGGACGCGGTTTCCAGCACCTTCACCCCGCCGACCACGTTGAGGAACACGTCCTGATCGTGGGTCGGGATGCCGCCGTGCCGATGCAATACCGCCAGCAACATCGCCAGACGATTCTGGTCCAGACCCAGGGTGACCCGGCGCGGGTTGGCCAGATGACTGTCATCGACCAGCGCCTGCACTTCCACCAGCATCGGCCGCGTGCCTTCCCACGTGGCCATGACCACACTGCCCGGGACTTCCTCCTGGGCACGGGTGAGAAAAATCGCCGACGGGTTGGAGACTTCTTTCAGGCCCTTGTCGGTCATGCCGAAGACGCCGAGTTCGTTGACCGCGCCGAAACGGTTTTTCACCGCCCGCAGCAAGCGCAAACGCCCGTCCGATTCACCTTCGAAATACAGCACGGTATCGACCATGTGCTCCAGGACTCGCGGGCCGGCGAGCGCGCCTTCCTTGGTGACGTGACCGACGAGAAAAATCGCCGTGCCGCTCTGCTTGGCATACCGCACCAGCAACGCCGCACTCTCACGCACTTGCGATACACCACCCGGCGCTGATTGCAGCTGTTCGGTGAAAATGGTCTGGATCGAGTCGATCACCATCACCTTGGGTTTTTCCTGGCGGGCGGTGGCGATGATGGTTTCGATGCAGGTTTCGGTCATCACCCGCAGTTGATCCTGCGGCAGTCCGAGACGGCGGGCACGCATGGCCACTTGTTGCTGCGATTCTTCGCCGGTGACGTACAGCGCCGGCATGCTCTTGGCGAGGTTGCACAGTGTCTGCAACAGGATCGTCGACTTGCCGATGCCCGGGTCACCGCCGATCAATACCACCGAGCCGTCGACCAGACCGCCACCCAGGACCCGGTCCAGCTCACCGGACGCGGTAGAGAAACGCGGAATCTCTTCGATGCTGACTTCGGCCAGGGTCTTGATCTGCGCCTGCTGCCCGGCCCAGCCGGTACGCCCGGTGGGCGCCGTGGCGCCGCCGCTCTCGATCATGGTTTCGGTCAGGGTATTCCAGGCGCCGCACTCGCCGCACTGGCCCGCCCATTTGGGAAAGGTTGCGCCGCATTCGGTGCAGCCGTACATGCGCTTGGCCTTGGCCATCTGGATCCCCCGGCAAAAACCGCGATGATAACGCAGCCACCGCTCAGCGCGGCACGGCGGTGCGGATTTCGCCGTTGGCCAGACGCGCGGCGCTATTGCCCAGCGGATCCTCGGCATTGAGGTCGGCGCCCTTGGCCTTGAGCGCGTCGAGCAGTTCGATGCGCTTGAACAACCCGGCGTACATCGCCGCCGTCTGGCCTGCGCCATTACGTTGATCGGGGCTGCAATCGGTGGCCATCAGGCGGCGGGCGATCTGGATCTCGCCCTTGAAAATCGCGCCCATCAGCGCCGTGTTGCCGCGTTGATCCTGCGCACAGGCATCAGCACCTGCCACCAGCAATCGCTCAACTGCCGCACCCTGGCCGTGATACGCCGCCAGAATCAGTGCGGTGTAGCCCTTGCTGTCGCGGGTATCGAGGGAATAACCGGACTCGATGAAGGTCTCGAGCATCGGCACATCACCACGCCGGGCCGCATCGAAATAGTAATCCTGCAACTGGGCCTTGATCGCCTCGGGGTTCTGTTCGGCCAGCGCTGTACATGACAGGCAACCGAGCAGCAATAACAGACAAAATCGCATCAGCCTTCTCCTTGAGCAGAACGGGGCCTGCATCAGGCCCCGCGTTGCATGGCGTCGAGATCAGTCGACCAGTTTCGCTGCCAGCGCCTTGACCCGGCTCAGGTCACCCTTGGCCACTTTCGTCACGCCAGTGCCGTATTCCGGATCGGCCTTATAAAGGAAGGACAGGATGATGTGCTTGCTCTCGTCATCGGTGGTGGCCAACGAGCCGCCGAAGCTGGCAATCAGGTCCTGACGTTCCTGCTGGCTGAACGAGCGGTACAGATCACCGGCCTGCTTGAAGTTCTGCTCGCGCTGAATCTTCGCCTGCTGGGTGCTGCCGGACAGCGCCAGCTGGCTGTAACGCGCACTTTGCTGCTCTTCACGCGGTTGCAGGCGGCTTGGCTGATAGTTCACGCCAGACTGCGTAGCACCGAAGTTCATCGCACCGTCCTGATTGCCATTGTTGACGGCAACTTTGGGCGCGTTGATCGGCAACTGCAGAGCATTGGCTCCCAGACGATACATTTGCGTATCGGCATAAGAGAACACTCGGCCTTGCAACAGACGATCTTCCGAAGGTTCGATACCCGGCACCACATTGGCCGGGGCCATCGCAACTTGTTCGGTTTCCTGGAATACATTGGCCGGATTACGGTTCAACACCATTTGTCCAACTTTTCGCTCAGGAACATTCGGCCAGATTTTGGTAGCGTCCAATGGATCGAAATCAAACTTGGACAAATCTTGTGGATTCAGCACTTGGATGTACAAGTCCCATTTCGGGAAATCACCCTTGTTGATATGACTGACCAGATCATTAGTCATATGACTGTAATCCTTGCCCTGAACTTTCTCGACTTGTTCAGGTGTCAGGTTTTTGATGCCCTGCAAACTTTTCCAGTGGAACTTCACATAGTGCACTTCGCCTTTGGCGTTCACCAACTTGTAGGCATGCACGCCATTACCGTCCATCTCCCGATAACTGGCTGGAGTACCCGAATTGGAATACAGCTCGGTCAGCGTGCGAGTGGCTTCCGGCACGTGGGAGAAGAAGTCGAAACGACGCGAGTCATCGTCCAGGTTGGTGCGTGGATCGGGTTTGAAGGCGTGAACCATGTCCGGGAACTTGATCGCATCGCGGATGAAGAAGGTCGGGAAGTTGTTGCCCACCAGATCCCAGTTGCCATCGGCGGTGTAGAACTTGGTGGCAAAACCCCGTGGATCACGCAGGGTTTCCGGAGAGTGGTTGCCATGCACCACGGCGGAGAAACGCACGAACACCGGTGTGACCTGGCCAGCGGCGAATACTTTGGCCTTGCTCAAATCGCTGAGGTCGTTGGTCACGGTGAAGGTCCCGTGAGCCCCGGTGCCGCGGGCATGCACCACGCGCTCGGGAATGCGCTCACGGTCAAAACGCTGGAGCTTCTGGATCAGTTGCACATCCTGCAGCAACACCGGGCCGGTGGCACCGGCGGTCTGCGAATTCTGGTTGTCGCCGACCGCGGCACCGTTATCACGGGTCAGGGGTGCAGCGTGCACGGAGAAAGTCAGCAAGCTGGCGGCCAGCACGCCGAAAGTACGGCGATGGGGAAAAGCCCCCAGTCCAAGAGTGGAGTTCATATCAGGTTCCTCTGGTTTTTTTGGGCGCATCCAGGTGCGCAAACCAGAGGCTAGAGGGCTATGACGGTGAACATAAATAGAAAGTTCGTAACTCGACGATTGAAAAAAATGGCTTTGTGATCAGCGTTTTACGGCGTATTTCGCGCGCGATTAGTGGCACTTTGCAAACTAATCGTTGATTCATGTGTCGATAAAAACGGGCATTGTAATAAGGTGTTTCGCGCAGGACGCGTTTTGCTGATTTACACTGCGTACACCAACCTCATCTGTAACAAGGAAATAACCTATGGGCGTGCTAAGTGAGTTCAAGGCCTTCGCGGTCAAAGGCAATGTGGTCGACATGGCCGTCGGTATCATCATCGGTGCAGCCTTCGGCAAAATCGTTTCGTCGTTTGTCGGCGACGTGATCATGCCGCCAATCGGCCTGTTGATCGGTGGGGTGGACTTCAGTGATCTGGCCATCACGCTGAAAGCCGCCGAGGGCAACGCCCCAGCCGTGGTACTGGCTTACGGTAAATTCATTCAGAGCATTCTGGACTTCGTGATCGTCGCCTTTGCGATCTTCATGGGTGTGAAAGCCATCAACCGCCTGAAACGCGAAGAAGCCGTGGCCCCTTCCCTGCCGCCGGTTCCAACCAAAGAAGAAGAGTTGCTCGGCGAGATCCGCGATCTGCTCAAGGCGCAGAACAATCGGCCTTGACGGCTTCATGAATGAAAACGGCGCCTGATGGCGCCGTTTTTTTTTACCAGTAATTTTCCACCGCCACCTGACCGGGCCGCCGCGCCAGGCTCAGGCTCATGTGGCGTTTCTTCAACAACGCGCGGGTGTCATCAATCATCTGCGGATTGCCGCAAAGCATGACGCGCGAGTGCTCGGGGGTCAGTTCCACGCCGGCCTCACGTTCCAGTTCGCCGCTTTCGATCAACGTGGTGATGCGACCGTGCAAGGCGCCAGGCCAGCGTTCGCGGGTAACCGTGGGGATGAACCGTAATTTATGGGCATGCTCTGCCAGGTAATCACGTGTGGAAAGCTCAGCGATCAATGATTGATAGGCCAGCTCCCTTGCCTCGCGCACGCTGTACACCAGAATAATTCGCTCGAAACGCTCCCACACTTCGAAATCCTGCAGGATCGACAGAAACGGCGCCACGCCGGTCCCTGTGGATAACAACCACAGATCCCGGCCGTCGACAAAACGATCCAGCGTCAGGTATCCAAAGGCCTGGCGCTCCACCAGCACGGTATCGCCGACCTGCAACCGGCTCAGTTCACTGGTGAATTCGCCACCCGGCACCACAATAGAGAAGAACTCGAGAAACTCGTCGAAGGGTGAAGAAACCATCGAGTAGGCACGCCACACCGTGCTGCCATCCGCCTTGGTCACGCCCAAGCGGGCGAATTGTCCTGCGCGGAACCTGAAACCCGTATCGCGCGTGGTGCGCAAGGTGAACAGGCTGGGGGTCAAGGGCTGCACGTCGAGCAAGGTCTGGGCAGTAAACTTTTCTGCACTGACAGTCATGGGCCACTCCACTGTAAAGAACCCAGACAGTTTCGCGCAAACTGACACTGTAAACACCACTGTTTTTGTAATGTCTTTTCATTTAGCGAAGCCAATGAGAAACAAACCCAGATACAACCAATGGAGAAACTTTCATATCTCAATCTGAAATTGAATGACACCTTGAATACAACGCTCTACTCCGGACTAATAACATTATTGCAATCAAACTTCTCTGCAAAGAGCAAAAAAGTTCAACGCCAACTGTAGGACATGTCCTACACTCGGTTGCGTGATGGATTCATTGGATCCAAACAGCCCAGCGCGTAAAACGACTCACGGAGAGTTTGTGATGGAAATGTGGAAGGAGTCGCAATTAAAGCAACTGACTTTCGCGAGAGAAATAGAGACCGCTTATCCGATCCTGCTGAGATTCGCTCAAAACATAGGCTTCAACTTTTGTGCTATCTCTTTGACATCAAACAATCGGAACGCTGACTTTAAAGCCTTGCAAATCAATAACTATCCCAAAGAATGGAATAATCTCTATGAACAGAAAAGCTACAGCAAAGTTGACCCGGTAGTCATACACTGCAACCAGTCAATGCTGCCGATTGTCTGGACCGAAAAGTTGTTTGCGCCAACTCCACAGTTGTGGGACGCACAACAGGAACATGGATTGCGCCACGGCTGGTCCCAGTCGTTTCACCATGAAGCCAGCGGGCTGTGCAGCACGCTCAGCCTTGTCAGGAAAAATGGTCCTCTGAGCCCGCTCGAGTTGTACGAGCATTTTGGCTACATGTTTTACGCGACCAGTCATCTGAGTGATCTGTTTGCCAGAACCCTGCCCACAGCCCCGCAAAAACCCCAACAACCGCACCTTTCACCGCGGGAACTGGAAGTGCTGAAGCTCTCGGCGCTCGGCAAAACAGCCTATGAAATCGCCAGGATCCTCTGCCTGAGCGAACGAACCGTGAATTACCACGTGCAAAACGTGATTATCAAACTGAACGTCTGCAACAAAATCTCCGCCGTCATCGCCGCCAGCCGCTGCGGCCTTCTCGACGCCCCCTCCGCCTAAAAGCCACGGGTATTTCAACAGAAAAAAACGTACCATTTGAGGCCTTCCCGAGTGATGACGTGAGCAGTGACGTCGTATTGCACTCGGACGGTTCCGCCGCACACTCCCTTGGCCGCGGGCCACCCGTTGATTATCCAGAGTCCCCGCCCCATGCCTTTGCTCGACACGCCCTTTGCCCAACTCGACCTGATCCGCCAGCCCGAGCAGCAGAATGAACCTCTGCAAGCCTTCGACGCGGCTGACGAGTACCTGCTCAATCATCTGGCCGCGCAACAACCGGCCGCAGACACTCGGGTATTGGTACTCAATGACAGCTTCGGGGCCTTGGCAGCGAGTCTGGTGGGCAAGGTTCAGGTCAGCAGCAGCGGCGATTCGTTTCTCGCGTTCCAGGGTCTGGAAAAGAATCTGGTACGCAACGGACTGCCATTCGATGCGGTGCGCGGCGTTGCGGCGAGTGAGCCGTTGACCGGGCCGTTCGACAAGGTGTTGATCCGCGTCCCCAAGACGCTCGCACTGCTGGAAGAGCAACTGATCCGCCTGCAAGGGCAACTGGCCCCCGGCGCCGAAGTGGTGGCAGCGGCCATGGTCAAACACTTGCCGCGCGCCGCCGGTGATCTGCTGGAGCGTTACATTGGCCCGGTACACGCTTCACTGGCGGTAAAAAAGGCTCGCCTGCTGATCGCGACACCCGAGGCCAAAGCCCCGGCGACCTCGCCCTACCCGTCGCGTTACCAGCTCGACGAGCCGGCCATCGAGTTGCTCAACCACGCCAACGTGTTCTGCCGTGAAGGTCTGGATATCGGCACCCGGGCCTTTCTCCCGCACCTGCCCAAAAACCTCGGCAGCGCCCGGGTCGCCGACCTTGGCTGCGGAAACGGCGTACTGGCCATCGCCAGTGCTCTGCACAACCCTGACGCACACTACACGCTGGTCGACGAATCGTTCATGGCCGTGCAATCGGCTGCGGAAAACTGGCGCGCCGCGCTCGGCGAGCGCGAAGTGATCGTGCGCGCCGGCGATGGTCTGGCCGGACAGGAGCCGCAATCGCTGGACGTGGTGCTGTGCAATCCGCCGTTCCATCAGCAGCAAGTGGTCGGCGATTTCCTCGCCTGGCGCATGTTCCAGCAGGCCCGCGAGGCGCTGGTGGTAGGCGGTGCGTTGTACATCGTCGGCAACCGGCACCTGGGCTATCACAGCAAGCTGGCGCGACTGTTCCGTGGCGTTGAGCAAGTGGCGGCCACGCCGAAATTCGTGATTCTCAAAGCCCGCAAGTAAAGCATCAGGCAAAAAAAACCCTCCGCGGTACAGAGGGTCATAAAACCGTGCCCAAGGGCAGCGGGACGGGATGTTTCAGTGTGTGGTAAGGCCGGCCGCGTTCATGAACAGGCGCATCAGGCTGGCGGCAATGAACAGCGCGCCAACGCTACCGATCCAGATCAGGGCCAACCAGGCGAGCCGCTGCCACAGCGGCTTTTTTTCGGCTTCTTCAATCTCGTGCAGGGAATGTTTGCCGTTCATTGCATTGTTCCTCTTGGGCGATGGCGTCGCTGAGGACGCCACCGCGAGCCGGCTTGCTCTCACAGGGTGAGCAGAGCGAGAGATCAGTGGTAACCGTCTTCATGGGTGACCTTGCCGCGGAACACGTAGTAGCTCCAGAAGGTGTAACCCAGGATGAACGGAATGATGAACAGCGTACCAACCAGCATGAAGCCCTGGCTCTGCGGCGGTGCGGCGGCGTCCCAGATCGAGATCGACGGCGGCACGATGTTCGGCCACAGGCTGATGCCCAGACCGCTGTAGCCGAGGAAAATCAGCACCAGGGTCAGCAAAAACGGCATGTAGTTGGCGTTGCGTGCCACCGCGCGGATCAGCCCGTACAGCGTCACCAGCACCAGAATCGGCACCGGCATGAACCAGAACAGGTTCGGCATGCTGAACCAGCGTGTCGCGATCTCGGGGTGAGCCAGCGGCGTCCACAGACTGACGATGCCGATCACCGCCAACAGCACGAATGCCAGCGGCCGCGCGAGGTTGTGCATCTGCTCCTGCAACTTGCCTTCGGTCTTCATGATCAACCAGGTACAGCCGAGCAAGGCATAGGCCACCACCAGCGCGGCGCCGCAGAACAGGGTGAACGGTGTCAGCCAGTCCAGTGAACCGCCGGCGTATTGTCGATTGACCACCGGCAAACCGTCGATGAACGCCCCGAGTGCCACGCCCTGGAAGAACGTCGCCGCCACCGAACCGCCAATGAACGCCTTGTCCCACAGGTGACGTTTGTCGTCCTTGGCCTTGAAGCGGAACTCGAATGCCACGCCGCGAAAAATCAACCCGATCAGCATGAAGATCAGCGGCAGGTACAGCGCCGACAGCACCACCGAATAGGCCAGCGGGAACGCGCCAAACAACGCCGCGCCGCCCAATACCAGCCAGGTTTCATTGCCGTCCCACACCGGGGCGACAGTGTTCATCATCACGTCACGGTCGGTCTTGCCCGGGATGAACGGGAAGAGAATCCCGATCCCCAGGTCGAAACCGTCCATGACCACGTACATCATGATGCCGAAGATGATGATCACGGCCCAGATCAGCGGAAGATCAATACCCATGAGTCAAATCTCCTTTTCCAGGCTGCGCGGCGAGTCAGCGTCGGCGCCTTCGTCATCGGCGGCGGACAACGGCCGCGCCGGGGTGCGTTTCTGGCCGGGACCCCCTTCGTTGGTCTCCTTGCCTTCGTCGGTTTTCGGCCCTTTGCGCACCAGGCGCATCATGTAGCCGAGCCCCGCACCGAACAGCGCGAAATACACCACAACGAACATGATCAGGGTGATGCTCATCTGCATGAAGCTGTGATTGGACGAAGCATCCGCCGTGCGCATCAGCCCGTAGACCACCCACGGCTGCCGACCGATTTCAGTGGTGAACCAGCCAGCGAGGATCGCGATCAGGCCGGACGGCCCCATCCACAACGCCAGATACAGGAACGGGCGTGAGGTGTAGAGCGTGTCGCGCTTGCGCAGCCACAGGCTCCACAGACCGGTGAAGATCATCAGGAAACCGAGGCCGACCATGACCCGGAACGACCAGAACACGATGGTCGAGTTTGGCCGGTCTTCTGGCGGGAACTCCTTGAGCGCCGGCACCTGCTTGTCCAGCGAGTGGGTCAGGATCAGGCTGCCGAGGTACGGGATCTCCACGGCGAATTTGGTTTTCTCTTCTTTCATGTCCGGCCAGCCGAACAGGATCAACGGCGTCGCTTCGTTGCCTTTGTTTTCCCAATGGCCTTCGATTGCGGCGATTTTCGCCGGCTGGTGCTCAAGGGTGTTGAGGCCGTGGAAGTCGCCGATCACGGCCTGGATCGGCGCGACGATCAGTGCCATCCACATCGCCATCGACAGCATGGTGCGGATCGCCGGGTTGTCCCTGCCGCGCAGCAAGTGCCAGGCCGCTGACGAGCCGACGAAGAACGCCGTGGCGACGAACGCCGCCGTCGCCATGTGCATCAGGCGATACGGGAACGAGGGGTTGAACACGATGGCCAGCCAGTCGGTCGGGATCACTTGACCGTTGACGATCTCGAAGCCTTGCGGCGTCTGCATCCAGCTGTTGGACGCGAGAATCCAGAACGTCGAGATCAGCGTGCCGATCGCCACCATCACCGTGGAGAAAAAGTGCAGTTTTCGTCCGACCTTGTTCCAGCCGAACAGCATCACCCCGAGGAAACCGGCCTCAAGGAAGAACGCGGTGAGCACCTCATAGGTCAGCAACGGTCCGGTGACGGAACCGGCGAAGTCCGAGAAACGGCTCCAGTTGGTACCAAACTGGTAGGCCATGACCAGACCAGAGACCACCCCCATGCCGAAGTTGACGGCAAAGATCTTCGACCAGAAGTGGTACAGGTCTCGGTAGGTGTCGTTATGGGTTTTCAACCACAGCCCTTCGAGCACCGCCAGGTAGCTCGCCAGACCAATGGTGATGGCCGGGAACAGGATGTGGAACGAGATGGTAAATGCGAACTGAATTCGGGCGAGATCGAGCGCCTCTAAACCGAACATAAGTCTTCCTCTGTCAGGTAATACCGGCGATGGGGCTTGTGGCCCCTGCACCTACTGCCCCCACGGATATCGAGTGCGGCGAATTCTGATTCGTTCTTTTTTAATAACCATCGCAACGCAGGGAGTCTGGCCGTCGGGCCACCAGACCATGGCCCGGGAGGGTCTTGATCTGGATCAAGCAACGTTAAAAGAGTAGTCCCATTTCCGACGAAGAACGGCGTGGTCGTTTGCCGCGTGACAAGTTGCCTCAGCGCCTGAGTAACGCTCTGAAATACATCCCCCAGATCCAGAAAACCGTCCTGTGGCGAGGGAGCTTGCTCCCGCTCGGCTGCGCAGCGGTCGTAAAAAGGTTTTCCAGCGCTTGCCCGAAGGTATGATTTCGCTGCGTTGGGGCCGCTTCGCGACCCGGCGGGAGCAAGCTCCCTCGCCACAGAGAATGGGGTACCCGGATAATCGATGTTTGGCTAACTAAATTTTTCGTCATGGCAACTTCCTGTTACAGACTGGTGATAACCTCACCCTTCCGCCCCGAGCCAGACCTGCCTTCAGATGCCCAGCCAAGAGCCCCTGCTGTTACGTCACCATCGTCCGTTTCTCGCGTTCTGGTTCGCCCGGATCTTCACCGCCAGCGGCTTTCAGATGCTCACGGTGGCGATCGGCTGGAATCTGTATCAGTTGACCGGCAACGTGCTCGACCTGGGCCTGGTCGGTCTGGTGGAATTCGCGCCACGGGTGCTGTTCATGCTGCACACCGGTCACGTCGCCGACCGCTATGACCGGCGCCGGGTGGCGGCGATCTGTCAGTCGTTGCAGGCGTTGATTGCCTTGGCACTGGCCATCGGCAGTGCGACCGATCACGTGACCCGGGAAATGATCTTCGTCCTCGCCTTCCTGCTCGGCGGCGCGCGCTCCTTCGAGCTGCCGACTACCCAGGCGCTCCTGCCAAGTATCGTGCCCAGCGCCCTGTTTCCACGCGCGGTCGCCGCAGCGCAATCGGCTCAACAGTCAGCCACCATCGTCGCCCCGGCCCTCGGTGGCTTGCTTTACGCGTTTGGCAGTGTCTGGGTCTACGGCCCGACGGTGTTGCTTTACGTCATCGCCTGCACCTTGATGCTCAACCTGCCCGCGCGACAGACGCCATTGAACAAAGGCAAAGCCACGCTCGACTCGTTGCTGGCGGGCATCCGTTTCATTCGCAGCCGCCCGGACATTCTTGGGGCGATCTCGCTGGACCTGTTCGCCGTGCTGCTGGGCGGCGCCACCGCGTTGCTGCCGGTGTTCGCCAAGGACATTCTGCTCACCGGGCCGTGGGGCCTGGGCCTGCTGCGTTCGGCGCCTGCGGTCGGCGCGCTGGGGATGTCGCTGTTTCTGGCGCGATTCGCCGTCGAGCGCAACGTCGGGCGCGTAATGTTCACCGCCGTCGGCGTCTTCGGCGTGGCGACCATCGCCTTCGGCCTGTCGACCTCGTTCTGGTTCTCACTGGCGGTGCTGGTGGTGCTCGGCGCGGCGGACATGATCAGCATGGTGATCCGCGCCTCCTTCGTGCAACTAGAAACCCCGGACGAAATGCGCGGCCGGGTCAGCGCGGTGAACGGCCTGTTCATCGGCGCCTCGAATCAGCTCGGCGAATTCGAATCCGGCCTCACCGCACACTGGTTCGGCACCGTCCCAGCCGTGGTGATGGGCGGGATCGGCACGCTGGTGGTCACCGGAACGTGGATCAAACTGTTCCCGACCCTGGCCAACCGCGACCGGATGCATGTGCCGGTGGAGGAGGCGAAGGTTTGAGACTCCTCAAACCAACATATCCCCCGCCACTTTCGCCCGCAATGCCTTGCCACCAAGCTGCTCCACCAACATCAGGGCAAAGTCCAGTGCGGCGCCGGAGCCCTGGGCGGTAATGCAATTGCCGTCGACCACCACCGGTTGATCAACAAACGTACAGCCCGACAGTTGATGACTGACACTTGGCAGGCAAGTCATGCGTCGCTGGCGTAACACGCCAGCGGCTTGCAGAGCGATGGCCGGGGCTTCGGCGATGGCGGCGAACAGGCGTCCGGCGCTGGCCTGGTCCTTGAGCAATTGTTGCAGCGGCTGATGCGCCGCCAGATGTTGAGAACCGACAACCCCGCCGGGCAGGACGATCAGGTCAAACGTCTGCGCCAGTACATCGACCAGCATGCCGTCCGCCGTCAGGCGCGTACCGCGTGCGCAGGTCAGCATGCGCCGGCCTTCGATGCTGGCCGCCACCACTTCAATGCCGGCGCGGCGCAGCACGTCGATCAGGGTCACGCTGTGCAGATCATCGATGCCCTCGGCGAGGGTAATCAGGGCTCTAAAGGTCATGGGCGCCATCCGCTGAGTGATCTTTAAAGCGTAGTCAGCTTTGCCCTGCCTGTTTGCTGACAGCCGTTACTTGATGTAAAGCTGGGTCGACATCGTGTTGCGTGGCGCGTTGATCGAGGTGTTGCTGAAGCTGAACGTGCCTTCCTGCTTGCCCGCCAGATCGAAGGTATACAGTGAGCCGACCGTTTTGCTGCCGGGGGTGCATTCGGTCAGATTGCCGGTATCGAAAGCGCACACCGGGGCGCGGGTGCCATTCACTTCAAAACCGTCCAGCGTGGCGTGCGGCTGGTTCTGGCCATAGCCGATTTCCAGCACATACACCTTGATGCTCGGGCCGCTGTGATTACATTGGGTTTGCGGCTGGTTATCGCCAATGTCTTCCAGGCCACAGGCCGGCGACTGGACCTTGATCACTTTCACTTCGGTCAACGGTGGCGCCGAGGCTGCCAGCACCGCCGTCGGCCCGGCCATCAGCCCTGCCATTAACCCGAAAGCCTGCATCCAGCGCTTGCCCATGTGATCGCGTTTCCCCAAAAAATTCAGCGTGCAGTATGGCGCAGATAACCCTGCTACAAAACTTCGACGACGTTCGGCACCAACAACCGCCATATTCCTCACGCTGCTGGTATGATGCGCGGCTTTTTCCGGCCCACCACAAATTCCCAGGCGCTTGCGACGGTCTGTGCTTTGCTGTTGAGGTCGATACATTCACGGCGCCACGCGCGCCACGGGGAGCAGACATGCTGGAAAGGCTGTTTCAACTCAAGGCACACAACACCAACGTGCGGACCGAGATTCTGGCGGGCGTCACGACTTTCCTGGCCATGGCCTACATTCTGTTCGTCAACCCGAGCATTCTCGGCGAGACCGGCATGGACAAAGGCGCGGTGTTCGTCGCCACCTGTCTGGCAGCTGCCATCGGCTCGACCATCATGGGCCTGATCGCCAACTACCCGATCGCCCTCGCCCCGGGCATGGGCCTGAACGCCTTCTTCACTTACACCGTGGTGCTGCACATGGGCCACACCTGGCAAGTGGCGCTGGGCGCGGTGTTCATCTCGGCGGTGTGCTTCTTCCTGCTGTCGATCTTCCGCATCCGCGAATGGATCATCAACAGCATCCCGCTGCCCCTGCGCTCGGCGATTGCCGCCGGTATTGGCCTGTTCCTGGCGCTGATCGCCCTGCACAACGCCGGTATCGTGGTCAGCAACCCGGCGACCATGGTCGGCCTCGGTGATCTGAAAGCCCCGGCCCCGATCCTTGCCACCCTCGGCTTCGCCCTGATCGTCGCTCTCGAAGCACTGAAAGTGCGCGGCGCGGTGCTGATCGGCATTCTGGCGGTGACCATCATTTCCATCGCCATGGGCTTCACCCCGTTCGGCGGCGTGACCTCGATGCCACCTTCGCTGGCCCCGACCTTCATGCAACTGGACATCAAGGGCGCACTGGACATCGGTCTGGTCAGCGTGATCTTCGCCTTCCTGTTCGTCGACCTGTTCGACAACTCCGGCACCCTGATCGGCGTCGCCAAGCGCGCCGGCCTGATGGGCAAGGACGGCCACATGCCGAAAATGGGTCGTGCACTGATCGCCGACAGCACCGCGGCGATGGCCGGCTCGCTGCTGGGTACTTCGACCACCACCAGCTACATCGAATCCGCTGCGGGCGTGAGTGCCGGCGGCCGTACCGGTCTGACAGCGATCGTCGTGGCGATCCTGTTCCTGCTGGCGCTGTTCTTCTCGCCACTGGCGGCCAGCGTTCCGGCATTCGCCACCGCACCGGCGCTGCTGTTCGTCGCCGTGCTGATGACCTCGGGCCTGGCGGAAATAGACTGGGAAGACATCACCGTTGCCGCACCGGTCGTGGTCACCGCGCTGGCGATGCCGTTCACTTACTCGATCGCCAACGGCATCGCCTTCGGTTTCATCTCCTGGACCGTGATCAAGCTGCTGTCGGGCCGCGCCCGTGAGCTGAACCCGGCGCTGGTGATTCTGTCGATTCTGTTCGTGATCAAGTTGGGTTGGTTCAACGCATGACTTTCGATTCCCAGGCCTACGCCACTCAGCTCGAAGACAAGGTCACGCGTTTGCGTGACCTGCTGGCCCCGTTCGATGCGCCAGAGCCGACCGTGTTCGACTCGCCGCTGCAGAACTTCCGCCTGCGCGCGGAATTTCGCCTGTGGCGCGAGGCCGGTGAGCGGCACTACGCGATGTTCTCCCAGGACGACAAACGCACGCCGATCCTGATCGAAGAGTTCCCCATTGCCAGCCTGCGCATCAACCAGTTGATGCCGCAGCTCAAGGCCGCGTGGCAGGCCAGCGCGGCGCTGAGCCACAAGCTGTTCCAGGTGGAATTCCTGACCACCCTGGCCGGCGACGCGATGATCACCCTGTGCTACCACCGTCCGCTGGACGAGCACTGGCATGCGGCCGCGTCGAAGTTGGCGGCTGATCTCAACGTCAGCGTCATCGGGCGTTCCAAGGGCAAGCGCGAAGTGATCGGCCACGATTACGTGGTGGAGAAACTCGACGTCGGCGGTCGCACCTTCAGCTACCGTCAGCCGGAAGGCGCGTTCACCCAGCCCAACGGCACGGTGAACCAGAAAATGCTCAACTGGGCCTACGAAGCACTGGGCGATCGTCCTGACGATCTGCTGGAGCTGTATTGCGGCAACGGCAACTTCACCCTGCCGCTCGCCACCCGCGTGCGCAACGTGCTGGCCACCGAGATCAGCAAGACTTCGGTCAACGCCGCACTGAGCAACCTCAGCGAAAACGCTGTGGATAACGTCACGCTGGTGCGGCTGTCCGCCGAAGAGCTGACCGAAGCACTCAACGAAGTGCGCCCGTTCCGTCGCCTGCAGGGCATCGACCTGAAAAGCTACGAGTTCGGCAGTGTGTTTGTCGACCCGCCGCGCGCCGGCATGGATCCGGACACCTGCGAGCTGACTCGGCGCTTCGACAACATCCTGTACATCTCCTGCAACCCGGAAACCCTCGCGGCCAACATCGCCCAACTGCACGACACGCACCGCATCAGCCGCTGCGCGATGTTCGACCAGTTCCCGTGGACGCATCACATGGAGTCCGGGGTGTTGCTGACTCGGCGTTGATGGCGAATGCCAGATGCGAGAAAGCCGTCGTGATTGACGGCTTTTTTGTGGACACCACAAAAGATCGCAGCCTGCGGCAGCTCCTACCTCTGGAATGCGATCCTCCTGTAGGAGCTGCCGCAGGCTGCGATCTTTTGTTTTGTGCGATTAACGAACACTAAGCGCCAAGGGCAACGCCGTTCAATTGACCAAGGTAACCATCTGGTACATTTTACCTCCACAGGCTGAAACCTTCGGCCCAAGCCAAAAACAATAAGTGGAGTTTGCCCCCATGCCCCCTATCGTTCTGGTGCTCAACGGCCCGAACCTGAACCTGCTCGGCACCCGTGAACCGGCAACCTACGGTCACGAAACCCTGGCTGACATCTCTGCCCTGTGCGGGCGCGCCGCCGAAGAATTCGGCCTGGCCGTGGAGTTTCGCCAGACCAATCACGAAGGCGAACTGCTCGACTGGATTCATGCGGCACGCGGCCGTTGCGCCGGGATCGTGATCAACCCGGCAGCCTGGACGCACACCTCGGTGGCGATCCGCGACGCCTTGGTCGCCAGTGAGTTGCCAGTGATCGAAGTGCATCTGTCCAACGTGCATGCGCGTGAACCGTTCCGCCATCACTCGTTCGTCTCGGCCATCGCCACGGCGGTGATGTGCGGCTTTGGCAGCCATGGCTATCGCCTGGCTCTGGAGCATTTCAGTCAGCGACTGAAGGGGCGCGCAGCATGACCCGTAAACCGGTAATACTGGCTGGCCTGATCGGCGCGGGCATTCAAGCCTCGCGCACGCCAGCCCTGCATGAACACGAAGGCGATGCCCAAGGCTTGCGCTATCTGTATCGGCTGATCGACCTCGATCAGTTGCATCTCGACAGCAATGCCCTGCCCGACTTGCTGCAGGCCGCCGAACGGATGAACTACACCGGCCTGAACATCACCTTCCCGTGCAAGCAGGCGATCATCCCGCTGCTCGACGAACTGTCGCCGGAAGCCCGGGGCATCGGCGCGGTCAACACCGTGGTGCTCAAGGACGGCAAACGCATCGGCCACAACACCGACTGCCTGGGTTTTGCCGAAGGTTTTCGTCGCGGCCTGAAAGACGCTGCGCGTGCACGTGTCGTGCAGATGGGTGCCGGTGGCGCAGGCGCGGCGGTGGCCCATGCGCTGTTGAGCGAAGGCGTGCAGCAACTGAGTATTTTCGACGTCGATCGCGAGCGCGCCGAGAGTCTGGCGAACAACCTCAACCAGCATTTCGGCTCAGGTCGCGCGGTGGCCGGGCACGATCTGCCGAGTACGCTGAACCAGGCCGATGGTCTGGTGAACACCACGCCGATGGGCATGGCCAAACTGCCGGGGATGCCCGTGCCGGTGGAGTTGCTGCGCAAGGAATTGTGGGTCGCGGAGATCGTGTACTTCCCGCTGGAAACCGAACTGCTGCGCAACGCCCGCGCCTTGGGCTGCCGCACGCTGGACGGCGGCAACATGGCGGTGTTTCAAGCGGTGAAGGCGTTTGAGCTGTTCAGCGGCGTGGTGCCGGATGCGCAGCGCATGCTGGCGCATTTTCAAAGCATGAACGTTTAAAAGATCAAAAGATCGCAGCCTTCGGCAGCTCCTACAGGGACTTGTGTAGGAGCTGCCGAAGGCTGCGATCTTTTGCTTGTCAGGGCTGCAAGTAGCGCAACACCGACTCGCAGATCATCTCGCGATGACGCTGCTTGATGCTTTCATCCGGCAGATCGATCTGAAAGATCTCACCGAACGTGTGGCGGTTCGAGACGCGGTAGAAGCAGAACGAGCTGATCAGCAAGTGCACATCCAGCGCGTCGAGCCCGGCGCGGAACACGCCCTCCTCGGCACCGCGGCGCAAAATCTCGCCCAGCGAATCGAGGATCGTATTGTTCATCGCCTTGATCGCGTCCGAACGCTTCACGAATTCGGCGTTGTGGATGTTTTCGATGCAGACGATGCGCACGAAATCGACGTTGCGGTCATGGTGGTCGAAGGTGAACTCCACCAGTCGGCGGATCGCCACCACCGGCGGCAACTCGGCGAGGTGCAGGCGGTTTTCGGTGCTGCGGATATCGCCGTAAAGCTTCTCCAGCACCTCGACGTACAACTGCTCCTTACTGCCGAAGTAGTAATAGATCATGCGTTTGGAGGTATGGATACGCTCGGCGATCGCGTCAACGCGGGCGCCGGACAAACCCTGCTGGACGAACTCGACGATCGCCTCCTGCAGGATGTTCTCGCGGGTCTTTTCCGGGTTGTTCTTGCGACTCTTGCGCGGCTCGATGCCGGATACGACGGAGGCGGCGGGGAGTTCTGAAGTCATTGTCATTGCGGGCTCACGGCCATCACTGCACAGGTGGGCGATTATGGGCCGCGCTGCACAGTGAAGGAAGCCACGCGGCCCGTGTTTAATCCCGCGTTTACGAAATTCCTACAACTTCGCCTGGCGCACCGCGCCGCTGCGTGATTTGGCCATCGCCGCCAGACGTACCGCGACGTTCGCCGCACCATAACCGGCATAGCCGTTTTTACGCTGAATGATCTCGAAGAAGAAGCGTCCCTCGAACGGCTCGGTATAGACGTGGAACAGTTCACCGCCCTGGGCATCGCGGTCGTAGAGCACGTTGTAGTACGCCAGTTCGCTGAGGAACTCGTCGTCGAAATCGAAGCGCGCAGCGAGGTCGTCGTAATAGTTGAGCGGGATATCCAGCAACGGCACGCCAGCCTCCTTGGCGCGGCTGACTTCGGCGAAGATGTCATCACAATCGAAGGCGATGTGATGCACACCGGAGCCGCGGTAACTCGACAGTGCGTGAGAGATCGCAGTGTTGCGGTTCTCCGAGATATTCAGCGGCAAGCGGATCGAACTGTCGCGGCTGCGCAACGCGCGGCTCTTTACCAACCCGTACGGATCGGGCAGCACCACTTCATCGTCGGCCTCGAAATCCAGCAGGCTCTTGTAGAACAGCACCCAACTGTCGAGGCTGTCGGCCGGCAACGCCATGGCCATGTGATCGATGCGCTTGAGGCCGCCACGGGCCTGGGCGTTCGGCAGCAGATTGAAGTCGGTGCCATAGACATCCGCCGCTTCATCCACCAGATAAATCAGGCTGCCGTCCGGTGCACGCACCGCGGCCAGTTCCAGTTCGTTGGGGCCGACCAGGCCGCGATAGGGCTGGCCCTTGTAGGCGACGGCGCGGGCCAGGGCGCTGGCGCTGTCCTTGACCCGCACGGCGGTGGCGCACAGCGATGGGCCGTGCGCCTCAAAGAAACTGTGGCCGAACGAATACGGTTCGGCGTTGAGGATCAGGTTGATATCGCCCTGACGCAGCAGGCTCACGCTCTTGGAGCGATGCTGCCCGGCCTTGACGAAGCCCAGGCGCTCCAGCCAATTGCTCAGTTTGGCGCCGAGGCTTTCGTCGACAGCGAACTCCAGAAACTCAATGCCGTTGTACTCGCTGGCCGGCGGCGTTTCGAAGAGGATCTCGCGGTTGGCCACCGGCGTCGGTTGCTGCTCCAGCCGCTGACGGGTCTTCTCTTCCAGGTACAACAGCGAACGCAGACCATCGGCGGCATTCGCTCGAGGTGGCGCGGCGCGGAAGCCGTCGTTGAAAATTTCCAGCGACAACGGGCCGGTGTAACCGCTCTGGATGATCGGCGCGAGGAAGCCCGGCAGATCGAACTCACCCTGCCCCGGGAAGCAGCGGAAATGCCGGCTCCACTCCAGCACATCCATGGCGAGAATCGGCGCGTCGGCCATTTGCACAAAGAAGATCTTGTCGCCGGGAATGTCGGCAATCGCGCTTGGATCACCTTTCAGCGACAAGGTGTGAAAGCTGTCGAGCAGCACGCCGAGGGCCGGGTGATCGGCCTGGCGGACGATGTCCCAGACCTGTTGATACGTATTGACGTGCCGGCCCCAGGCCAGCGCTTCATAGCCGATGCGCAACCCGCGCGCGCCGGCCCGTTCGGCCAGCAGCCGCAGGTCATCGACCAGAATCTGCCGGTCGCCGACGCTGTCCGCCGAGGCGTTGCTGCAGACCAGCACCAGGTCGGTGCCCAGTTCCTGCATCAGGTCGAATTTGCGCTCGGCCCGCTCCAGATTGCGCGCCAGCCGATCTCGGCGGCAACCTTCGAAATCGCGGAACGGCTGGAACAGCGTGATGGCGATCCCCAGGTCAGCGCACATCTGCCTGATTTCCCGCGGACTGCCGTCGTAATACAGAAGATCGTTCTCGAAAATCTCGACGCCGTCGAACCCGGCGGCGGCAATGGCTTCGAGCTTTTCCGGCAGGGTGCCGCTCAGGGAAACGGTGGCAATGGAACGCTGCATGTTGCTACTCCCGGACTGCGCCGCGCTTATCTTTAAGGTAGGAGCTGCCGAAGGCTGCGATCTTTTGATCCTGGTCCTGAAAAGCAAATTCAAAAGATCGCAGCCTTCGGCAGCTCCTACACAGGATGTTTTTTATCGTTGGGAAATTATTGGCTGCATGACTGCGCACAGCAATTTAAAGTGTACCAGCCGGTTAGTTTTGCGTGCGATTATCGAACACTATGGCGTTTCGACGAATTGACGATTTTTCGTCCACTGCCCACCATCGACTCCACATTGAGTCCGGATATGAACCTTCGGTCGCAGTGCGTGCAAACAACACCACATAACAAATTCAAAAACGGGTGGAACAATGATTCCTTCACAGACTTCCCGCATGGCTCCGGCCATGAGCACTGCCACGGGTGGCATCGGCGACAAGATCCGCGGCGCCATGGCCGTCGGCAAGACCCGTTGGGGCATGCTGGCGCTGGTGTTTTTCGCCACGACCCTGAACTACATCGATCGCGCGGCCCTCGGCGTCATGCAGCCCATTCTTGCCAAAGAAATGAGCTGGACGGCGATGGATTACGCCAACATCAACTTCTGGTTTCAGGTCGGCTACGCGATCGGCTTCGTCCTGCAGGGACGCCTGATCGACCGCGTCGGCGTCAAGCGCGTGTTCTTCTGCGCAGTGCTGCTCTGGAGCCTGGCCACCGGCGCTCACGGTCTGGCGACGTCGGCCGTCGGCTTCATGGTCTGCCGGTTTATCCTCGGCCTGACCGAAGCGGCCAACTACCCGGCCTGCGTGAAAACCACGCGCCTGTGGTTCCCGGCCGGCGAACGCGCGGTGGCCACCGGCATCTTCAACGCCGGGACCAACGTCGGCGCCATGTTCACGCCGATGCTGCTGCCGCTGATTCTCCACGTCTGGGGCTGGCAGGCAGCGTTCCTGTGCATGTCGGCACTGGGCGGGATCTGGCTGCTGTTCTGGGGCTTGAAATACTTCAACCCGGAAGACCATCCGAGCGTCAAACAGTCGGAGCTGGAATACATCCAGAAAGAAGTCGAACCGGAACAGGCCCGCGTCCCGTTCTCACGCATCCTGCTCATGCGCGGCACCTGGGCGTTCGCCCTCGCCTATTCGCTGACCGCGCCGGTGTTCTGGTTCTACCTGTATTGGTTGCCGCCGTTTCTCAACCAGCAATACAACCTGGGCATCAACGTCACCCAAATGGGTATTCCGCTGATCATCATCTACGTGACGGCCGACTTCGGCAGCGTCGGTGGCGGCATTCTGTCTTCGTTCCTGATCGGTCGCGGCATGAACTCGATCAAGGCGCGGCTGCTGTCGATGTTCCTGTTCGCCTGCTGCATCATCGGCGTGATCATGGCCGCCGGTTCGGGCAATCTGTGGGTCGCCGTCGCGGCAATCTCCCTAGCGATCGGCGCGCATCAGGCCTGGACCGCGAACATCTGGAGCCTGGTGATGGACTACACGCCCAAGCACATGATGAGCACGGTGTTCGGTTTCGGCGGCATGTGCGCAGCGATTGGCGGGATGTTCATGACCCAGATCGTCGGCCACATCCTGACCGTCACCAACAACAACTACACGGTGCTGTTCACCCTGATCCCGGCGATGTACTTCATTGCCCTGACCTGGATGTACTTCATGGCACCGCGCAAGATTCCAGACGTCAGCGAGTAACCGGCCTACCCTGTAGGAGCTGCGGCACGCTGCGATCTTTTGATCTTGATTTTGAAGATCAAAAGATCGCAGCGTGCCGCAGCTCCTACACAGGAATTTGTGGATCCTTCAGCGACGGCTCTGCTGCCACGCCGCCGCCAGGCCGCTGCAGCAGATCACCACAATGCCGATCACCGTCAACAGGCTCGGCGTGTGATTGAACACCACCCAACCCAACAACCCGGCAAAGACGATCTGACAGTAACCGAACGGCGCCAGCAATGCCGGCGCGGCATGGCGAAACGCCTGGGTCAGAAACAGGTGCGCGGTCATCCCGCAACTGCCCAGCGCCAGCATCAACACGGCATGCATCAACGTCGGCACCTGCCAGAAGAACGGCACCAGCGCACTCATCACCAAGGTGTTGCACAGACCGGCGAAGAAGTTGCTGGTGGTCGGGCTATCGACCTCACTGAGCTTGCGCGTCAGCAGTTGATAGAAGCAGAAAAACAACGCCGAGCAGAACGGCAGCAGCACCGCCGGAGTGAACAATTCACCGCCCGGGTGAACGATGATCAGCACGCCGATGAATCCACAGATCACCGCAATCCATTGCCCGCGCGTCACCCGTTCCTTGAGCAACGGCACCGACAATGCCGTCACCAGCACCGGCGCAAGAAAGTTGACCGCCGTGGCCTCGGCCAGCGGGATGTACAACAGCGCCGTGGTGAAAAACAGACTGGTGCCGAGCAGACACAGCGCCCGCGCCAACTGCCACAACGGCCGTTTGGTACGCAACACCCGAAGCCCCGATTGCGGCAGGAAGATCCCCGCCATCAGCAAGGTGTGCACCAGATAACGCGCCCATACCACCATGACGATCGGGTAGAAACCCGATAGGTATTTCGACAGCGCGTCGTGGCTGGAGAACAGGAAAGTCGCCACGACAATCAGCAAAATCCCCTTGAAGGGTTGGTTGACACCGGAGAGCGGGGTGCTGACGGTCATTGGATATCTCTGAAGGAAAAATAAACAGTGGCGGGGACGCTGGCGCCCCGCCACAAAAACTGACTTATAACTGCGTCAACAATTCCCGCGTCCTGTCGAGCGCCATCTGCGCTCGTTGCAATCCGCTGACGCCCTGCTCCAGCAGTTTCACCGTGGGGATCTCCAGGCTCAATGGAATATTAGCTGGCAGACTGCGCAACAAACCGTGCAGGTCGCAATCGCCCTCGCCGGGAAACCGCCGCTCGTTGCGCGCCTGACGCAAGATCTCGGCCATGTCCGCCGGTCTCGGCCCCGCCACATCGCACAATTGCGCATAACGCAGGCGCGCCGGTGCGACGCTGGCCAGATCCTCCAGCCGTGAGCCGGAGCGATCGAAATGAAAGGCATCGACCAGCACCGCGGCGTTTTCCCGGTCGGCGTTGGCAACGATGCGCAACGCCTGCTCGAGGTTGCGCGCATCGGTCCAGGGCATGAACTCCAGATGCGGATGCAAACCGTAAGGCGCCGCCAGATCACACAGCGCGGCAAAGTTGTCGGTGAGCCGTTGCTCGTCAGGATCATTGCCGGCGACGAGTAATTCACTGGCGCCAAACTCCGCGCCGACGGCCAGCAGCTTGTCGAAATCGGCAACCACCGTGTGCGGTTTCAGGCGCAGGATTTCCACGTCGAGCACCGCGATGCCAGTGTCGCGCAAACGCCTCAACGTCTGACGCCGCAGATCACCATCGGCCACCAGCGGAAAGTGATATTCCTCCGGCGTCGCCGGTTCCAGGCGCAGGCCGACATGGCTGTAACCGGCACGCGCCGCCACCTCGACCATTTGCGGTGGCGATAATTCGAGTACGGTGAGACTGGCCAGAGACAGGATTCGTTCGTTCATGCTCAAGCCTCGACCGCTGCCGGGGAACAGGCACGGCCGCTGGCCGCCGCTTCACGAATCGCCTCGACCAGCGCCAGGGTTCGCGCGGCATCGGCGGCACTGACCAAGGGTTCGACTTCACGCCGCGCGACCTGCACAAAATGTTGCAGCTGCAAACGCAACGCGTCCCCGCCCTCACACTGTTCTTGCAGCGCGATCAGCGGTTCGTGCCAACCGGCATCGACTTGATCGGCAGCGTAATGCCAACGCTTGAGTTGCGGAATGCTTAACGCTCCGGCAGTGCCCGCCAGCAAATAACACGGCTGATCGGCCTGACGCGGGTAAACCGGGTTTTCTGCGGAATTCAGCTCCCAGCTCCACGGCGCAGCGACCGCATCGGAACCGCTCAGCGTGCCCAGTGCACCGCCGGCAAATTGCAGTAACACCGCGACGCTGTCTTCGTTGGCAAAACCCCGCACCGCGTTGTCGGTGACGGCCTGCACCGACTGCACCTCCCCGCACAGGTGACGCAGCAAATCGAGGTCGTGAATCAGGTTGGTCAGCAACAGGCCCGCGCCCGGCTCACGGCGCCACGGGACCTCGAAATAACGGTCGGGTTTGCGCACCTGGAACAGTGCGGTAACCGTGGTCAGCCGCCCGAGCGCGCCGCTGCGCAGCAATTGGTGGGCACGCACGATCAACGGATTGTGCCGCCGATGATGGCCGACCAGCACCGGCACGCCGCTGCGTTTGACCGCCGCCACCAGTTCGAGTGCCTCATCCAGATGCACGCCCACCGGTTTCTCCAGCAGCACCGCAATCCCGGCGGCGAGGCAATCCAGCGCCGTGCTGACGTGCTGATTATTCGGGTTGGCCACGATCACCGCATCGGGCCTCACCTGCTCCAGCATCTGCCGGTGATCGGCGAAATACGCCACGCCCCACTGCGCCGCCAGCGCGGGAACCTGCGGGCCGGGATCGGCCACTGCACACAACCGGGCTTCATCGAGGGTTTGCAAGTGCTGGTAATGCTGGTGGCCCATGTTGCCGGCGCCGATCAGGGCGATACGAAGGGGCGGAGTCAAGGCGCGATCCTCTTGTGATTGTTGTCGGAAATGTCACTCCAGCAACAATTTAGAATCGAGTTCCAAAATCAAACACCCACTAATAGAAAATCCGTGCGAACACCGCACAACTTCGCACACGACGCTCAACCTGTAAGAGTTGCCGCAGGCTGCGATCTTTTGCTCTTGATCTGAAAAACAACGTCAAAAGATCGCAGCCTTCGGCAGCTCCTACAAAGATCGGCGCGGGTCAGACAAACAATTCGGACGCCAGGCTCGCCGCCGACAACTCCTCGGTGAACTTCATCAGCAACGGCGCCAGTTCATGCAGCCGCGCGCCAGGCATCCGCGCGCTTGGCCCGGCGATGCTCAGTACGCCGATCACCCGTCCGTCAACGGGATGCTTGACCACCGCGGCAATCGCCGAAGTGCCCACCGCCGAACTTTCCTCGACGCAGGCATAACCCTGCTCACGCGCCAGCCGCAGGCGCTCCAGCAACTCGATATTGGAGCGCGGCGCATTCGGCCCAATGCCCACCGGCACTTCCGCGCCCTGGCGCTCGACCAGCGACAACGCCTCGGCATCGCTCATGCAGGCCAGCCACGCGTGCCCGGAGGCGGTGTAGAACAACGGCGCGTCGCGGCCCATGTCCGGGTCATAACGCAGGCCCGTCCGGGCGCCCTGCGCCTTGGCGATCCAGGTCTGGCGCTCGCCATCGATCACCCCCAGACGCACCAGTTCGCCGGTTTCCTGCGCCAGTCGATCCAGCACCGGCTGCACGATGTCGGCACCGCTGCTCGACAGGTACTGAAACCCCATCGCCACCAGTTTGGTCGACAAGTGATAGCGCAGAGTGTCTGCATTCTGCCGTACATAACCCAGCCGAATCAGCTCGGCGAGCATACGGTGAGTGGCACTTTTCGGGATGTCGAGCTGCTCGGCCAGGGTCTGCATCGGCAGCCCGCGCGGCTCACTGGTGAGGCTTTCCAGCACGCTGAAAACCCGTTCGATCTGACTGCCGGCCATGGGAAGATCCAAATGAAATTTCGCCGATTCTAAAAGACATCCGAGACAAAGCGAAATCCGGAACTGGCTGTGCGATAACCGCCCACTTTACTGAACCATGCCTTGTTGCAGCTGCACATAATTAGTTAATTTCTGGAACCTAATTCCAATAAAACCCAGCTGCGGAGCTTTGCCTGATGCCTGCCGAACTTCCCGAAATCGACTGTGACGTGCTGGTCGTCGGCTCCGGTGCCGCCGGTTTATCTACAGCGGTCACTGGCGCATGGCACGGTCTGAAAGTCATCGTGGTTGAAAAGGATCCGCTGTTCGGTGGTGCCACGGCGTGGTCCGGCGGCTGGGCGTGGGTACCGTGCAATCCACTGGCGCGACGCGCCGGCATCGTCGAAGACATCGAGCAACCGCGCACGTACCTGCGCCACGAACTCGGCGAACATTACGACCCGGCCATGATCGACGCCTTCCTCACTGCCGGACCACACATGGTCGCGTTTTTCGAACAGCACAGCGCTTTGCAATTTGCCGACGGCAACGCCATCGCCGACATCCATGGTGATACGCCGGGCGCTGGCACGGGCGGGCGCTCGGTCATCGCGGCGCCTTACGACGGACGCCAAGTCGGACGCCTGCTCAAGCGCCTGCGTACAACGATGCGCGAAACGTCCTTCATGGGCATGCCGATCATGGCCGGCGCCGACCTTTCGGCGTTCCTCAATCTCACCCGTTCGCTGAAAGCGGCTTGGCATGTAACCCGTCGTTTTACCCGACACTTGCTGGATCTGGCGGTACACGGCCGGGCCATGCAACTGGTCAACGGGGTGGCGCTGGTCGCCAGGCTGGCGAAATCCGCCGAGGACCTTGGTGTCCTGTTATGGGAGTCGGCGCCGGTGAGCGAACTGCTGCGCGATGAAGCAAGGGTTTACGGCGCCGTGGTCAACAGCGCAAAAGGCCCGATCCGCGTCCATGCACGCAAAGCCGTAGTGCTGGCCGCCGGCGGTTTCGCCAATGACGTCGAACGGCGCAAGGCCTTGTTTCCGCGCACGCCCACGGGTCATGAACACTGGGCACTGCCGCCGCTGGCGGTGAATGGCGATGGCCTGCGTCTGGGCGAAAGCGTCGGTGCCACGGTCAATACCGAGCTGGCGTCGCCCGTGGCCTGGGCGCCGGTCTCGCAAGTGCCGCATGCTGACGGCAGCATCGGCCATTTCCCACACATCATCGAACGCGGCAAACCGGGAATCATCGGCGTACTGCGCAACGGCCAGCGCTTCGTCAACGAGGCCAACGGTTACTACGACTACGTCAGCGCCATGGTTGCCGCCACGCCTGAAGGCGAGGAAGTCGCCTCGTGGCTGATCTGCAGCCGCGCCTTTCAACGGCGTTATGGCCTGGGCATGTCGCGGCCATTTCCCGTTCCGCTGTCAGGATTTATTCGCAGCGGCTATCTGAAAACCGGCAACACCCTGGAAGAATTGGCCAGCGCCTGCGGCATCGACCCGAGCGGATTACGTCACACGGTGGATCACTACAACTCGCATGCGCGCCTTGGCGAGGACCCGTTGTTCGGTCGCGGTTCCACGTCCTACAACCGCAAGCAGGGCGATCCGGCGAACCTTCCCAACCCCTGCGTTGCCCCAATAGAGGCCGGCCCTTTTTATGCCGTGAAAGTGCAACCGGGCTGCTTCGGCACCTTTGCCGGGCTCAAGGTCAACCCGCAGGCACAAGTGCTCGACGCCCATGCCCAGCCCATCGCCGGGCTCTACGCCGCCGGTGGCGACATGGCCAGCATCATGGGCGGGCACTATCCGGCAGGCGGGATCAACCTCGGCCCGGCGCTGACGTTCGGCTACATCGCCGCCCGGCATATCGCCGGTATTACTGCTTTCGAACAGGAGATCGACCATGCAGCACATCGTTAACGCCCAGGGTTTGAACATGCCGAAACTCGGCCTCGGCACCTGGCCGATGCTCGGCGACGAATGCACCCGTGCCGTCGAGCAGGCGCTGGAACTCGGTTATCGGCATATCGACACGGCAGCGGCCTACAACAACGAAGACGCAGTCGGACAAGCGTTGGCGAACACATCGACACCCCGCGAGCAGATTCATGTCA
This sequence comes from Pseudomonas sp. W15Feb9B, assembly GCF_000828175.1. NCBI lineage: Bacteria > Pseudomonadati > Pseudomonadota > Gammaproteobacteria > Pseudomonadales > Pseudomonadaceae > Pseudomonas > Pseudomonas sp. W15Feb9B. The sequence continues at coordinate 113,960 of NZ_JTKF01000007.1, read as the reverse complement.
CCACCAAGGTCTGGTGGGACCAGTTGCAACCCGACGCCATGCGCCACTCGATGGAACGAAGCCTCAAGGCTTTGCGCAGCGAGTACGTCGACCTGTTCATGATCCATTGGCCGAGCATTGACTGGGACTTGCCGCGCACGCTTGAAACCCTCGCATCCTTCAAGGAGCAAGGTCTGGCTCGCAACATCGGCGTGGCGAATTTTCCGCTGCCGCTGCTGCGCAAAGTCGTCGAGGAATACGCCATCCCTCTGTCAGCGATCCAGGTCGAGTACCACGTCTTGCTCGGACAAAACGCCTTGCTCGACTATGCCCGCCAACACGATCTGGCACTGACGGCCTACACGCCATTGGCGCGCAACAAGGTCTCGGACATTGCGCAGATTCAGCAGATCGCGAAAAAACACAGTGTGCTGCCGACTCAGATCGCATTGAAATGGCTGCTCGATCAGCCCAACGTCGCGGCGATTCCCAAAGCCAGCAGCCGGGCCAATCAACTGGCGAACCTGGCTGCGCTGCAGGTTGAGCTGGACGCTGAAGACCGCGCACTGATCGCCGCACTGCCGAAAAATCAGCGTCAGGTCAGCCCGGATTTCGCCCCGGTGTGGGACGCCTTCGATCGCTGACGCACAGTGCGAAAGGAGAAATCCGCCAACGGATTGAATTAGTCGCGCACACGCTCGTCAATAACAGGCCCGCCCTCGTCACCCGAGGCCGGGCCTGCTTGCGTGTGCGCCAATGGACGGACGACCGGACTGGCGCCACACTCACACACCAGCAACACTCATCACCACGTACAGATAGAGGATTCCCACATGCTATGGAAAAAAGGCCGACGCAGTGACAACGTCGTCGATGCCCGTGGCGATGATAGCGGCGGTGGCGGCGGCATGCGTTTCGGTGGTGGCAAAGGCCTGAGCCTCGGGGCGATCCTGCTGATCGTCGGCATCGGCTGGATCACCGGGCAGGACCCGCTGCAGATCCTCGGCCAGCTCACCGGGCAAATGACCGAACAATCGGCACCGGCCTCGACGCAAACCCGTCAGGCGCCACCGGCCAACGACCAGCAGGCCGAATTCGTGCGTTCGATCCTCGGCGATACCGAAGACACCTGGGGCGCGATTTTCCAGCAGGCCGGCCGCCAATATAAGGACCCGACTTTGGTGCTGTTCAGCAACCGGGTCAATTCCGCCTGCGGTCTGGCGACTTCGGCGACCGGCCCGTTCTATTGCCCGGCGGATCAGAAAGTCTATCTGGACATGGCCTTCTTCCAGGAAATGGCCCAGCGCTTCAAGGCTGCCGGCGACTTCGCCCAGGCCTACGTGATCGCGCACGAAGTCGGCCACCATGTGCAGACGCTGCTCGGCGTCTCGGCGAAAATTCAGGCAGCCCGGCAGCAGGGGCGGCAGATGCAGGGCGACGGCGGTTTGCTGGTGCGTCAGGAATTGCAGGCTGACTGCCTGGCTGGCGTCTGGGCCTACCATGCGCAGCAGCGCCTGAACTGGCTGGAAGCGGGTGACGTCGAAGAGGCCTTGAACGCGGCCAACGCCATCGGTGATGATCGCCTGCAACAACAGGGTCAGGGTCGAGTGGTGCCGGACTCGTTTACCCATGGCACGTCAGCGCAAAGGGTGCGCTGGTTCAAAACCGGATTCGCCCAGGGCCAGGTCGGCCAGTGCGATACCTTCGCGGCGAAAAACCTGTAAATGCACAAATGGCTTTTGGCGTTACTGATCATCGGCGGCAGCGCACACGCGGCGGGCGTCGATGCCATCAGCTCCGGGCGTCTGCAACTCAAGGCCGGCGAAATGGCCGTGGGCATCAGCCCCGCACCGGAAAAAATCGAGCGGGTGCTGATCGTCATTCACGGCCGTCTGCGCAACGCCGAAACCTACCGCAAGAGTGCCGAGCACGCCACGGAATTGGCCGGACAAACTGCGCACACGCTGGTGATCGCGCCGCAGTTTCTCAATGAAAGCGACGTCGCCCTGTACTCGCTGCCCAACACGTTGCTGCGCTGGAAAGGCAACGAGTGGATGGGCGGCGGGTTATCCACAGGGCCGAATCCGCTGAGTTCCTACGCCGCGCTGGATGAAATCGTCGCCCGGGTCAGCGACCGCAAGCAGTTTCCGGATGTGAAACAGATTGTGATTTTCGGCCACTCGGGTGGTGGCCAAGTGGTGCAGCGTTATGCCCTGCTGGCAAAGGATCAACCGGCGCTGAAGGCCAACGGCATTCGCCTGCGGTACGTGGTGGCCAACCCGTCGTCATACGCGTATTTCAACGAACAGCGGCCAGTGGCCTTCGATCACGCACAGTGCCTTGGGTTTAATCGCTGGAAGTACGGCCTGAGCGACATGCCGGTGTACGCCGGCGGGCAAACGCCGTTGCAGCTTGAAAGCAGTTACATCAAGCGCGAGGTGATTTATCTGCTCGGTCAGCAGGACACCGACCCGCAGCATCCGGCGCTGGACAAGAGCTGCGCCGCCGAAGCCCAGGGCGCGTATCGACTGGAACGCGGCAAACTGTTTTTCGGCTACCTGCTGCGCCGGCATCCGGAAGGGGTGAATCAGCGGCTGGTTGAAGTGCCAGGGGTCGGGCATAACGGCGATGGGATGTTGACGTCGCCGGAGGGGCAGAAAGCGCTGTTTGATCAGTAAACTGTTTAGCGGATTTTATGCCCTCTTCGCGAGCAAGCTCGCTCCCACAGGGGAATGTATTTCAAATGTGGGAGCGGGCTTGCTCGCGAAGAGGTAGCTCAGGCACCAAAGAACTTAGGCCAGAAGCATCCGCCGCAACTCGACACAATCCTGCGCATGCCAGTCGGTCAGCTCCGGCCATGGGTTATCCGGCAAATTCACCAGCACCGTCCGCGCCCCGGCCGCTCGCCCGCAATCCAGGTCGAAGCGGTAATCCCCGACCATCACCATCTCGCACGCCGGCACCTTCCAGGCCTCGGCCAGTTTCAGCAACCCGCCGGGATGCGGCTTCGGCGGTGCTTCATCGCGGCCCAGCACATCGTCCACGGCGAAGCAGTCGGCCAGACCAATCGCTTCGAGCGTCACATGCGCCAGCTCCCGCGCGTTGCGCGTCAGGATGCCCAGGCGATAGCCACGCCCGTGCAGATCGCGCACCAACTCCACCGCACCGGCAGCCGGTTTCGAACCCAGCGCCAGATCGCGCTCATGCTCCAGCAGCCAGGCATGTTTCGCCGCCGCTTCGTCGGCCGGCAGCGCCGCGAGGTGGGTGAGAATGTCGTCCTCGGGCGGAATCGCCAGCGCCACGCGGATCGCCGCAAAGTCATGCACGGCGATCGTCAGCGTGCCGTCCATGTCGAACACCCAGTGCTTCACATCGCTCAGGCTCATGCCCAGTCCTTGCGGTGACGAATCAGGCCTTCCTGGGTCACCGACGCCACCAGTTGCCCGGCGCGGTTGTACACGCTGCCACGGGAGAACCCACGGGAATTACCGGCCCACGGGCTGTCCATCGCGTAGAGCAGCCAGTCGTCGGCGCGCAGATCATTGTGGAACCACAGCGCGTGATCGAGGCTGGCGACCTGCATGTCTTTCTGCCAGACCGACTTGCCGTGGGGCAGCATCGAAGTGGTCAGCAGACCGAAGTCCGAGGCGTAGGCCAGCAGGTATTTGTGCAGCGCCGGAATGTCGGCCAGCGCGCCATCAGCACGGAACCACACGTACTTCACCGGATCGGCCGGCTGCGGGTTGTACGGGTCTTTTTCAGTGACCGGGCGCACTTCGATCGGTTTCGGGCAGAGCAATTTTTCGCGCATGTGCTCGGGAATCAGGTGCGCGCGCTGCTGGGTCAGTTCCAGCTCCGACGGCAGGTTTTCCGGACCGACCACCACCGGCATCTGGCTCTGGTGCTCGAAGCCTGCCTCGTCGTACTGGAACGACGCGCTGCAGGTAAAAATCGGGTGGCCCTTCTGGATCGCGGTGACCCGCCGGGTGCTGAAGCTGCCGCCATCACGCACGCGATCCACCGAGTAAACCACTGGCAATTTGGCGTCGCCGGGGCGCAGGAAATAACCGTGCATCGAATGCACATGGCGCGCCTCTTCAACCGTCTGACTGGCCGCCGACAGCGACTGGCCGAGCACCTGCCCGCCGAACAACTGACGGAAACCCAGGTCCTGGCTGCGGCCACGGAACAGGTTTTCCTCGATCGGCTCCAGGGTCAGCAGGTCGACCAGATCTTCCAACACTTGGCTCATTCAGACTCTCCTCACACAACGCTATGCCACGCAGTCTTGGCTGCGGCGGCCCATTCAGGTTCTGGCGCGAGCCATTGTCGCGCCATTGTAAACGTCCGTGTCGGCTTAGCCATGCAGGGTTTGCAGCCATTGCTCCCTGGTAATCCGGTACAGCACATGCCGGCGCAACGGGTGATCGACGGCAACTTTGGGGTGATCGAAATCATCGGCCGGATCGTGCTGCATGCCAATCGCTTGCATGACTTTCTCCGAAGGCAGATTGCTCTGGGCGGTGAAGGACACGATTTCCTTCAGCGACAACCGGTCAAAGCCGCAACGCAGAGCGGTCCATGCCGCTTCACTGGCATAGCCCAGCCCCCAATGCTCGCGGGCCAGGCGCCAGCCGATTTCCACCGCTGGCGTGAACGGGGCATCGAAACCGACCACACCCAGACCGGTGAAACCGATGAACTCGCCGCTGTCCTTGCGCTCCAGCGCCCATAATCCGAAGCCGTGTTCGGCAAAATGGCCGCGCACCCGACCAATGAGCGAAGCACTTTCCAGGCGGCTCAAGGGCTGTGGAAAGTAACGCATGACCTGCGGATCGGCACACATCGCCGCAAATGCCGGCAAATCCTCGTCCTGCCATTGGCGCATCAGCAATCGCGCACTTTCCAGTTGCAGTATCGGCTCCATCATGCCCCTCCGTTTCCATGCCGCAAGTCTACATCGCTGGTAGGATCGTTCACTCTTTCCATCGTTCCTACATGAAGTCGCCATGCCACTGCCGTTGATCTACCACGAAGACTACAGTCCCGAGTTTCCGGCGGATCACCGCTTTCCGATGGACAAGTTCCGTTTGCTGCGCGACCACCTGGTCGACAGCGGCCTGACCCGCGACGCCGACCTGCTGCGCCCGGAGATCTGCCCCAACGACATCCTCGCCCTGGCGCATGACCGTCGCTATATCGAACGCTACATGAGCGGCGAGTTGTCCCGCGAAGACCAGCGGCGCCTTGGCTTGCCCTGGAACGAAGCGCTGGCGCGGCGTACGGTGCGGGCGGTCGGCGGTTCAATTCTGGCGGCAGAAAAAGCCCTGGAGCATGGTCTGGCCTGTCACCTGGCCGGCGGCACCCATCACGCTCACTACGACTACCCGGCCGGGTTCTGCATCTTCAACGACCTGGCGATCATCAGCCATTACCTGCTGCAAAGCGGTCGGGTGAACCGTGTGCTGATCTTTGATTGCGACGTGCATCAGGGTGACGGCACCGCACGCATCCTCCACGACACGCCGGAGGCGATCACCGTTTCCCTGCACTGTGAAAAGAATTTTCCTGCACGCAAGGCCGAAAGCGACTGGGACATTCCGCTGCCTAAAGGCATGGGCGATGCCGACTATCTGCAGGTGGTGGATGACACCCTCAACTACCTGCTGCCGCTGTATCAACCGGACCTGGTGCTGTACGACGCCGGGGTCGATGTGCACAAGGACGACGCCCTCGGTTATCTGCAGCTGACAGACGAAGGCGTCGCCGCCCGCGATGAAAGCGTGATGCGCCATTGCCTGGGCCGCGACATCCCGGTGGTTGGCGTGATCGGCGGTGGCTACAGCAAGGATCGCCACGCCCTCGCCCGCCGCCACGGCATCCTGCATCACAGCGCGCAACGGGTCTGGACGTCACACGGTTGTCATTAAGCTGTGCTGCGTTACCCACAATGGCTGTGGAACGGCCTGTGGATAACCTGAGCGAAAGGGACTACAGGCCATACCGCTCATAGCGTGCAGCACACTGATTAATTTTAACCAGGTATCGAATCCACTAAAAACCCCTGTGGGAGCGAGCTTGCTCGCGAAAGCGGTGGGTCGGTCAACTAGATGTTGAATCTACCGACGTCTTCGCGAGCAAGCTCGCTCCCACAGGGATCTCCCACATTGGTCTGCGCTGTTAGAATGCGCGCCTTATCCCGCCATACCGCAGCGCACGCCATGACCCAGACCTCCGCCCCCCTCCCCGCTCACGTCGCCATCATTGGCGGTGGCCCCGCCGGCCTGATGGCCGCCGAAGTGCTGAGCCAGGCCGGCGTGCGGGTCGATTTGTACGACGGCATGCCCTCGGTGGGGCGCAAATTCCTGCTGGCCGGGGTCGGCGGCATGAACATCACTCACTCCGAGCCTTACCCGGCGTTCCTCGCGCGCTACGCCGAACGCGCACCACAGATCGCGCCGTTGCTGCGCGGCTTCGACGCTGACGCGCTGTGCCGCTGGATTCATGAGCTGGGCATCGAGACCTTTATCGGCAGCTCCGGCCGGGTATTCCCCACCGACATGAAAGCCGCACCACTGTTGCGCGCCTGGCTCAAGCGTCTGCGCGACAGCGGCGTGGTTATCCACACCCGCCATCGCTGGCTCGGCTGGGATGAACATGGCGCACTGCGCATCAGCAGCCCCGACGGCGAAATCACCGTCAAACCCGACGCCACCCTGCTCGCCCTCGGCGGTGGCAGTTGGTCGCGGCTGGGTTCGGATGGCGCGTGGATGCTGCCGCTGGAACAAAAAGGCGTAGGACTGGTGCCGTTACAGCCGAGCAATTGCGGATTCGAGGTGCAGGCCTGGAGCGAGTTGCTTGTCAGCAAATTCGCCGGCGCACCACTGAAAAATGTCGCCATCGGTTTGAACGACGATGTGCCGCGCCTGGGCGAATGCGTGATCACCGCAACGGGCGTTGAAGGCAGCCTGATCTACGCGCTGTCGGCGCCGATCCGCGAGGCGATCAACGCCCACGGCTCAGCCACGGTGCACATTGATCTGCTGCCCGGCCGGCCTGTGGATAAATTGCAGGCTGCGTTGAGCAAACCGCGCGGCTCGCGCTCGATGGCCAAGCATCTGCACAGTCAGGTCGGGATTGATGGGGTGAAAGCGGCGTTGTTGCGTGAATTGACTGACGCGGCAACCTTCGCTGATCCGGCGTTGTTGGCGCGGGCGATCAAGGCGTTACCGCTGACCTTGGTGAAAACCCGTCCGCTGGACGAAGCGATCAGCAGTGCCGGTGGCGTGACGTTCGAAGCGCTGGATGAACGTTTGATGCTCAAGGCGTTGCCGGGGGTGTTCTGTGCGGGCGAGATGCTGGATTGGGAAGCGCCGACAGGCGGCTATCTGCTGACCGGGTGTTTTGCCAGCGGGCGGGCGGCGGGAATTGGAATGTTGCAGTGGCTCAAGTCCGAGGTGCCTGCCTGAACCCTCACCCCAACCCTCTCCCCGAGGGAGAGGGAGCCGACCGAGGTGTCTGGCGTAACACATCGACCTGAAAGACCGAGTCGATTGTGGATTCACAGCAGCAGAATCAGGTCGGCGTAGAATTCAAGCATCCTCCAATCAGTCCCCTCTCCCTCCGGGAGAGGGTTAGGGTGAGGGGCTTTTGGCTTTAAGGCTTGCGCTTACGCGGCCCGGTATTGAACACCGGCACTTTACGCACAGGCTTGATCGACGGCTCCGGCGCCTGGGTGTCGCCACTGTCGACCCACTTGCCCAGATTGCGTTTGCCGCCACCGCCACCGGAGGTCTTCGGCTTTTTCGGTTTCTTCGGCTTCTTGATCACCTGACCGCTGGCATCGGTCTCCGGCACACGGTGCTCAGGTTCGAAATCCGGCTCGTTCTGACGCTTCAAGGTCTGACGGGTGAGCATCTCGATGGCCGAGAGCATGTTCACTTCATCGGCACACACCAGCGAGATCGCCTCGCCCGTTGCACCGGCACGGCCGGTACGACCGATGCGATGGATGTAATCCTCGGCCACGATCGGCAGGTCGAAGTTGACCACCAGCGGCAGGTCTTCGATGTCCAGACCCCGAGCAGCGACGTCGGTCGCCACCAGAATCTGCACTTCACTGAGTTTGAAACGATCCAGCGCGCGCTGACGGGTCGCCTGCGGTTTGTCGCCGTGAATACCGTCGGCGTTCACACCGAGGCCCTGGAGTTTTTCCACCAACGCGTCCACGCCGTTGCGGGTCTTGGCGAACACCAGCACCTGCTTCCACTTGTTCTTGCGCATCAGGTGCACGAACAGTTCCGGCTTGCGCTTCTTGTCCACCGTCACCACCCACTGCTTGACGGTGTTGGCCGCGACGTTGCGCGGGCTGACTTCGATGCTCAGCGGATCGTTGAGCATCTGCCCGGCCAGCAGGCGAATGTCATCGGAGAAGGTCGCGGAGAACAGCAGCGTCTGACGCTTCTTCGGCAGCGCGCGATAGATGTTCGCCAGCTCTTCGGAAAAGCCCAGGTCGAGCATGCGGTCGGCTTCGTCGAGCACCAGGGTTTGCAGCTGATTGAATTTCAACGCGTTCTGGCGGAACAGGTCGAGCAGACGGCCCGGGGTTGCCACCAGCAGGTCGACGCCGCCGCGCAGTTTCATCATCTGCGGGTTAATGCTGACACCGCCATACACCGCGTAGGTGCGCAACGGCAGGTTTTCTGCGTACTGGCGCACGGATTCGTGAACCTGCTCGGCCAGTTCGCGGGTCGGTACCAGAATCAGCGCACGCACCGAGTTGGCGGTGACTTTCGGCCCTTCCATGGCCAGCAACTGCAGCAGCGGCAAAGCGAAACCGGCGGTCTTGCCGGTACCGGTCTGGGCCGCAGCCATCAGGTCGCGACCGGCCAGCACGGCCGGAATGGCTTGCGCCTGGACCGGCGTCGGGGTCTGGTAGCCGAGCTTCTCAAGGGAGCGCAGCAAGGGTTCGATCAGGCCAAGGGTGGCGAAAGTCATGGGAGTACCGTAGGAAAAATCAGCGCGGTTGCGCAAAACAAGGGTGCAATGGCGCGCAGTTTACCCTAATTCACACGCGGTTCTGCTGGAACGGCGGTCTTCGGCGGCTCCGCGACCAGCGGCTGCGCCGGCCGCCGCCATTGCGGCAGACCGATCAGCACCACGGCACTGATGATCACCAGCATCGCCAGCGCTTCTTCCATGCCGATGGTCTCGCCGACAAACACGATCCCCAGCAACACCGCCACCGCCGGGTTGACGTAGGCATAGCTGGTGGCCGCCGCTGGACGCACGTGCTTGAGCAGGTACATGTAGGAATTGAAAGCGATGATCGAGCCGAAGAAGATCAGATACCCCAGGGCCAGCCAGCCTTCCACTGGCGGCAAGGCTTGCAGGTGCTCGCCGCTCACTGCGCTGCCGATCAGCAGGACCACGCCGCCCACCAGCATCTCCACGGCACTGGCCATCGCCCCTTGCGGCAACGGCAGGTGTTTGCTCCACACCGAGCCGAAGGCCCAAGTCGCCGCCGCAAAAATCAACAGCGCCGCGCCCAGCGGACTCGATTGCAGGTTGGAACCCATGTTGAGCATGGCAATGCCGACGATCCCCAACGCCACCCCGGCCCATTCGAGGCGGGTATTACGCGCGCCCCAGAAATAGCCGCACAACAACGTAAACAACGGCACAGTCGCCACTGCCAGTGCCGCCACGCCGGACGCCACACCCGTGTGCTCGGCGACACTGACCGCGCCGTTACCGAAGCTGAGCAACAGAATCCCGATGATCCCCGCCGCTTTCCACTGCACCCAGGTCGGCGCCGGCGCGCCACGCCAGCGCAGGAAGGCGTACATCAGGCTGCCGGCAATCACGAAGCGCACCCCGCCGAGCATCAGCGGCGGCCAGTATTCGACGCCGAGGCGGATTACCAGATAGGTCGATCCCCAAATCACATACAGCGCGAAAAACGCGGCGATCAACGGCAAGGAAAAACGGCGCAAGGCAGGCATGGGCAGCTCGACAGTCAGAGGCAGGGTGAGGATTATTCTAGAAAGGCCCGTGAGCAAAAATAAGTTACAAAACCTGTTTATCGCGCCGGTACACTTTTGAAACAACGGAGATCGACGGGATAAGCCGTGATTTCGAAAGTCTGGCATTTTCAGGAGTCCGGCCTTGGACAAATACGACCGCATGTTGCTCAGCGCTCTGTTGGAAAACGGTCGCGCGTCCTACGCCGATCTGGCGCGCAAGGTGAACCTGTCCGCCCCGGCAGTGGCCGAACGGGTGGCCAAGCTTGAGGCGTCCGGCGTGATCACCGGGTATCAGGCGAACATCGACCTGTCGAAAATCGGTTTGCCGATCCAGTGCATGATCGAATTGCGCCTGCACCAGAACGGCAGCCAGAAGGTCTACGACGAACTGGTGAAAATCCCGCAACTGACCGAATGCTTCCGTGTGACCGGCGATCCATGCGTGATGATGAAGGGCGCGGTGGGCTCGATGACCGAACTGGAGGAACTGATCAATCACGTGGCGAAGTTTGGCTTCAGCAAGACCTCGATTGTGTTGTCCAGCGCAATCGAGAAGCGCGTGCCGCTGAGCCATATAGAAGCCAACGGCAAATAGTTCGGGCCAACCACAAATCCACTGTAGGAGCTGCCGAAGGTTCGGGCCGCGTTCGGACGATCTTTTGACTTTGACTTTTAAAAGCAAGATCAAAAGATCGCAGCCTTCGGCAGCTCCTACAAAGGTTCTGTGTCGGGCTGGGGATCAGCGGTAGCGCTGCAGGTGTTCGCTGACTTTGGCCGCCGGGACTTTCTGCAGTTTGCACAGCAAGTCATGGTTCAGCTCACGCACGCCATGCTTGTGCCGCAGCTCTTGCGCCAGATGCGCCATCAGATTGGCCGCCATCTCGGCATCCGCCATGGCCCGGTGCGCCTGGCCGGTGTGCGGCAGGCGCGCAAATGCAGTGAGCGTACCGAGCTTGTGATTGGGTGCCGCGGGCATCAGGCGCCGGGCCAGCAGCAGTGAACAGGCGAAGTTCTGCAGACGGGTGCGTTTGATCCGTCCCAGTTCAAAGTCCCAGAATTTCTGGTCGAACGAAGCGTTGTGCGCCACCAGCGGGGTGCAGCCGACGAATTCGTTGACCTCTTCCATGACCCGCTCCGCCGCAGGCGCGGTACGCAGCATGGCGTTGCTGATGCCGGTCAGTTGTTCGATGAAGGCCGGGACGCGCACGCCGGCATTCATAAGGCTCTGGTAACGCTCGACGATACGGCCGTTTTCCAGCATGACCACGGCGATTTCCGTGGCGCGACAGCTGCTGTTCGGCGACAGGCCGGTGGTTTCAAAGTCGATGACTGCAATGCGTTCCAAACCGGGTTCAACTCCGTTCAAATCAATTTTTCAGCTTAATTCTTCAGCAACAACGCGCCTTCGATCGGCACGTAACGGCTGGCGGCGCGGATCAGCGAGTTGGCGGTCAACCCGGGCACGCCGTAGGCGACTGCCTGTACGCCGTGCTTGCTGATGATGCGTTCGAGCAGCATGTCGAAGTCGCCGTCACCGGAGGCCAGGACGATTTCGTCGACGTGGTCGGCGGCGTCCATGATGTCGAGGGTGATGCCCACGTCCCAGTCGCCCTTGGCCGAGCCGTCGCTGCGCTGGATGTAGGGTTTGAGTTTTACGGTGAAGCCGAGGTTGCGCAGGATCTGCTGAAACTGCTGCTGCTTGCTGTCGCCACGATCGATGGCGTAAGCATAGGCCTCGACGATCTGCCCGTGTTTGCTCACATCCGCCCACAGCGCGGCGTAGTTGAAATGGCAACCATAGGCCTGACGCACGGTGTAGTAGAGGTTCTGCACGTCGGCGAACACTGCGATTTTTTTCACCGGGATTCCTGTGAGCGCATAGCGCACGAAGCGGGATCAGGCGCCTGGCCCGAAAAAGGCGCTCAGTATGCCAGTAAAAAGCAGTGTGGCGAGGGAGCTTGCTCCCGCCGGGCTGCGCAGCGACCCTGTCTTTTAAAAGAAGGGCCTGCTGCGCAGTCCAGCGGGAGCAAGCTCCCTCGCCACAAGGTTCGATGCCGACCGTTAGTCAGACAAACGAATCGTCGTCATCGAAAAACGACGAGCTGTCATCGCTGTAGTCCGTGTCGGTAAACCCGCCCTGGTCATTGCCAGAGAAACCGTTATCGGCCACACGCTGGTCATTGCCCCAGTCATTGCCGCTCTGGTCGGCCACCTGCGCCGGCTCTTCCTTGATCACTTCAACGATTTCTTCAGGCTGCTGGTTGTGATGGAACAGGCTGCTGATGCCCTGTGCCAGCATCACACCACCGGCCACGCCAGCGGCGGTTTTCAGGGCGCCGCCGAGGAAGCTGCTGCCCGCAGCCGGGGCGGCTTGCTGCGCGTAATTGGGCGGTGGTGCGGCATAGTTCTGTTGTGGCGCTGGCGCCGTATAGTTCTGTTGCGGTGCCGGTTCACGCCAGCCGCCGGTAGAGGCCGGAGCGCTCTGGGTCGGCGCCGGACGCGAGCTGCTGCCGCCGAAGATGCTCGACAGGAAACCGCCACCGCCGCTTGGCGCCGGGGCCGCACTCTGAGCCTTGGCCGCTTGCAGTTCAGCCTGCAACTGCTGGACTTGTTGGGTCAGTTGCTTGTTCTGTTCGTCGAGGCTCTTGATGGCCGCCTCTTGCACCAGAATCGCCTGGGTCATGAAATAACCTGCCGCCGGCTGGCGGGTCAGGTGTTCCTTGATCCGCGCCTCGGCCTGGGCGTCGCGCGGGGCTGCCTCCGTTTCGGCCTGTTGCAGCCGGGAAAACAGTCCATCGATCAGGGTTTGCTCTTCGCTGTTCATGGCGACCTCGTAGATTGCCGGGGATAACGTTGCCCGTGCCCACTGCGGACATGGCGCACCTCTGTAATGGAGGCAGTGACAGGATGTTTCAACGACCTTTACCGAATGTTTACGTTTGTGTCGGCCCACGCATCATCGGTTAAAGTGAGCCACTGTTTTCCACCTGCGATACCGACTGATGAATGCCTTCGATGTACTGCGCGACTCTCTGTATTTTTTCAAACGCCACCTGGGCAGCATCGTGCAGCTGTGCCTGCCGCTGGTGATCTTCGAGGCGGCGCTGCAGCAAGTGGTGGACCATGTCACCGACCCGGACAGTTTCTCCGCCGCCAGCGTGGTGGTCGGTCTGCTGGTGTATCCGCTGTACACCGCCGCGCTGATCCTGTTCCTCGACGCCCGCACCCGCGGCGAAGCTCCGCGCAATCTCGATCTGCTGGCGATGTCCGCGCGCCTGTGGCCGCGTTTCGCCCTGCTCACGGCGCTCAATACCTTGCTGATTCTGCTGGGGCTGTCGTTGTATTTCCTGCCAGGCTTGATGCTGATGGTCATGCTCGCATTTGGTGAGTACCTGCTGGTGTTGCGCGGTATGGGGCCGTTGCAGGCGATGAAGGAAAGCCTGCGCCTGACCCGTGGGCATTTCTGGCGGATCCTGCTGTGCATTCTGTGTGTGATGGGGCCGTTGTGGCTGCTCAAGGGAGCAACCCTGGCGGCCTACCCCGACCCGCAGAATCCCCTGATCGCGGTATTGATCGACAGTGCGCACAGCTTCCTGCAGCTGTTCACCAGCGTGGTGCTGTTCCGCCTGTTCATGCTGATCAGCGAATCGCCTGACAAACGTAGCGGAGCAGTCTGACTTCAGGAGACTTGGGCCAAGCGTCTGCGGTCGGGTATGCTCGCAAGCACTTTTGTAACGCGATAAGCCGAGCCATGCCCCGTCTGCTGCGCTACACCCTATTGTTGATCGTGCTCGCCATCGCCCTGATCGGCGGGCTGATCTACAGCCTGACCTGGCGCCCCGGCGCGCGCGAAACCTTGCCGGTCACCTGCACCGGCACCCCACCGACACTGGTGCCGGGGCAAGCCCTGAAAGTCATGACCTGGAACGTGCAGTACCTGGCGGGCAAGCGCTACGTGTTCTGGAACGACCTCGCCCAAGGCACCGACGAAGCGCCAACCCCGGAAGACATGGCTTTCAGCCTCGACGAGGTAGCAAGGGTGATCCGGGACGAGCAGCCCGACGTGGTGCTGCTGCAGGAACTGGATGACGGCGCCAAGGCCAGTGATTACCAGAACCAGCTCAAGTTGCTGCAGGAACGGGTCACCGACCTCTACCCGTGCAGCGCTCACGCATTCGACTGGAAGGCCGATTTCGTTCCCGACCCGCACATTTTCGGCAGCGTTGGCCGGCAATTGGCGACCCTCAGCCGCTACCGCATCGAACACGCCGAACGCCTGCAATTACCGGTGCCGCCGGCGAATGTCATTGCTCGCCAGTTCGCCCCCAAGGATGCGTTGCTCGCCACCAAGCTGCCGCTGAGTGACGGCGGGCAACTGACGGTGTTCAACACCCATCTGGATCGCGCCAGCCAACCCGACGACACCTTGCACGCGCAAGTGACGGCGGTGGCCAAGGTGCTCGACAAGTATGAGAGCCAAGGCCTGGCGTGGCTGATCGGCGGCGATTTCAACCTGTTGCCGCTGGGCCAGTATCAACGCCTGCCCGCTGAACAGCGCACGCCCTACTCCGTCGACAGCGCCCTGCATCTGTTGTGGGACAAGTACCCGATGATCCCGACCAACAACGAGGCCAGCGGCATCGACCGCGCCCACTGGCTGACTCACTACCCCAACGACCCCGGCCTCAACGGCCCGGATCGCACCGTCGACTACCTGTTCTACAGCCCGAAAATCAAACGGGTCGAAGCGAGCGTGCGCCAGGACGATACCTTGCGCATTTCCGATCATCTGCCGGTGATTGCGCGATTCCTGCTGCCCGCTGCTCCCTGATCACCAATTACCGCTGTAGGAGCTGCCGAAGGCTGCGATCTTTTGACTTTTTTAAGGACAAGATCAAAAGATCGCAGCCTGCGGCAGCTCCTACAGGGGACTCATGTGATCAATGGACTTCTTCCAGGTCGTCATGCAGCAAGCCGAAAATCTCCCGCTTCATGTCGATAAACGAGCGCTCCATCACCATGTCCAGTGAGCGCGGACGCTCGATCGGCACGTCGAGGATCTGCTTGATCCGCCCCGGTTTGGCGCCCATGACATAGACCCGGTCGCCCAGCAGGATCGCCTCGTCGATATCGTGGGTGACGAACAGCACGGTCTTCTTGCTGTTGCCCCACACCCGCAACAATAACTGCTGCATTTGCAGGCGGGTCTGGCTGTCGAGGGCGCCGAACGGTTCGTCCATCAGCAGAATCTGCGGGTCGTTGGCCAGCGCCCGGGCAATCGCCACGCGCTGCATCATCCCGCCCGAGAGCTGCTTGGCGTAATTGTCAGCAAACCCGGCAAGCCCGACTTCGTTGACGTAGTAATCGACAATTTCCTTGCGCCGCGCCGCCGGCATGCCACGCCGTTTGAGGCCGAACTCGACGTTCTGCCGCACCGTCAGCCACGGAAACAGCGTGTAGCTCTGGAACACCATGCCGCGATCGGCACCGGGGCCCTGCACTTGCTGGCCGCCGACGTAGATCTCGCCGGAGGTTGGCTCGGCGAGGCCGGCGGTCAGGTACAACAGGCTCGATTTGCCGCAACCCGACGGCCCGACCAGCACCGCGAACTGCTGATCCGGCACCTCGAACGACACCTGTTCCAGCGCCGTGAACGTACCGCCATCAGGCTTTTTGTAGCGCAGGCTGACCTTGTCCACTTGCAGGCGCGGGGCGGCTTGCGGCGCCGCAGCGCGCGATTCGGTAAAGCGATGATTGGCGGCAGTTACTGAGCCCATGCGGCAACCCTCAGGCGAAGAAAGCGGAACAGTTGATCGGTGACCAGCCCCAGCAGGCCGATGATCGCGATGGCGAGGAAAATCACGTCGACCTGAAAACCGCGCATGGCTTTCAGGCTCAGGTAACCGAGGCCGCTCGACGCGGCGACCAGTTCGGCCACCACCAGATAGGTCCAGGCCCAGCCCATGGTCACGCGCAAGGTGTCGAGCACACCGGGCACCGAGGCCGGGGCGATCACATGCAGCACCGCGTCGCGGCGGTTGGAACCGAGCGTGTAAGAGGCGTTGATCAGGTCCTTGGAGATGCCCTTGGACACATCCGCGATCATCACCAGTTGCTGGAAGAACACGCCGAAGATGATCACCGATACCCGCTGCTCCAGACCGATGCCAATCCACAGGATGAACAGTGGCACGAACGAGGTCACCGGCAGGTAACGGATGAAGTTGACCAACGGTTCGAGGAACGCCTGGACGATGCGAAAGCTGCCCATCAGCAACCCCAGCGGTACCGCCACCAGCGACGAGACGATGAACCCGACCATCACCACTTCGACACTGGCCCACACATGGGTGCCAAGGGTGCCGTCGCGGCTCAGGCGCACGGCGGCTTCAACCACCGCGCCGGGCGTCGGCAGAAACATCCCCGGGACGATGCCGCCGTAGGACAGCCCGGCCCACAGCCCGACCAGCAACACCCAGGCCAGACCACTGGCGCTCCATACCACCGGCACCGGTAAGCCGGTCTTCGGTGTGATGCAGCGACTCAGCCATGAATTGCGCTTGAACATGACCAGTCTCCTAGAGCGGGCTGACGAAACGGTTATCCACCAGATCGTCGTTACTGACGTTATAGGGCTTGCCCTGCAATTCGCTGGCGGTTTCGTTGGCCAGTTTGATCAGCGGTGCGCTGTCACCCGGCGCGCCCGGCTTGCCCAGCAGCTTCTCGCTCATGGCCTGATCGTAGAAACGCACGCCTTGCGCTGCAGCAGCCAGTTCCTTCGGATCGGACAGATAACCGCCGACGCCCTTGGCCATGATTTCGTAGGCTTGCTGTGGATGGTCCTTGGTGTATTGCACCGCCCTGTAGAGACCGGCGACCAGCGCCTTGACGTCTTCGGGCTGCTTCTCGATCACCGTGCAGTTGAGCGCCACGACATCGACAATCACCCCGGGCGTGCTGCTGCTGTCGATCAGCACTTTGCCCTGCTGCTTGTCGCGCACCATCGACAGGTGCGGTTCCCAAGTCACGGCGGCCGGCACGCGACCGGCAATGAACGCGGTGGCAGCATCGTCGGCAGTCATGTTCTGCACGGTGATGTCGCTCATTTTCATGCCGTTCTTCTTCAGCAGATAGGAGAGCCAGAACTGCGAGGTCGAACCTTCGTTGACGGCCACGGCCTGGCCCTTGAGTTCCTGCAACGACTTCACGTCCTTGCCCACCAGCACGCCGTCGCCACCATGGCTGTCATCCAGCGCCGCCACGGCTTTGAAGCAGAACTGCGGACGGTACTTGAGCACTTCGTCGATGGTCGAGGCCGAACCGGAGAGTTGTCCGGAAGCCTGTGCGGCCATGTACATCGAAGCTTCCTCGACCACCGGCAACTCGACGGTAAGGCCGTTTTCCTTGAAGTAGCCCAGGTCCTGAGCCAGATACAGCGTGCCATAACCCACCCAGGTGGTATGGCCGATGGACAAGGTACCGGCCTGCGCGCCGGTCGCGACCGTGGCCGCCAGGGCGGTAATCGCCAGTGGATGGGTGAGACGGAGACACAAGGACTTGATCATGGAGCACTCCCGACGCTGTTGATTTAGTTTTGTCATGGGCAGTACGGCCAGCACCAATGATGTGAATCCACGCTGCGGTCTCTGCTGGACTCTGGCGTGAACCACCGGGCTGGCAAGATCGATGGTGGCCCATGTGCGGGCTGAGGAAAATCAGGAAATTGTTGGCAGCAAATGATGAAAAAACTGCTTAGCGTGCACCGCAAAAGCGCGACCTGAGCAGGGATGGTGCACATTCCTGAAAAGCAAAAGATCGCAGCCTTCGGCAGCGCCTACAGGATTCAGGTTCGCCCGGTGTAGGAGCTGCCGAAGGCTGCGATCTTTGCTTTTGAATCAACCGCAATCAGCGCAACTGAAACCAGGTGGTTTTCAGCTGGGTGTATTTGTCGAACGAGTGCAGCGACAGGTCGCGGCCGAAGCCCGATTGCCTGCCGCCGCCGAACGGCACGGTCACGTCCAGCGCATCGACGGTATTGACCGATACCGTGCCCGCCCGCAGCCTTCGCGCCACGCGGTGCGCGCGATGCAGATCATCGGTCCACAGCGACGCCGCCAGCCCATACACACTGTCGTTGGCCAGGCGCACCGCCGCGTCTTCATCATCGAACGGCACCACCGCCAGCACCGGGCCGAACACCTCTTCGCGAAACAACGCCATGTCGGCACTCACGCCGGTGAAAATCGTCGGTTCGATGAAGTTGTCCGAGCCGTTGAAGCGCCGTTGCTGACCGCCACACACCAGGCTCGCACCCGCCTGCTCGGCCTCACGGATGGCGCGCATGATGCTCACTGTCTGCCGCTGATCGACGATCGCTCCGGCACGGCTTTGCGGGTCGAGCGGATCGCCCGGCAGCCAGCGTTCTGCCTGGGCTTTGAGGCGCTCGACAAACGCATCATGAATCGAACGCTCGACCAACAATCGCGAGTTGGCCGAACACACTTCGCCCTGATTGAAAAAGATCCCGAACGCGGCTTTTTCCGCCGCCAGATCCAGATCCCGGCAATCAG
Source organism: Pseudomonas sp. W15Feb9B (assembly GCF_000828175.1). Taxonomy (NCBI): domain Bacteria; kingdom Pseudomonadati; phylum Pseudomonadota; class Gammaproteobacteria; order Pseudomonadales; family Pseudomonadaceae; genus Pseudomonas; species Pseudomonas sp. W15Feb9B. The sequence continues at coordinate 95,386 of NZ_JTKF01000007.1, read as the reverse complement.
CGAACAGCAGATTGGCACTCTTGCCACCGCACTCCAGCCACACCTGTTTGAGGTTGGATTGCGCCGAGTACTGCATGAAATATTTGCCGACCTGCGTCGAGCCGGTGAACACCAGACAATCGACATCCGGGTGCAGGCCCAAGGCTTTGCCGGTCTGCTCGCCAAGACCCGGCAACACGTTGAGCACGCCCGGTGGCAGGCCCGCTTCCAGTGCCAGCTCAGCCAGACGCAATGCCGAAAACGGTGATTGCTCGGCCGGTTTGAGGATCACCGAATTACCCGCTGCCAGCGCTGGCGCAAGCTTCCACGCGGCCATGTCCAACGGAAAATTCCACGGCACCACGGCAGCCACCACGCCCAGTGCTTCACGGGTGATGGTCGCCAGCACATTGACGGCGCCGGGAGCGATCTGGTCGTAGAGTTTGTCGATGCTTTCGGCGTACCAGCGAAACACCCCGGCGGCGCCCGGCACATCAATGTTGTAGGCATCCATCACCGGTTTGCCCATGTTCAGCGAGTCGAGCAGGGCCAGCTCCTGACGATGTTCCATCAACAGCTCGGCCAGGCGCAGCAGCACCTGCTTGCGTTCGGCGGGCGGGCGTTGCGCCCAACTGCCAGCCTCGAACACGTGTCGCGCGTTACGCACCGCCACGTCCACATCCGCCTCGCCACACGCCGCGACATTGGCCAGCAACTGGCCGGTGGCGGGGTTGATCGCGGCGAACGTCTGCCCCGATTGCGCGGCGCAGTGCTGGCCGTTGATCACGGCTCGATCGGGAAATTTCAAGGCACCGGCCTGGCGCTGCCACTCTGCAAGTTCGAACACGTCGAATGCTCCTTGGACGTTATTGTGCAGTCGATGGTGGCGCAGGCCCGGACGGGCGAAAATTAGTAAAAATGTCTTCGCAGGCAATGAAAAAACTGCTCAATCGGTTTCCCCAAAACCGCTGTGGATGACTAAGGTTCAAGGATAAAAACAACGTCGCGCAGCGGACGCGGCGGCGCACAAATTGCTTGGAAGTCGAGTCCGCTCGTCCTGAGGTTTGCCGTGGCCGCCTACAATTTGCGTCAGTTGAAATACTTCATCACCACCGTCGAATGCGGCAGCGTTGCCGAAGCCTCGCGCAAGCTGTACATCGCACAACCAGCGATCTCTACGGCGATCAAAGGTCTGGAAGACAGCTTCGCGGTGCAGCTGCTGATCCGCCATCACGCTCAGGGCGTATCCCTGACGCCGAGCGGTGCACGGTTCTTTCGCAAGGCGCAGGAGCTGTTGCGCATGGCCCGGGAGTTCGAGCAGAACGCCCTCGCCGACAACGACATCGTCGCCGGGCAGATCGACATCGGCTGCTTCGAAACCGTCGCGCCGCTGTACCTGCCGCAATTGATCGCCGGGTTTTCTGCGCTGTATCCGGGCGTGAAAATCCGTATTCGCGACGGCGAGCAACAGGAACTGGTGCAAGGCCTGACCTCGGGCAGTTTCGACCTGGTGATCCTCTATGAACACGAACTCGATGCCACCATCCAGACCGAGCCGCTGATGCCGGCGCAACGGCCGTATGCGCTATTACCGGCCGACCACCGTTTCGCCCAGTACAAGCAAGTGTCGCTGCGCGATCTGTGTCTGGAGCCGATGATTCTGCTCGACGTGCAGCCGAGCCGAACCTACTTCGTCAGCCTGTTCGAAGAACTGGGCCTGACCCCGCGCATCGAGTTCAGCTCGCCGTCGATCGAGATGGTCAGGGGCATGGTCGGGCAGGGTTTCGGTTTCTCGATCCTGGTGACCCGGCCCCACTCGGAATGCACCTATGACGGCAAGAAAGTGGTGTGCGTGGACATCGTCGAAGACGTCACCGGCTCAGGTCTGGTCGCCGCGTGGCTCAAGCGCGGGCAACTGACCAAACCGGCACAGCTGTTCGCCGACTATTGTCGCGAACAGTTGACCGCCAAGACCGCTGCCTGCCGCACCGAGCCATCAGGAAACCGGGACTGAGCGCTGTTCCACATCGATGCCGATCAACGGGCGTTTGAGCGCAATCGATACCCAGGCGCCCACGGCGGCGATGACGCAGGCAGCAAACCCCAACAGAAACGACATGAAGCTCAGCTCGTTGGCCACTGCCAGCAGGCCGAGCACGGCGGCGGTAGCTTCGGCAGCGCCCCAGACACAGGTCTGCACGGCCATCGCCACGGAACTGCGCCCGCGCCAGATCTTCACGGCCTGAGCCTGGTACAGCGGGCCGCAGATCATCTCGCCGATCACGATAAACACCACCACGACAAACAGGATCGCCTGCGCCTGTGACGAAATGATCAACAGCAGGCAGCCCGCGCCGATCAACAGGTTGGAAACGATGACCCGCCACAATCGTGAGACACGCTGCGCGAATGAGGTCACGTAAACCTGGCTGAAGATGATGATCCCGCTGGCCACCAGAAACAGCACGCCGACCAGTTCACTGGAAAAGCGCTCGGTGGCATAGGTAGGGAACACGTAATAAAACTGCGCATAGCCGATCATGGTCAGAAAGTTGATCGCCATGAACGCCACCACTTTGGGCGATGCCTCGGTTTCGCCCAGCGTGGAAGCACGCGCGGCAAACGCCACGCCTGCACTACGCGCCACCTGCGGAATCAGCCGCGTGGAAGCCGTGGCCAGCACGCCCAACAACAGCGGCAGGGCGACAAACCAGTAACCGGTGCCGGCAAGAATCAACGACGCCACGAACGGCGCGACCCCGGCCCCTGCGTTCGCCGCAACATTCTCGTAAGAGAGCACGCGTTCGTGCTCGCCCTCGCGAAAGTACTGCACGATGTAGGAAATCTGCGAGATCGTGGCAATCGAATTGGAGACACCGAACACCACAACCAGTACGACCCAGATCAACACGTTGGTAATGCCCATCGCGGCGGTGACCAGCATCAATAGCGCCGCCACCGCCACACAGAACAAGGCCAGGGCTATTTCCCGGCGTCGCTCGACCTTGTCCAGCATGCCCTGAAAAGCCAATGCGCCGATGCGGTTGGAGACAATCGCGAACCCGACAACGACCCCCGCCGCACTGTTACTGAGGCCCACGGACGCATTGAGCCAAATGGCCATGAACGGATAGAAACAGCTCCAGGCCGCGGACGAAAGAAACCGGACGAAGTAAATCATTTGAAGACCGGGCTTCTAGGGCCGCGATCGGTCAGGACACGTACCTGGCCAATCTCGCGCGCAACGACATCGGCATAGCCGGTGAGCATGCCGACCCAGGCGTAGTCGGACGTGCCGATGGGCTGGATCACGCTGCCGACGTTGGCAATGGGCGTGTGAATGGAAGCCATCGGCGGAATCTCCCAGTCATGCACGACGGCTTCGTGATCCAGGCAGTACCAGTAGCTCAGGGTCTGGCGGCAAGATTCGACCGGCTGGTATTGAAGCGCAGCCTCCAGCAAGCCCAGTGGCAGCAGCGCCACGTGTTGCAGGACAGTCGCTGGCGCCAGATCGTAGGCCAGCGCAATCTGTTCAACGATACTCGCGCCGCCCAGGCGCCCCATGTTGGCATCGATCAGATAAGCCGTGGCGTCGTTCGCAATGAACTCGCAATGGAAGAAGCCATTGTCGAACCCTGAACGGGCAATCAGATCGCGGACCGCCTTCTCGATTTTCGCACGCACGGGCAAGGCCATGCGGGCGTCGGCCGGGAACTGGTTGGCGACTTCCGTGAATCCCACTCGGTCGCGCCTGGACAGTCCGAGGAAGACCACCCGCCCCTCCTGGGCAAAGCCTTCCAGGCTGACGAGATCACCCGTGCAATGCGCCTGGACAATCCAGGCAGTGTCTTGCGGGTCGTCGATTCCGCTGTTCAGGATGGCGGCGCGGATTACTGCGCCAGGGTCAGCGTCCGGTGCAATCGAGAGCAGGGTGGTGGCCACCGCGCCAGAGCCGACCGAGGGTTTGAGCACCACATTGTTTTGTTGCCCGGGTGTCAGCCAGGGAATGACCACGTCGCCATCGCTCAGCGACACACAGGTCTCGGCGGGCACATGTTCCGGGATCAAGCGGCCGACGAAGCCCTTGGAGGACAGCCGGGCAAACACCTCAGGCGGCGCCTTGAAGCCGAATTCTTCGGCAATCGCGGATACGACCGGGAACAACTCGTCAAAGAATGTCGTGATGCTGCGAATCACGCCAACCAGTGCGGGATGGGCGTTCAGGTAAGCGGACAGCGCGACTCTGTCGGTAAAGGCAGGAATGCAGGTGACCCCTTCGAACACGTTTTTCGCCGCGCCATGAAAACCCGAGGGATCAACGGACAGTATCGGTTCGAAGCCCGCACCGCGGATCGCCTCGCACACGTACTTGATGGAGACCTTGTTGATGCCCACTATCAAAATATGATCCATACCTTTCACATCCATCCTTAAAAACAAAAATTCGACAGTTATCGAGCGTCAACCCGTAACGATTGATACATCTTGCCGGGGTTGAACAGGTTGTCCGGATCCAGGGCCGATTTGATGGCCCTCATGAACTGCAGCGCTGCGCCGTGTTGCGCCGACATCCACTTCAGTTTTCCCTGCCCTACCCCATGCTCGCCACTGACGGTGCCGCCGAACGACAACGCGCGACTCGACAGCCGGCTGAGGAACGCCTGAATGTCCGCACTTTCGTCTTCACCCTCATCGAGCATGATCAGCAGGTGAAAATTACCGTCACCGACATGGCCGATAAGCGGCGCATCAAGACCGGAGGCAGCAATGTCGGCGGCCGTGGCGCTGATGCAGGCACTCAGACAGGACAACGGGACACAGACATCGGTGGCCAGCCCCTTGCGGCCTTTGTAGAAAGCGTGAAAGGCCCACCAGGCGTCATGTCGGGCTTTCCACAGAGCCGTGCGTTCTTCAAGGCGCTCGGAGATCCTGACCTGCCCGCCGTACTCACCGGCGCAATCCTTGAACAGCTCGACACTGCTGGCGACCGTCGACCGGTCGCCGTGGAACTCCAGAAACAGATGCGGCGTTTCCACCAGCCCCAGTGCCGCAGAATAGGCATTGCACGCACGCACCGCCGTGGTATCCAGCAGCTCGATCCGGGCGATCGAGAGTCCTTGGCCCAAGGCACTGGCCACCGTCTGTACCGCGTTATCCACCGAGTCGAACGAACAGACACCGGCAACGATGGCCTCGGGCACCGGATGCAGGCGCACTTGCAGTTCGCTGAAGATGCCCAGAGTGCCCTCTGAACCGATGGCAATCGCCAGCAGATCCAGACCCATGGCCGATTTGGGCGCGCGGGAACCAATGGCGGCGACCGAGCCGTCCGCCATGATCCAGCGTGCGGCTTTGACATTCCCGGCCATGGTCCCGTAACGCACCGAGTTGGTCCCCGATGCACGGGTCGCCGCCATTCCGCCCATGGAAGCGTTGGCGCCAGGATCGACGGAAAAGAACAGTCCGGTCTCACGCAAGTGGCTGTTGAGTTGCTCGCGGGTAACGCCCGGCTGAACCGTGGCGGTCATGTCGGTGACGTTCACATCGACAATCGCGTTCATTTCCGAGCAGTCGACGCAGACGCCACCCTGTGGCGCATTGATCTGCCCTTCGAGGGACGAACGCGCACCCGACGGGATCAGCGCCACACCGTACTCACGGCAAAGCTTCACGACCTGAATGATTTCGTCTTCGCTGCGAACGGTCACTACCGCATCGGGGGGACTCAGCTCGATGCCGGGAGGCGCCTGGCAGAACTGTTGCCGGATTCCCTGTTCGAGCCTCAAGCGTTCGCCGAACAACTGACGGAGTTTTTCTACGACTGGAGCATTCATTCATCTCATCCCTGTTCTGACTGATGACGGCCGGGTTGCGGTTCTGCGCCCCGTTTTCTGTACTGTCCGCGCACTCCTGTGAACGGTTGGTTTTTGCCGGGCCATGCCACACAGAAGCGGCGAAGCGCCCGGCAGTTGTTCACTCCTCGTCTTTTTCACCGACGCGGGCCGCGCGCCCGTCGTATTCCGGACGCCCGGAAACCACCAGCCCGAAGAAATAAGGCTGTGCGCCTGAATCCTCCAGCTGACGACCAGACTTGTTATGCACTTCGATGACCGAGAACAGGTCCACCAGACGGTCCTGAATCTGTTCTATTTCGGCGTCCTTGAGTGTCACCATCGAGCTGTATTTGAAAGAGCCTGAAACATCGAAGTATTCGCTCTTCTCCGGCTTGAGCAGCGACCGGTCCACTTCATGGCGCAGGAACTGATCCTTCAACTTCAACGCATCCACCGTCCTGGGCATCCTCAACGTGGGTGCATGCCGGACAAACGGGTCATCCGGCGTCGCGCGCGGCTTGGACACCAGGTTCAGGAACGCTTCAGTGTCCCGGTCATAAGCCAGACCGATCTGCTGGCACACCAGCTGAATCTCCGCCACTGAGGCGCTGTCGACCATGTACAGATACGTCATCAATGGCAGCAGTTCGAATTGCGCCTCGAACGCGGCGATCACCTCTTCGGTGACAATGAACTCACGCTCGTAGCGACTCAGGCTCAGGGCCCGGCGCAAGATTCTGGAGTCGTGTTCGCGCAGTTCCAGGCGCGAAGAGAGATCGGTCACCTCGACGCCTTTGCCGAACAACATTTCGTGGACGTCCGCCGGCAACAAATCCCTGAAGTAGTGCCAGAAATAATCAAAACTGGCTTTGCTGGCCGCATCGATGCCAAGGTGATCATGCAGTTCGACGGCAGCATCGATACTCAGGTATTTCCTTCCGGCCTCGACGTCGCGGTAGTAATTGGCGGAGAACGGAATATTGACCTCGTCGAGAAACGTGGAGATCTTCAGATGCCCCGCGTCGATTCGAAACTGCATGAGAAATGCGCCAAACGCACGTTTGCTATCCAAGCTCTTCCGCCTCTGCCGACAGAGTGACAAGCACTCTGGTCGTGTTTTTCTTGATCTTCATACTGGAAGTCACCACGCCTATTTCTTGCGTATTACGCACATGAACGCCCCCACAGGGGATTGACCAGTCTTCGCATTGCCACCAACGAAATCCCTGTCCCTGGCGGGTATCCGCTTCCGTACGAATCTCATGACTTGCAGAGCAAAACTCGTTCAAGGCATCTGTTGCGCGCCTCAGACTGTCTTCGTCGAACTCACCGACAAACTCGTATTGGTTCTCGCCACCCTCGTCGCTCAACGGCGAACGAACCGGATGCGCAATCGCTCGCCCGAGCGTCCGCTCGAGCATGCAATGAATCAAATGCATCGCCGAATGAACCCGCATCTGATGATATCGCAATGGCCAATCCAGCGTGGCGGTCGCCTGCTGGTCGCTCACCCGCGTCTGCAGGTCTGCGAACGTTTCGTCGTCAATGCTCAGGTAATGCCTGATCTGATCGTCCCGTTTTTTCGTCGCGACGATCTCCAGCGAGCGCAGTGCCTCACCCTCCCCCGCGAGCGGAATGTTCAATACCCCCCGATCGCCCAGTTGCCCGCCTCCCTGGGGGTAGAACACGGTCTCGCCGAGGAGTGCGAAAGGCAGGCCGGCGTCGTCGCGCTCCAGTCGATCAACTCGGCAGTCCAGTTGCTTCAAGTAGGGTTCAGCGTGAAACAACGTCAGCGTCTGGCTCATTTTTACCTCAGTCAAGGTTTCCTGATCTTGCCCTGGAAGCCCTGGGCAATCGCCGAAGGCTCCCTGCCCTGCTGGCCTCAGGCAAGTTCCATGGTTTGCAGTTTTTGCTTCAGTACAGCGCGCAACCGGGTCATCTGCGCCTGGTTGCCGAAGGAGATTCGCAGACACGTCTCAAGACCATAGTCGGTCAACCGGGACGTCAGGAAACCTTCCCTCTCCAGATGCTGATGCAAATCCTGGCAGCGTGGCGCGGTGACGCATTCGACGAAAACAAAATTGACGTAGCGGCTTCTGGCTTCAATGCCGTGAGACTTGAACAGGCTCACGAGCTCCTGCCCCCACGCCTGACAATACGCCGCCGTGTTGTCCAGATGATCGCCGTCCTGCAGGACGTATTCGCCTGCCAGGGCGGAAAACGAACTGACGTTGTACGGCGCACGCCGCGCTTGCAGCGCCGACACCTGATCGCCGCTCGCGTAAGCCCAGCCAAGGCGCAGGCCGGCAATGCCGTAGGCCTTGGAAAACGTGCGCAGGCATATCGCGTTTTCCCGGCTGTTGACGATCTGAATACCAGCCGTGTTTTCCCGATCCGGCGCAAACTCTGCGTACGCTTCGTCGATGATGACGGTCGTGCCGGGTGGAATCAGCGCCACCAGCGATAACAGCTGCGAGGGCAACAGATAGTCGCCCAATGGATTGGACGGATTGACCAGCACCACGACGTCGGGCTTTTGCTCAAGAGCCAGTTGCAATGCCGCCTCATAGTCGCCGCTGGCATCCGGGGTCATCTCGCTGTAGTCGGCCCCCAGCAACGCGGCCCGGATTTTGTACATCTTGAAGCCGTGCTGTTGCGTCACGATGCGACTGCCGGGCTTCAACAGGCTACGCAGCGCAATGTCGATCAGTTCGTCCGAACCGGCGCCCACCACGACGCGCTCGGGATCAACGCGCCAGCGCTCGCCGATTGCCAGGCGCAGAGACTTGTAAGTGACTTCGGGGTATTCGCTGAGGAGCGTCGGCATCGAGGCGCACAGCTGCAGGGCCAGGCCCGATGCACCCAGCGGATTTTCGTTGGCATGCAGCCGGACCGGCTCAGTGATGGCTGTTGCCAACAGGTCACTCTTTCCCGACGAACTCATCGGCCGTGCCCTCCCAGTACCTGGGTAACGAGCGCTTCCAGGTAAGCGGTCAACGCCACATCCCGATCCAGATACGGAATGTGTTCACGCACCCGCGCATGCCAGGCGCGGCCCTTCGGCCCGAGTCTGGCGTTGCCACGAATATCGGCGGCCTGGGCTGCACAGATCAGTTCAAACGCGAGGACGTAACGCGTGTTCTGCAGCACTTCGGTCACCCGGCGCGCGGCGACCAGGCCGAAGGAAACCACGTCCTGGAAATCGCCGGTGGTGGTCAGGGTCTGGATCGAGACGGGGGTGGCCAGCGAACGGTTTTCCGCCGTCAGCGACGCCGACATGAATTGCCCGCCCATGAGCCCGAAACGCAGGCCACCGTTTTCCGCGCACAGGAATGACGGCAGGCCATTGCTGTTGGCTTTGGTCAGGAAGCGATCGATCCGCCGATCCGAAAGATTGCACAGGGTGATGATGGAGATCGTCAGGTAGTCCATGGCCGAAGCGATGTATTGCCCATGAAAATGGCCATTGTGAAAAACCTCGCCGTTTTCAGGGGTGATCAACGGGTTGTCGTTGGACGAGTTCAGTTCGTTGCCGACCACGCGCTCGACAAATTCGATGGTCTCCAGCACTGGCCCGAGGATTTGCGGCGTGCAGCGAATGGAATAGGCATCTTCGATGGGCATGTCTTCCTGGCGTACCTGGTCGGTGCGCAGGGCGCTCAATTGCGAAGAGAGTTCAAGATCGTCAATCGCCAGCTCCGAGCCTTGCAGATCGGCCCAGATGGCCTCGGCAATTTTTTGCTGGCCCAGGTGCGGTTTCAACTGGTGAACATCCGGATGGAAAGGACGCACCCGAGCCTGCAGCGCTTCAAACGAGAAGGCCGAGATCGACGTGTATTGCTCGAGCAGTTCCCGGGCCTCAACCACATTCATCGCCGCCACCGCGACCATGCAGGAGGTGCCATTGATCAGCGCCAGCCCTTCCTTGTAACTCAGGTGCAGCGGCGCCAGGCCCAATTGCTCGAGCGCTTGCGCCGCCGGAATCCGGGCACCGTCGAGGTAGGCATGACCGTCCCCGGTCAGCATCCGCGCAACCGCCGCCAGCGGCCCCAGGTCGCCACTGGTCCCCAACGAGCCCTTGCTCGGGATTTCCGGGATCAGGCCGGCGTTGTAAATGGCGATATAGCGGTCGAAATTCTCCAGCGAGAGTGCCGAGTTACCACGGGACAGCGATACGATCCGCGCAAACATGGTGGCTCGCGCCACACTGTCCGGGAACCGCTCGGCAACGTTGGTCGAGACGCCCTGAATCAGGTTCGATTGAAGCTCGTGGGCTTTGTCGATGGGCACCAGATGGTCAACGAAACCACCCATCCCGGTGTTCACCCCATAAATCACCGCGCCTTGTGCAACGAGATTTTCCAGGGCGTCTCGCGATGCCTGAACCCGTTGCCGGGTGGCTTGCGAAGCGACCACTTTTGCCCCGGGCCGGGAATACCTGATCAAGTCCTTGAGACTGACATCCACGCCGGGGGTCAGTACAAACGTGCTATCCGACGTGAAGTTTCTTTCCTGAATCGTCATCTTTTCATCCCTGAGCTGCGTGTGGCTGATCATCCGCCCAATCGGCGATGATCACGTTGATGGTCCTGTTGCCGGAAAAGGCGCGCCGGCCGTGGGCATACTGGAAATTGTCGAGCAGCAAAATATCGCCCGCTCGCAGATCGACATCCTGTTCCAGACGTCTGACGGTGTGGAACAACTCCAGAGTCAGGTCTTGCGGCAGTGGTTCGCCGTCACCGAAACACATGGCCTCCAACAGTTGCGGCGTGTTGCGCAGCGCCTCGGCCAATTCATTGGCGTCCTGTTCACGACCGTCGATACGCGCCCATTCGATCATCGCGGCCGCGCCCCAGAAGTGCGCCTGATTGCACCAGATGTCCGCCGCTTTGCGCGGGTGTCGGCGCATCGGGGCGATACAGTCCTGCCAGAGGATCAGGTCGCCGCCACTCCACTCGAAGTCCCAACCGCGCGCCCGGCACAGCACTTCTGCCTCGGCGGTGCTGGAAGTGGAGAACGTCTCCTGCCAGCTTTTTTTCACCCCGGGCTTGAGATTCACCCGCGCCTCGCCGGGCAGCGTGCGGCGCAACTTGAGCCCGCGATCGGTCAGTTGCTGCAGGATGGCGCGATCAATCAACTGCTCCAGTTTGCGCATGTCCCCGACCACGGATTCACCGCCGCGCTCCGCAGGCTCGACACACACGAAAGCGATGATTTCGGGCGGATGTTGTACATAGGCCATTTCCTGATGAAGGATCACCGACCAGTCGGGCGGGGTGCGCGTCGCTTCCATGACCTTGCCCTGGATCGTCGAGCGTGGAGAGCTGCCGCCGACGTAATCGCGCGTGTGAAAACCCAGCGCACCGATGGCCCGTTCAAACACCTCGGGATCCCTGCACGGCGTGGCACCGCGAATGAGCACCGCGCCTTCACTCAGCAGTTGTGCCCGAATGTCCTGCGCCGCCGCTGAAAAATAGCCCGCCGGATCGGCCTCGGCGCCGACCACAAAATCGAATGTCCCTAGTGCATTGCAGCCCGTCACCGTCATCACTCCTCAGTCCCTGGAATCGTTGGCATGTCCCTGTGCGATGCATTAGATACCATCCCCCATTTACAAATTCAACAGATAGAAATATGTTTCTTCCAATAGATTTTTCCATGGAGCGCGCACGAAATCGCGCGTAACCAAGCTGAAAACTCGATCTAACTGATTGATAAAAATAGAAATAATCTGAAGGAACAGAAAACGTATGACTGTGGAGAATTACCTGTCCCCCACTGTTGGCACCGTCGCGTCACTGCATCGGCCCGCCTCGCCCCGCGCAAGTGTCTTGCAAACACTCAAGCCACCTTGCGAGTACCCTTTCTCATGAGCGGACTCCATGCGCACTCAGGTCAACTGCAACGCAGCCTGAAAAATCGACACATCCAATTGATCGCACTGGGAGGCGCCGTTGGCACGGGGTTATTCCTGGGCTCGGCGGGCGCACTCAAGTCTGCCGGGCCCTCGATGATCCTCGGTTACGCCATTTGCGGCTTCATCGCCTTCATGATCATGCGACAACTGGGCGAGATGATCGTTGAAGAGCCGGTTGCCGGCTCTTTCAGCCATTTCGCCCACAAGTATTGGGGCGCATTCGCCGGTTTCCTGTCGGGATGGAACTGCTGGATGCTGTACACCCTGGTCGGCATGTCCGAACTGACAGCCGTCGGCAAATACGTGCATTACTGGTGGCCCGAGATACCGATCTGGGTATCGGCTGCGGTGTTTTTTGTGCTGATCAATGCGCTCAACCTGATCAACGTCAAAGTGTTCGGCGAGGCGGAATTCTGGTTCGCCATCATCAAGGTGCTGGCGGTGATCGGGATGATCGCCATGGGCAGCTACCTGCTGGTCAGCGGTAACGGAGGGCCGCAGGCATCGCTGAGTAACCTGTGGCAACACGGCGGCTTTTTCCCCCACGGGATGGCCGGCCTGGCCATGTCCATGGCGGTCATCATGCTGTCCTTTGGCGGGCTGGAGATGCTCGGTTTTACCGCCGCCGAAGCGCAAAACCCTCGTCGCGTGATCCCCAAGGCAATCAATCAGGTGATCTACCGTATCCTGATTTTCTACATCGGCGTACTCGTCGTGCTGTTGTCATTGATGCCGTGGGACAGCCTGCTGACGTCACTCAATGCCTCTGGCGATACCTACAGCGGCAGCCCCTTCGTACGTGTGTGGTCAATGCTCGACAGCAATACCGCCGCGCACATTCTCAACTTCGTGGTCCTTACCGCGGCGTTGTCGGTCTATAACAGCGGCACCTATTGCAACAGCCGGATCCTGCTCGGTCTGGCCCGGCAGGGTGACGCGCCACAAAGCCTGGTCAAGATCGACTCGCGCGGGGTTCCTGTGCGCTCGATCCTCGCAACGGCTGCAGTGACTTTGATGGCGGTGGTGCTGAACTACGTGATCCCGCAGCAGGCCCTCGAAATACTGCTATCGCTGGTGGTGGCGACGCTGCTGATCAACTGGGCGATGATCAGCCTGGCCCACGGCAAATTTCGCCGACACCTGAACGAGACCCGGCAGACACCACGGTTCAAGGCGCTGTGGTACCCCTACGGTAACTATGTCTGTCTGGCCTTCATGGTGTTCATCATGGCGGTCATGCTGATGGACCCCGTCAACCGGATGGCGGTCTACGCGATTCCGCTGTGGATCACGCTGGTGTGGGTCTGCCACAACATCAAGCACCGCCGCCGTGCTGCGCAAAGCCTCTACGGCGAGGCCTGATCAACCCCGGGCAAAGGCTCACTTGCGCGGTTTGATCCGCGCCGTGGCCTCGGCCACCAGCGGATCATCCGGCCAATAATGCTTCGGATACCGCCCCTTCAGATCCTTTTTCACCTCGGCATAGGTGCTGCGCCAGAAGTTGGCCAGATCCTGCGTCACCTGCACCGGCCGCCGCGCCGGGGACAATAGGTGGAGCTTGACCACTTGCCGCCCGCCGGCGATTCGCGGCGTCTCGGCGAGGCCGAACAGCTCTTGCAAACGCACCGCGAGAATCGGCGGCGACTCGCTGTAGTCCAGACGAATCGATGACCCCGACGGCACACTGATGTGATGCGGCGCCAGCTCATCAAGCTTCTGCGGCAATGGCCACGGCAGCAGACTGCGCACGATGCTCGACAGGTCCAGATTGGCGAAATGACTCAGTCGCGAGACTTTGCCCAGATAGGGCATGAGCCATGCCTCCAGGGTTTTGAGCAACGTCGCGTCGCTGACATCCGGCCATTGGCTGTCGGCCTGTGTCGCCAGATCCAATTGCCGCAACAACGCGACTCGCGCCTGCCACTGACGCAATTCCGGCGTCCACGGCAGCAGCTCCAGACCTTTGCGCCGTACCAGATTGACCAGCGCCTGACTGCGCGCCGCTTCGTCAAGCCCGGTCAACGGTTCGCGGCTGAGGATCAGTTCGCCAACCTTGCGCTGACGCTCGGCGCGCAGCACGCCTTCGCGCTCGTCCCAGTCCAGTTGATCGACGGCACGCACTTGCTCGGCGAGCACCGAGTCGAACAGCGTCGGATCGAAATCCGCCGCCAGGTAAATCCGCTCCTCGCGCTGCCCCTGACGACTGCCGAGGTCGGCGATCACAATCCACGCTTCCTTCATCAGGCTGTCGGCTTCGGCGAACAGCGCAGCGCGACCATTGGCCAGCCGATATTCGGCGCCACCGGCACGCCGCTGTTGGGCGACGCGATCCGGATAGGCCAGCGCCAGCAATGCGCCAAGCCAGCGCGGATGATCGGGATCGCTGACGGGCTCGCTGGCCTTGCCGCGCAGGTAACCGCGATACTGCCGCGCCAGTTGCCGCGCACGTTGCACGCCGCCCTGAGCACCACGCGATGCGCGCTCCTCGCCAGAGAGCAGCACCAGGCGGCTGTGCAGATCCGCCCCGGCGCCGCGCAAAATATCGCGTTCGCCGAGCAGTGCCGCGACATCGCACGCCATCTGCGCCAGCCCCAGTGCCTGGCCGCGCAGCAACAGATGAGCGATGCGCGGATGTGCCGGCAATTCAGCCATGGCCTGACCGTGGGCGGTCAGCGCCTCGCCTTCAAGTGCGCCCAGGCGCTGCAACAAATCCTGCGCCTGTGCATAGGCTGCTGCCGGCGGAATATCGAGCCAGACCAGTTCGCCGGGCGTGACGCCCCAGCGTCCGAGTTGCAGCGCCAGACCCGCCAGATCCGCCGACAGAATTTCCGCACTGCCGTAAGCGGCGAGTTGCTCGTGCTGATCCTGCGACCACAGGCGATAACACACGCCCGGTTCCAGACGTCCGGCCCGGCCCGCACGCTGGGTGGCGCTGGCCCTGGAAATACGCTGCGTATCGAGACGGGTCATGCCGCTGCCCGGGTCGAAACGCGGCACCCGCGCCAGCCCGGCGTCGATCACCACCCGCACGCCGTTGATGGTCAGACTGGTTTCGGCAATGTTGGTCGCCAGCACCACTTTGCGTTGGCCGGCCGGCGCCGGGTCGATGGCGGCGCGCTGGGCGTTGAGGTCCAGTTCGCCGTGCAGCGGGCAGAGCAAGACATCTTTACGCTCACCGATGGCATCGCTCAGTTGCTGATGCACACGACGGATTTCCGCCTGCCCCGGAAGGAACACCAGCAGGCTGCCGGTTTCATCGTGCAGGGCTTCGAGGACGGTCTGGGTCACGCGCTGGTCGATGTATTCGCCAGGCTGGAACGGCCGCCCCCAGCGCATCGTCACCGGGTACATGCGCCCTTCGCTGCGCAGGATCGGCGCGTCATCCAGCAACCCGGCCAGACGCTCGCCTTCCAGCGTGGCGGACATCAGCAGAATCTTCAGCGGCTGTTCAGCGCGGAACAGTTCACGACCGTTCAAACTCAGAGCCAAAGCCAGATCGGCATCAAGGCTGCGTTCGTGAAATTCGTCGAAGATCAGCAGACCGACGCCTTCCAGCGCCGGATCATCCTGCAGACGCCGGGTGAGAATACCTTCGGTGACCACTTCGATGCGGGTGTCGGGGCCGACCTTGCTGTCGAGACGGATGCGATAGCCGACGGTTTCGCCCACCTTCTCGCCCAGTTCGCTGGCCAGACGTTCTGCGGCTGCACGCGCGGCGAGACGGCGCGGTTCGAGCATCAGAATGGTCTGCCCGGCCAGCCAGACTTCATTGAGCAAGGCCAAAGGCACGCGGGTGGTTTTACCGGCGCCGGGCGGTGCTTCGAGCACGGCTTCGTGGCGTGTCGCCAAGGCTTCACGCAGGGCGGGTAAAACTTCATCGATCGGCAAAGAAATCATGCTGGCTCCCAAACAGAGGCGCGAGTATAACGGCGAACTGCCAGGCGTTTGTCAGGGTCTTAATTCCACACAACGCTGCTTCGTTTTTAGATGACTCAGGAGATCCATCACATGCGCTTACCTTCTCGCCTGATCGGCGGTGTACTGGTCGCCACCCTGCTCACTCAACTCACGGCCTGCGGTTCGATTTTCTATCCGGACCGTCGCGGTCAGATCGACGGCAAGATCGACCCGGCGATTGCCGTACTCGACGCCGTCGGCCTGCTGTTCTACGTCATTCCCGGGCTGATCGCTTTCGCGGTCGACTTCACCACGGGCGCGATCTATTTCGAACCGGGCCACACGGCGCAGGTCGATCCGGCGAAACTCAAACAAGCGATCGGCCCGGACGGCCAGGTCGATAACCTCAAGTTGCAGGCTATTCTCGAAACTGAACTGGGCCGCAACATGCCGCTGGACGATCCACGCCTGATCCAGCACAAGGGCAGCACCCAGCAACTGGCCATGTTCGGCCTGCAACCCGCCGCCTGATCCATAAGGAATTTCTGCACTCATGACCACCAGCCCCGAACACGCCCGCCTGCTGCGGCTGGCAACCCGCGCCTCGGTGGCGGTGGCCTGCACGCTGATCATCGCCAAAGCCATCGCCTGGTGGCTGAGCGGTTCGGTGAGCATGCTCGCCGGCCTCACCGACTCGGCGCTGGATGGCGTCACTTCGCTGCTCAATCTGCTGGCGGTGCATTACGCACTGCGCCCGGCCGATGACGATCACCGTTACGGCCACGGCAAGGCTGAATCGCTGGCGGGCATGGCGCAGGCGCTGTTCATCGGTGGCAGTGCGGTGCTGATTGCGTTTCAGGCGTATGAGCGCATCAAGCAACCGGAGCCGTTGGGCGCACCGTGGCTGAGTATCGGTGTGATCGTTTTCTCGCTGCTGCTGACCGCGGCTTTGCTGACGCTGCAACATCGGGTGATCAAGCAGACCGGCTCCAACGCCGTGCGCGCCGACTCGCTGCACTACCGTTCTGACATGCTGCTCAACGGCAGCATTCTGATTGCGCTGATTCTCGCCGGCATGGGCTTTCATCAGTTGGACGCATGGTTCGGTCTGGGGATTGCCGGGTACATCTTGTGGAGCGCGATCCAGATCGCCCGGGAAAGTTTTTCGGTGCTGATGGATGAAGAGCTGCCGACGGACGTCAGTCAGCACATGCTCGAACTGGCCTGCGGCGTACCCGGCGTACTGGGCGCGCATGATTTGCGCACGCGGATTTCAGGCAACCACTGGTTCGTGCAGTTGCATCTGGAATTGCCGGGAGAGCTGACCTTGTCAGTGGCTCACGGCATCAGCGATCAGGCGGCGGACGCGATTCACGCCGCCTACCCGCGAGCCGAAGTGCTGGTGCACGCCGACCCGCAGGAAGTGGTCAAGACCGAACGGGCGCAAACCCGGCTTCAGTAAGACACCTGATAACCGCGACTGCTCAGGCAGTTGCCCTGCGCCTGACGGTAAGCCTGCACCACTTCGGGCGCCGGTTGGTACGTCGCGGTACGCGGATCGAAACCGCTTTGCTGCACCGCGTACTGGTAGCACTGGTAACCGTCCTGCTGCACCTGTTCCGGCGACTGACCGTTGGCGGGATACGCCTCGACGTCATACCCCTGGGATTGCGGCTGCGGCGGCTGCTGCACCGGTGGCTCGACCACGACGTAATCCTGGGTGGTTTCCTGATACGCATAGTAGGAACCGGCAGCGAGGAACAGCAGCGCACCGCCGATCCACACTTCACGGGCGTAGTCCGGCAGGTACTGAATACGAATCCCGCGTGGCGGCTGCACGACGATGTAGCGCGGGCCTTGCGGGCGATACCAGTAGCCGCCGGAATAGAAGTAATCCTGACCGCGATACGGCACGCGATATTCACGATCCGGGAAGCGGTCGATCACATGCCCCGGGCGATATTGCGGGCCAGGGCCCCAACCGTTGCCATGCCCGTCCGGGCGACCCGGCCAGCGATTGTCATCGGGCCGGTTGCCGGTTTGCCACTGCTGGTTGTGGTAACCATTCTGCGGACGCTCGTCGCGGTAGTAGCCCTGACGCGGTTCCTGAATCTGGCGCACGGTGTCGGGACGTGGCTGGATCGGCAGGTTGTTCGCCGGTGGCGGTGGCGCCTGATGAACCGGTGCAGGCTGATTGGGCGCGCGGTTCTGGTTCTGCCATTGGCCGTTATTGTGCGGCTGACCGTTGTGCTCGAATTGGCGGCTGTTGTCGCCGCGAATGATGTCGCTGTTCTGCGGCCGCGGCGGATTTTGCGGCGGCGGATTGTTTTGCCCATGGGGCTGACGCTCACCGCCATGCCCCTGATTGCCCTGATGCTCACCGCCGTGCCCGTTATTCTCGGGGCCACGATTCTGTGGCTCGTCGGCCAACGCTTGGGCTCCGACGCTCACACACAGCAAACCAACACCGGCCAGACGCCAGATGCGCGACTTCATGCTTTTCCTCACTGCGGGTATTAAGAGGGCTTGTAGCTAAGACCGGGAATACGCACACCGGGTTCTGCGACAGGTTATCAGTCACGAAACTTATTTATTGAGGGAAGCCGTACATCGAGGCACAAAAATCGCAGACAAGAAAAAGGGAGACCCGTCGGCCTCCCTTTAGAGAACTTCGTCCTGGCTCGACGCTTTTGACGTCGGCTCACCTCACGCCGTCTTCTGGACAGTGTGCAGCTCGGGGGCCGGCACATCCCCGGTGGGGGTGGCGGCCGCGGCGGGCCTGATTGGGCGGGCCGCAGTGGACTGTGTTACCGAGCAGTGATTCTGGGGATAAGAATAGGCCGCAATGCGCGACAGATGATTGCGAAGATTGCTCAAATAAACACCGCTTGCGCAATTTTTAACCCTGGATAGATAATCCGCCGCAATAGTTACAACCAAGGACTGATTCATGAGCAAACTCGACCGTTACGACCTGAGTATTTTGGCGGAATTGCAGCGCGACGCCCGCATCTCCAACCAGGAACTGGCCGAGCGCATCGGTCTGTCGCCCTCGCCCTGCTCGCGCCGGGTCAAACAACTGGAGGATGACGGCTACATCTCGCGCCAGGTCGCCCTGCTCGATCGCAAGATGCTCGGCCTGAGCCTGACCGCCTACGTGCTGATCGGCATGGACCGGCACACCCCGGAACGTTTCGAGAACTTCGAAGCAGCGATCCGCACCTTGCCGCAAGTGCTGGAATGCAGCCTGGTGACGGGCGTGGATGCCGACTATCAGTTGAAAGTGGTGGTGCCGGACATGGATCACTATCAGAAGCTGCTGCTGGGACACCTGACCCGGATTGAAGGGGTGACCAGCGTGCGTTCGAGCTTTGTGCTGAATCAGGTGCTCAACAGCACCGAGTTGCCGCTGACTCATCTGCGCAGCTAACCTGCACTCCCCTGTAGGAGCTGCCGAAGGCTCGGGCCGCGATCGGACGATCTTTTGATTTTGCTTTTCAAGATCAAGATCAAAAGATCGCAGCCTTCGGCAGCTCCTACAGGGGGGGCGTGTGGTAGAGGTGCGGTGCACCGACGCAGATCAATGCGTCCCCAGCCACCCCAGGCGTATAATCGCCCAGCCCTTTCAGCCCTGTGCGCGCCGGAGATGCCCGATGGATCCTGCAGTATTCGAAGAGTGGATGATGACTGGCCTGGTCAGCATCCTGATCATTTTCATGGGTTTCATCGTCTGGGATCTGGCGAAGAAGTCCAAGGCCGGGCGCTTCGGCTCGTTCATTCTGTTCTTCGTGCTGGGTCTGGGCGTGGCCGCGTTCATCATCAAGAGTGTGGTGATCGGCCTGATCGAATCCGGCGCTCTATAACCGCGCCGGCACTTCCTTCCACTGGCCCTGATCGAGCCCTTCAAGCGTCCAGTCGCCAATCCGCACCCGCACCAGCCGCAACGTCGGCAGCCCCACCGCGGCAGTCATCCGTCGCACCTGACGGTTGCGTCCTTCACGAATCACCAACTCCAGCCAACGGGTCGGCACGCTTTTGCGAAAGCGTACCGGCGGATTGCGTGGCCACAGTTCAGGCTCATCCAGTTGCCGCGCCTCGGCGGGCAGGGTCATGCCGTCGTTCAGCTCGACCCCGTCGCGCAGACGCTGCAGTTGTTCAGCCGTCGGCTCGCCTTCGACCTGCACCCAGTACGTCTTCGGCAACTTGTGTTTCGGGTCGGCGATCCGCGCCTGCAACTGACCGTCATTGGTCAGCAACAACAAACCTTCACTGTCGCGATCCAGGCGCCCCGCCGGATAAATGCCCGGCACATCGATGAAATCCTTGAGCGTCGCCCGCCCGCCTTCGTCACTGAACTGCGTCAGCACATCGAACGGTTTGTTGAACAGGATCAGCTTCGGCTCGGCCGGCGGCGCCTTGGCGACACGACGTGGCGCTGAGGGGGAAGGCTTCGCGCCAGGGCGGCGGGAAGGAGGACGCGGGGGACGGGACATGGCGAAAAGAACATCTGACGGTCAGGGCTGCTAATGCTAGTGCCCCGACCGCCAAATGACCACGACTAACCGTTAACGGAACGGCGGCTCGTCGAAGCTGCGCAGTTTGCGCGAGTGCAGCGAGTTGAGTTCGGTGCGCAGCAGATCCACCGCCTCGATGCCGATCTTCAAGTGCTGACTGACCGCACGCTCGTAGAACGCGTTGGCCGAACCCGGCAGCTTGATTTCACTGTGCAGCGGTTTATCCGAGACGCACAGCAACGTGCCGTAAGGCACTCGCAGGCGATAACCCTGGGCGGCGATGGTGCCGCTTTCCATGTCCACCGCCACGGCGCGGGACAGGTTGATCAAAGGACGTTCCTGCGCCCAGCGCAATTCCCAGTTACGGTCATCGTAGGTCAGCACGGTGCCGGTGCGCAGACGCTTTTTCAGCTCCTCGCCCTTCTCGCCGGTGATATTGGCCGCGGCTTGTTGCAGCGCCAGTTGCACTTCGGCCAGCGCCGGGATCGGAATGTTCGGCGGCACCACACGGTCGAGAATCCCGTCGCGACGCATGTAGGCGTGCGCCAGCACGTAGTCGCCGATGGTCTGCGACTGGCGCAGGCCGCCGCAGTGGCCAATCATCAGCCAGCAATGCGGACGCAGCACCGCCAGGTGGTCGGTGATGTTCTTGGCGTTGGACGGGCCGACACCGATGTTGACCAGGGTCACGCCATGGCCGTCGTTGGCGATCAGGTGATAGGCCGGCATCTGGTAGCGGTGCCAGACCACGCCAGCGGCAATCGCCGAGGCTTCGCCGTGATCCATGCCCTTCTCGATGATCACATTGCCCGGCAGGACCATACGCACGAAACGCGGGTCTTTGCGCAGTTGTTCCAGGCCATGGACGATGAACTGGTCGACGTAGCGATGGTAGTTGGTCAGCAGTATCCACGGCTGCACATGGCGCCAGTCGCTGCCGGTGTAGTGCACCAGACGACGCAGCGAGAAGTCGACCCGCGCGGCGTCGAACAGCGCCAGTGGCAGCGGATCGGTGTTTTCCCAGTCGTAGAGACCGTCGGCGATGCCATCGGTGGCGGCGGACAGGTCGGTACTCGGGAACACTCGCGCCAGCACCGCAGCGGTGACGCCGGAGCCGGCCAGCTCATCGCCCTGCTCGACCACGTACGGGTACGGAATGTTCTGCTGGCTGACGCCGACTTCCACGGTCACGGTGAAGTCGTGCATCAACGGCACCAGTTGTTCCAGCAGGTATTTGCGGAACGCCTTGGGGTGGGTGACGGTGACGCTGTAAGTGCCCGGCAGTTGCACCTTGGCATAGGCGCGGGTGGTCTGCGGGACTTCGCCCTGACACAGGTAGGTCAGACGCAGTTCGGGATAACGAAACAGAGCGCGCTGTTCGGCGTCGGGCTCGACGCGATCCTTGAGGTAACGCTTGAGCGCCGAGTTCAGCGCAGTGGTGGCCCGCTCATGCAGCTCGGCCAGACGATCCACGGCTTGCTCGGCGGTTTGAACGACAATAAACGCTTCGGTCACGATCAGCTTCCTGTGTTCTGACTTGCAGAGCTTCATCTTGCCTGCATCGTGGTCTCACGGGAACAGTGGCGTTGTGGCTGTACCCAAATCTTTCAAACAAAGCGAATCCCAGTGGGAGCTGGCTTGCCAGCGATGAGGCCGGCACATTCGATATCAATGTTGACTGACAGGTCGCCATCGCTGGCAAGCCAGCTCCCACAGGGTTTTGCAGTGTTCGAAGGACCGGGGTCAGAAACCCTGCGGGGTTGAGCGGGTGACGATGGCTTCGACGTCCAGGCCCCGCGGCAATGCGCCATAAACCCGGCCGCCACCGTTCAGACGGCTGGCAATAAACGCATCACTGACCGCCGCATTCCCCGCCTCCAGCAACAACTTGGCTTGCAACCCCAGCGCTATATCTTCAGTCAGTTGCCGCGCGCGGTATTGAATATCGCTGGTGTCCTTGAACTGCGCCTGCAACTGCTGAATATGCGCGGCCAGGCGCTTGTCGCCATGGCCGTTGCCCAACTCGCTGAACAGCACATCGAGCACACCTGGCTCTTTCGACAGTGCACGCAGCACGTCGAGGCACTGCACATTGCCCGAGCCTTCCCACGTCGAGTTGACCGGTGCTTCGCGATACAGCCGTGGCAGGATGCTCTCCTCGACATACCCGGCGCCGCCCATGCACTCGGCGGCTTCGTTGATCATTCCGGGGGCGCGTTTGCAGATCCAGTACTTGCCCACCGCCGTCACCAGCCGGGCGAATTGTGCTTCGTGGCGGTCATCCAGATGATCCAGCGCCTTGCCCATGCGCAGGCTCAGCGCCAGTGCGGCCTCGCTTTCCAGCGCCAGATCGGCCAGCACGTTCTGCATCAACGGCTGCTCGCTGAGCAGTTTGCCGCCGACCGAACGGTGCGCGCAGTGATGGCTGGCCTGAGTCAGCGCCTGACGCATCAGCGAGCTGGAGCCGACCATGCAATCGAAACGGGTCATCGCCACCATCTCGATGATGGTTGGTACGCCGCGCCCCTCCTCGCCGACCATCCATGCCAGCGCGCCGCGAAACTCCACTTCACTGGAGGCGTTGGACTGGTTGCCGAGTTTGTTTTTCAGGCGCTGGATGTAGAACTGATTGCGCGTGTCGTCGGGGCGATGGCGCGGCAGCAGGAAGCAGGTCAGGCCCTTGTCGGTCTGCGCCAGCGTCAGGAACGCATCGCACATCGGCGCCGAGCAGAACCACTTGTGCCCGACCAGTTCATAGGCCTGGCCCGGGCCACTGGCACCCACCGGGTAAGCCTTGGTGGTATTGGCCCGCACGTCGGTGCCGCCCTGTTTCTCGGTCATCGCCATACCGATGGTCACGCCGGCCTTGTGCGCCATACCGACATTGCGCGGGTCGTACTCGGTGGCAAGGATTTTCGGCAGCCACTGTTCGGCCAGATCCGGCTGCAAACGCAGGGCCGGGACGCTGGCGAACGTCATGGTCAACGGGCAACCGCTACCCGCCTCGGCCTGGCTGTGCAGATAGCTCATCGAGGCGCGGGCAACATGCGCGCCGTCCTGCGGATGAGTCCAGGGTGACGAGGTCAGGCCATGTTCGATCGCAGTGCGCATCAGCTCATGATAGGCCGGATGAAACTCCACCAGATCAATGCGATGGCCGTAACGGTCATGGCTGACGAACACCGGTTTGTTCTGATTGGCGAGGAACCCGGCTGCCATCAGCGGTCCGCCGGCCAGCGCACCGTAGGCATCGATCCGCGACTCGGCCCAACCGGCGCCAAAGCGGCGCGACCACTCCTGCAATGGCAGGTCGATGCGGTACAGGTTGGCACCGTCCAGCGATGGCGGCTGGTTGGTGACTTCGTGGGTTTCGGCGAACTGATGCAGGTTCATGACGGGGCTCCTTTGGTCAGCCAAGGGATTCAGTTAAGCACCGGCCCGTGACTGATCAAAGTGTCATATGCGCCGAACTGTCGGCGCTTTCACCCTGTTACGCGCTGAGCACCCGACGCTCCAGCGCCGTCTGCAGGTCTTCGAATTTCACCGGTTTGTTCAGGTAATCGATGCGCGTACCCGGCGCGCAATGCTCGCGATCCGTGCCCTGCGCCAGCATGAACACCGGCAGACTGGCGCAGCCGGGCAACGCATGAATCTGGCAGCACAGCGACGCCCCTTCGTGGGAGGGCAACTGGCAATCGATCAGCACCGCATCAAAGTTTTCCCGTTGCAGACAATCGAGTGCCGCCGCGCCGTGGTCCGCCGTGCGCACACGGAAACCGAGCTTGAGCAGCATGCCGCGCATCACCAGTTGGTTGACGCTGTTGTCGTCGACGAGCAATACCGTGCAGTCCTGCGGCGCACGGATCCGCTCCTGCAGCGGGGCCGGGTTCGGCGCCGCTTCAACCGCTGGCAGTTCGAACTCGACGTCCAGCTGAAAACGGCTGCCACGCCCGGGTTCGGAACGATGGGTGAGCTTGCCGCCGAGCAACTCCACCAGTTGCCGACAGATCGCCAGCCCCACGCCCAGGCCGCCGTATTCGCGGGTCATCGAACCGTCGAGCTGGAAGAAGCGCTGATACAGCGTCGCCTCGCCCAGATCGGTGAAACCGATGCCGGTGTCGATCACCGCAAACGACAGCGCCAAGTGGTTTTCCGCCGCCGGCTTGCCGGTGACGCGCAGAGCCAGGCCACCGACCCGGGTGAACTTGATCGCGTTGTCCAGCAGGCACTCCAGGCACTGCGCCAGTTTTGCACTGTCGCCGTGCAAGCGATCCGGCAGGGTCGCCAGCACCTCGACCTTGAAGTCCAGCGACTTGCTCGCCGCGTTGCCGTCGAACTGCACGCGCAAGGCCTCGACCACCGCGCGCAGGCTGAAGCTGCCCGGCGTTGCTTTCAGCTTGCCGGCCTGCAATTCGGTGAGGGTGAGGATGCCATTGACCATGCGCATCATGTCCCGCGCAGAACCGGCGGCGGTTTGCTGGTATTGCTCCAGTTCAGGCTCCAGTTCGACGGTCTGCATCAGTTCCAGCGAACCGATCACGCCGTTCATCGGCGTGCGCAATTCGTGGGTCAGGGTCGCGAGGAATTCATCCTTGAGCTTGTTGCTGTGCGCCAGTTGCTGGTTGAGCACTTCGAGTTTCTGCCCGGCATCGAACAGGGTCTGCGCCTGTTGCTCGCGCATCGCGTTGATGCGGTCGGCCAGCGCCAACGACAGCAGCGCAACTTCGATCGCCGAGCCGATCTGACTGGCGTACATGGTCAGGAACACGTTCGGCAGCAGGCCCAGCACCATCAGCGTGTTGACGATGCCGCCGAGCAGGAACGCCGACCAGGCAATGATGAAATAACGCGCCACCCGCAAGTCGCGCCACCAGGCGAGGATACCCGCAGCGAAGATCACCACGGTGAACACCAGCGCCAACAGGGTCGCCAGGCGCAACGACAGCGCATAGCTGGTCATCAGCGACAGCCCGACCACCAGCGCACCGAACGCAATCAAAGCGATCAGCAGATAGTCTAGCCAGCGGCTGTGGGTTCTGGTCTGCAGGAAACTGCGGGCGAACTGGCTGCCGAACAGCCCGGCGCAACCGATGAAGAACGGCGTGGCGGCGTTGGCCCACCACGGATTGTCCGGCCAGAAATACTCGACCGCCGCGCCATTCACCGACAGTTGATAAAGGCCGAACGAGGCGATGTAGAAGATGTAATAAAGGTAGCTGGTGTCGCGCACGCTCAGGTAGATGAACAGGTTGTAGACCAGCATCCCCAGCAGCACACCATAAATAATCCCCAGCACATACAGGCGCACCGGCTGGTCTTCGAGGTAAGCCGTGCTCGACCATAACGTCACTGGTGCCTGGATCGAACCTTCACTGGCCAGACGCAGGTACACGGTTTTTTGCTGGTCAGGGGCGAAGGTCAGGTCGAACAGGTAATTGTTCTGCCGGATTTCGCGACTGGCGAACGGCAAAGCGTCGCCGGTTTGCCGGATCAGCCGATAGTCGCCATTGGCATCGGCCATATAAAGGTCGAGGTGATCCAGCGGCGGATACGCCAGCTCCAGCAGCCAGGTGCGCTGCGCGGCCGGATTGTTCGGACGGTAATGCAGATCGATCTTCAGCCAGAACGCCGAGCGCGAGTAACCGGCATTGAGCGTGGCTTTGTCGTGGGGTTTGAAATTGCCCGCCGCCGCTTGAGCGCGAACGTCGGCGATGTTCGCCTGACCGCTCGGGTCTTCGAACACCTGCAAGGAGCGGCCCAGCGGGAGGCTCTGGGTATTTTCGTCGAACTCGACGGCGCTTGCGAGGAGGGGCAAGCAGAACAGCAACATCAGCAAATAGCGCATTGAAGCCCCAGCGTGGCTCGTCCGGTTGTGTCAGGAAGCCCCCCATTCCCTTTGAGTAGACGTAAAACCGGTATTACCTGTTATTGGTTTGGATCCAGACTAGCATAGCCGTTGATGGCCATTGAGCACCATCGAAATTTTTCCTGCAAAGGCTCTAGAACGGGCGTTTCAGAGCAAAGCTGCGGACTAGAGCTGTTGAGTTGGTCAACTCAATCATTGCGATCCGCTTTTGTGGCGAGGGAGCTTGCTCCCGCTCGGCTGCGCAGCAGTCGTAAACCTGTAAATACGCTGTAGCTGAATAAATGCAGGGGCTGCTTCGCAACCCAGCGGGAGCAAGCTCCCTCGCCACAATGGTAGCTGCAGTGTTGTCCGACAATCTGCTCGCAAACACCGTCAGGACTGAACCCCAAAATCAGGTTTGGTGGTAAGCTCGCGCACCATGAATATCTACAGCTCCCGCCCCGTTGTCCTCTGTCTCTCCGGCCACGACCCCAGTGGTGGCGCCGGCTTGCAGGCAGATATCGAAGCCTTGCTTGCGCAGGGTTGCCATGCGGCTCCGGCCGTCACCGCCCTGACCGTGCAAGACACCGTCAACGTCACTGACTTCCGCGTCCTCGACCGTGAGTGGGTACTGGCCCAGGCCAATGCCGTGCTCAACGACTCCGAAGTCGCAGCGGTCAAACTGGGCATGCTCGGTTCGCTGGAAATGGTCGACACTGTGGTCGAACTGCTTTCTGCGCACCCGCACCTGCCGGTGGTCTGCGACCCGGTGCTGCGTGCCGGCGGCGGCGGACGACTGGGCAAGGATGAAGTCGGTTACGCGATGCGCGAGCGTCTGCTGCCACTGTCGATCATTGCCACCCCCAACCTGCCCGAAGCGCGGATTCTTGCCGAACTGCCCGAAGGCACCGCGGACGAATGCGCGGAAAAACTCCTGCCGTTCGTCAAAAACCTGCTGATCACCGGCGGCCACGGCGACGAAACTGAAATCCACAATCGCCTGTACGGCCGTGACGGCCTGCGTGAAACCTTCTATTGCCAGCGTCTGCCAGGCAGCTATCACGGCTCCGGTTGTACTCTGGCCAGCGCTATCGCCGGTCGTCTGGCCCAGGGCGAATACCTCGCCAGCGCCGTGCGTACCGCGCTGGATTACACTTGGCGCACCCTGCGCGATGCCGAACAACTGGGCAAAGGCCAGTTTGTGCCGCGTCGTCTGCCGCTGGATTTTTGCTCGTAACGCCGTGAGGTCTGCCTGATGAAACTACGTGGCCTGTACGCCATCACCGACAGCCAGTTGCTGGCGGGCAAGTTTCTGTCGTACGTGGAGGCGGCGCTGGAAGGCGGCGTCACCCTGCTGCAATACCGCGACAAAAGCAGCGACGAGGCCCGCCGCCTGCGCGAGGCCGAAGCTTTGCGTGATCTGTGCGAGCGTTACAAGACGCAGTTGATCATCAACGATGACGCCGAACTGGCCGCGCGCCTGAACGTCGGCGTGCACCTGGGGCAGACCGACGGCCCGCTGTCGCCGACCCGCGCCCTGCTCGGCTCCAAAGCCATCATCGGTTCGACCTGCCACGCGCAACTCGAACTGGCCGAGCAAGCCGCCAAAGAAGGCGCGAGTTATGTCGCCTTCGGTCGCTTCTTCAATTCCAGCACCAAACCCGGCGCGCCAAGCTGCAGCCTCGATCTGCTCGACGAGGCCAAACGCAAGCTGCATCTGCCGGTCTGCGCGATTGGCGGCATCACCCTCGACAACGCCGCGCCGCTGGTGGCCCACGGTGTCGACCTGCTGGCGGTGGTCCACGGCCTGTTCGGTGCCCAGAGCACCGCCGAAGTGACCCGCCGCGCCCGCGCCTTCAACGAACTTCTGAAAATCTGATTTGAGAGCCCGAACATGTCTCGTTCCGAAACCCTGTTTGCCAGTGCCCAGAAACACATTCCCGGTGGCGTGAACTCGCCGGTTCGCGCGTTCAAGAGCGTGGGCGGCACACCGCTGTTCTTCAAGCATGCCGAAGGCGCCTACGTCACTGACGAAGACGACAAGCGTTATGTGGATTACGTCGGTTCGTGGGGGCCGATGATCCTCGGCCACAGTCACCCGGATGTGCTCGACGCGGTGCGCAATCAACTGCAACACGGCCTGTCCTACGGCGCGCCGACCGCGATGGAAACCGAGATGGCCGATCTGGTCTGCTCGCTGGTGCCGTCGATGGACATGGTGCGCATGGTCAGCTCCGGCACCGAAGCGACCATGAGCGCAATCCGTCTGGCCCGTGGTTACACCGGTCGTGACAGCATCATCAAGTTCGAAGGTTGCTACCACGGTCACTCCGACAGCCTGCTGGTCAAGGCCGGTTCCGGCGCACTGACTCAAGGCGTGCCGAGCTCCGCCGGTGTACCGGCAGCATTTGCCAAACACACCTTGACCCTGCCGTTCAACGACATCGACGCGGTTGAGAAGATGCTCGCCGAAGTCGGTCAGGATGTCGCCTGCATCATCGTCGAGCCAGTGGCGGGCAACATGAACTGCGTACCGCCGGCACCGGGTTTTCTCGAAGGCCTGCGTTCGCTGTGCGACAAGCATGGCGTGGTGCTGATTTTCGACGAAGTGATGACCGGTTTCCGTGTGGCCCTCGGTGGTGCCCAGGCGTACTACGGCGTAACCCCGGATCTGACCACGTTCGGCAAGATCATCGGCGGCGGCATGCCGGTCGGCTGCTTCGGCGGCAAGCGCGAAATCATGCAGCGCATTGCGCCGCTGGGCCCGGTGTATCAAGCCGGCACCCTGTCGGGCAACCCGCTGGCAATGGCTGCCGGTTTGACCACCCTGCGCCTGATCAGCCGTCCCGGCTTCCACGCCGAGCTGACCGATTACACCACGCGCCTGCTCGATGGCCTGCAACAACGCGCCGATGCGGCGGGCATTCCGTTCGTCACCACGCAAGCGGGTGGCATGTTCGGCCTGTACTTCAGCGGTGCCGACGACATCGTCACCTTTGAAGACGTGATGACCAGCGACGCTGCGCTGTTCGGTCGCTTCTTCCACCTGATGCTCGAAGGTGGCGTGTACCTCGCACCGAGCGCATTCGAAGCCGGTTTCACCTCGATCGCCCACGGCGAAGCCGAGCTGAAAATCACTCTGGACGCTGCCGAGCGCGCCTTCGCCGCACTGAAGTAATCGCCGTGCCGCTGACGTTGGCCATCGCCAGCGTCAGCTTTTACCTACACCCAAGCCGTTTTTCCCACGCCTCTGCTAAAAATCCATCAGAAAGTGGGCGATATATTCCCCGCGCAGCAGAAAAACGAGTAAAGACTTTGTAAGGTTGGCCCTGCTTATTTCATAATGCGCGCTTATTGGATCCCTCGATGGGTCCGCGTGCCCTTCAGAGGTAAGTCGATTCCCATGAACCGCACCGGCCGCACCCTTACCTTGGGCTGCCTGTTGCTCCTTCAGCCCCTGCTCGCGCATGCACAAGCAGGCGGCAACTCGTTGTTGATCCCGGCGATGGGTCGTTGCACCCTCAATACCCAGCCGCAAGACGTCACGCAGGCACTGGCCGCCTGCCAGAAAGCGGCGGACGAAGGGGATGCACAAGCGCAATACGAGTTGGGTGAGTTCTACTACGACGGCAAGAATGCGCCACGCGATCTCAATCAAGCCCTGAGCTATTTCGAAAAGGCCTCGTTGCAAGGCCACGCTCAGGCGCAGTTCAAGCTCGGCACCATGTTCTTCCACGGCGAAGGCGTGCAGGCCAACAACATTCAGGCGTACATCGTGCTGAAGATGGCCGCGGTCAACGGCGCCGAAGATGCGCTGGACACCGCCGACGAAGTCTCCGAAAAAATGTCCCGCGAAGACCTCGAAACCGCGACCCAGGTGCTGGGGCAAATTTTCCGTAAATACCTGATGGAACTGCAGAACGCCGATGGGCGTACGCCGTTTTCGCCATTGCCATAAGAGCTTTTGTGGCGAGGGGATTTATCCCCGATGGGTTGCGTAGCAGCCCCAAAACCCTGCAATCAAGTTCCTTCTGACATACCTTGCTGAATGGACTTGCGACTGCTTCGCAGTCGATCGGGGATAAATCCCCTCGCCACAAATCATTTCAAATCCAGATCCGGGCTTACTTCTCAGGCATCGGCATCGGAAACGGCATCACATTGCCGACCGCACCGCGGGCTTCGCTGATTTTCGGG
This sequence comes from Pseudomonas sp. W15Feb9B, assembly GCF_000828175.1. Lineage (NCBI taxonomy): Bacteria > Pseudomonadati > Pseudomonadota > Gammaproteobacteria > Pseudomonadales > Pseudomonadaceae > Pseudomonas > Pseudomonas sp. W15Feb9B. Next base: position 65,203 of record NZ_JTKF01000007.1, on the reverse strand, counting down.
GTGCCCAGACGTTCCACCTCGTCGATGCGCACGATCGAATGCATCGGCACAAAGCTGCGCACCACGCCTTCGAACTGCGCCTTGAGCTTCTCTTCGCTCGGATCGACCACCACTTGCGTGCGCTCGCCAAAGACGAACTCTTCCACTTCCAGAAAACCCCACAGATCACTTTGATAGATCTGCTTGGCGTACATTTCGAACACCTGGCCCTGGTTGAGGAAAATCACCTTATAGATTGGAGCTTCGCGTTTGGTCATGGCGGGGGGATAACATCGGGGATAAAAATGAGGGCGCAAACTATAGCATAGCCACCGGACGCGCAGCGGTAGGAACCTGAGGGCTTGTTCCCTATAATGCGCGGTTCTTTGAATCACGTGACGACCAAAATCCATGGCCAAGAAGCTTTACATCGAAACCCACGGTTGCCAGATGAACGAGTACGACAGCTCGCGCATGGTCGATCTGCTGGGCGAACATCAGGCCCTGGAAGTCACCGCCCGTGCCGAAGACGCCGACGTGATTCTGCTCAACACCTGCTCGATCCGCGAACGTGCTCAGGATCGGGTGTACTCGCAGCTCGGCCGCTGGCGCGAACTGAAGCTGGCCAACCCGGACATGGTGATCGCCGTCGGCGGTTGCGTCGCCAGCCAGGAAGGCGCGGCGATCCGTGATCGCGCCCCGTATGTCGACGTGGTCTTCGGCCCGCAAACCCTGCACCGTCTGCCGGAAATGATCGACGCCGCACGCAGCAGCAAGCTGCCGCAGGTCGACGTCTCGTTCCCGGAAATCGAGAAATTCGACCATTTGCCCGAGCCGCGCATCGACGGCCCGAGCGCTTACGTGTCGGTGATGGAAGGCTGCAGCAAATACTGCACGTTCTGCGTGGTGCCTTACACCCGTGGTGAAGAAGTCAGCCGGCCGTTCGATGACGTGATCGCCGAGATCATCCACCTCGCCGAAAACGGCGTGCGTGAAGTGACCCTGTTGGGGCAGAACGTCAACGGCTATCGCGGCCTGACCCACGATGGGCGTCTGGCCGATCTGGCCGAGCTGATCCGCGTGGTCGCCGCCGTCGACGGTATCGACCGTATCCGCTACACCACCTCGCACCCGCTGGAGTTCTCCGACAGCCTGATCCAGGCCCACGCCGAAGTGCCGGAGCTGGTCAAACACCTGCACTTGCCGGTGCAGTCGGGTTCCGACCGGATCCTCGCGGCGATGAAGCGCAACCACACCGCGCTGGAGTACAAGTCCAAGCTGCGCAAACTGCGCGCTGCCGTGCCGGGCATCTGCATCAGTTCGGATTTCATCGTTGGCTTCCCGGGCGAGACCGAAAAAGACTTCGAACAAACCATGAAGCTGATTGCCGATGTCGGCTTCGACTTCTCCTATTCGTTCGTCTACAGCCAGCGTCCGGGCACGCCGGCGGCCGATCTGGCCGATGACACCCCGGAAGAGCTGAAGAAAGAACGCCTGAACGCCTTGCAGCATCGCTTGAATCAGCAAGGGTTCGAGATCAGCCGACAAATGGTCGGTTCGATCCAGCGCATTCTGGTCACCGACTACTCGAAGAAAGACCCGGGCGAGCTGCAAGGGCGTACCGAGAATAATCGTATCGTCAACTTCCGCTGCGATAATCCGACCCTGATCGGCCAGTTCGCCGACGTGCACATCGACGCGGCGCAACCGCATTCGCTGCGCGGCTCGCTGGTGCAGTAAACGTAAGGCGTCAAAGTGCCTCTGTGGCGAGGGAGCTTGCTCCCGCTCGGTTGCGAAGCAGCCGCAAACCAGACACCTCGATCATCCTGAATGATCAAGGCTGGAGGAGTTGGGAGCGCTTCGCACTCCAGCGGGAGCAAGCTCCCTCGCCACAGTAATCCAGTGAGACCGTTTTAAGAGCTTTCGCACCCACGCCACTGGCGTTATCCTTGATTTCATCTTAATTGCCCCAGGGCGGCTAAATACGACCTTGAACGCACCCATAGAACCACATCGTTTTATCCTCGAGCCCTTTGAGGCTCGCCGCTTCGCCAATCTGTGCGGGCAGTTCGACGAGCATCTGCGCTTGATCGAACAGCGCCTGGCCATCGAGATCCGCAACCGCGGAAACCAGTTCGAACTGATCGGCGAACCCAAGCACACCACGTCTGCGGAAAACCTGCTGCGCCGCCTGTACCGCGAAACCAAGGGTACCGAGCTGTCGCCGGACCTGGTGCACCTGTTCCTCCAGGAATCGGCCGTCGTCGAACTGGACAATCACGCTCCCGCTGAAGCCTCCGTCGCCCTGCGCACCAAGAAAGGCATGATTCGCCCCCGTGGCTTGAATCAGTTGCGCTACGTGAAGGAAATCCTCGGCAACGACATCAACTTCGGCATTGGTCCGGCCGGTACCGGCAAGACTTATCTGGCGGTGGCTTGCGCCGTTGATGCCCTGGAGCGCGAGCAGATCCGCCGCATCCTGCTGGTGCGTCCGGCGGTTGAAGCCGGTGAGAAGCTCGGCTTCCTGCCCGGTGACCTGGCGCAGAAGATCGACCCGTACCTGCGCCCGCTCTATGACGCGCTCTACGAGATGCTCGGCTTCGAATACGTGGCCAAGCTGATCGAGCGTCAGGTGATCGAAGTCGCGCCACTGGCGTATATGCGCGGTCGTACGCTGAACAACAGCTTCATCATTCTCGACGAAAGCCAGAACACCACCGTCGAGCAGATGAAAATGTTCCTGACCCGGATCGGCTTCGGCTCCACCGCCGTGATCACCGGTGACATCACCCAGGTCGACCTGCCGCGCGGCACTAAGTCTGGCCTGCATCATGTGATCGAAGTACTCAAGGATGTTCCGGGCATCAGCTTCACCCACTTCCAGCCCAAAGACGTCGTGCGCCACCCGTTGGTGCAGCGGATCGTCGAGGCCTACGAGCGCTTCGAGACCCGTGCCGAAGCCGCCAGGGAAACCTCGCGCGATGCTTGAGCTGGATCTGCAAATCGCCACCGAAGCGAGCGCCCCGAGTGAAACCGAGTTCCGCCAATGGTGCGAACTGGCCCTGCGCCAGCGCAGCGCCGACTCGGAAATGACCATTCGTCTGGTTGACGAGGAAGAAGGTCGTGAGCTGAATCACACCTGGCGCCATAAGGATTACGCGACCAACGTCCTGTCGTTCCCGGCCGAAGTCCCTGACGAGTTTCTCGACATCCCGCTGCTCGGCGATCTGGTGATCTGCGTGGCCGTGGTCGAGCGCGAAGCTGCCGAACAAGGCAAGGAACTCAAGGCCCATTGGGCACATCTAGTCATTCACGGCTGCTTGCATCTGCTTGGTTACGACCATATAGATGACGACGAAGCCGAAGAAATGGAAGCACTGGAACGCGAGTTGCTTGCCGAACTGGGCTATCCCGATCCGTACGCGGACGACGAAACCGAAACATCCCCTATCGTTACAACAAAGGATTCAGAGTAATCGCTATGAGCGAAGATCGATCGAGCAACGGGCAGAAGTCATGGCTGGGTAAACTGACCCAGGCTTTTGCCCACGAGCCGAAGAACCGTCAGGAGCTGCTTGAGCTGCTGCGTGATGCACATCAGAACAAACTGCTGGACAGCGAAGCGCTGGCCATCGTCGAAGGCGCCATTCAGGTGGCTGACCTGCAAGTACGCGACATCATGGTCCCGCGCTCGCAGATGATCAGCATCAAGGCGACCCAGACCCCTCGTGAATTCCTTCCGGCCGTGCTCGACTCGGCGCATTCTCGCTACCCGGTCATTGGCGAAAGCCACGACGACGTGATGGGCGTGTTACTGGCCAAGGACCTGCTGCCGCTGATCCTCAAGGAGAACGGCGACAGTTTCAACATCAAGGACCTGCTGCGCCCGGCCACCTTCGTGCCGGAGTCCAAGCGTCTGAACGTGTTACTGCGTGAATTCCGCGCCAATCACAACCACATGGCTATCGTCATTGACGAATACGGCGGCGTGGCTGGTCTGGTCACGATCGAAGACGTGCTGGAACAGATCGTCGGCGACATCGAAGACGAGCACGACGTCGAAGAAGACAGCTACATCAAGCCGCTACCCAGCGGTGATTTCCTGATCAAGGCCCTGACGCCGATCGAAAACTTCAACGAGTTCTTCGACAGCGAATTCTCCGACGACGAGTTCGACACCGTCGGCGGTCTGGTGATGAGCGCGTTCGGGCACTTGCCAAAACGCAATGAAATCACTGAAATCGGCGCCTATCGTTTCCGCATCCTGAATGCCGACAGCCGTCGGATTCATTTGCTGCGACTGACGCCAATCGCTCGTTAAATCTAAGGATTGGGGTATGTCATCAGCTATTTCCTGTATCGCGTTGCGCCTGAAAGCGGGCCAGGCAAGGCGCAGTCCGCAGGGAATGGCATTCCCTTTCCAAGGACTGCAACGCAGCATGGCCCGCTTTCAGGCGTAACCCGGAGGGCCGGGCCTGCTGTTACGCAGGGCTGCGTTGCTCGTCGTTCATTTGAAAAACCAAACTTCACTCCTCGCGCCTTGCCCTGCGTAACAGCAGACCCGGCGCGATACAGGAAATAGCTGATGACATACCCCCTGCGCTGGACAACCCGCCCCGGCTGGCCCGGTAACCTGCTGGCCGTGGCGGCCGGTGCAATCACTACCTTCGCCCTGGCCCCGTTCAACATCTGGCCGCTGGCTTTGCTCGCGGTCGGCCTGTTCTACGCCGGCCTGCGTGAGCTGAAACCGCGTCAGGCGCTGGGCCGTGGCTGGTGCTTCGGTTTCGGCCTGTTCGGTGCCGGCACCAGCTGGATCTACTACAGCATCCACCATTTCGGTGGCGCATCGGTGCTGCTGGCCGGGTTCCTGATGTTGCTGTTCACCGCAGCGATCGCCTTTTTCTTCGCCCTGCCCGCCTGGGTCTGGGCGCGCTGGTTGCGCCGCAATGAGGCGCCGCTGGCCGATGCCTTGGCGTTTGCTGCGTTGTGGGTCGGCCAGGAAGCGTTTCGTGGCTGGTTCCTCACCGGTTTCCCGTGGCTCTACTCCGGCTACAGCCAGCTCGACGGCCCATTGGCCGGGCTCGCGCCGGTGGGCGGCATGTGGTTGGTGTCGTTCGTTCTGGCGCTGACTGCGGCGCTGATCTACAACGCACCGCGCCTGCTGCAATCCGGTCGTAAAGGCTTTATCGCGGCCGGTTTGCTGTTGCTGGTCGGGCCATGGGTGGCGGGTATTGCGCTCAAGGGCCACGCCTGGACCAGTCCGTCCGGTCCGGCACTGAGCGTTGCCGCGATTCAGGGCAACGTCGAACAAAGCATGAAGTGGGACCCGGCGCAGCTCAACGCGCAACTGGCGCTGTATCGCGACCTGAGTTTTCGCTCCAAACCGGTGGACCTGCTGATCTGGCCGGAAACCGCGGTGCCGGTGCTCAAGGAGTCCGCCGAGGGCTACCTGAACATGATGGGTAACTTCGCCGCCGAGCGTAAATCGGCGTTGATCACCGGCGTACCGATCCGCGAGACGGTTCGTCACGAAAAACGCTTCTTCAACGGCATTACCGTGGTCGGCGAAGGCGATGGTACCTACCTCAAGCAGAAATTGGTGCCGTTCGGCGAATACGTGCCGTTGCAGGATCTGCTGCGCGGGTTGATCGCGTTCTTTGATTTGCCGATGTCCGACTTCGCTCGCGGTCCGGCGGATCAGCCGCTGCTGCAGGCCAAGGGTTATCAGATTGCGCCATTCATCTGCTACGAAGTGGTGTACCCGGAGTTCGCTGCCGGTCTGTCGGCACGCAGCGACTTGCTGCTGACGATCAGCAACGACACCTGGTTCGGCACCTCGATCGGCCCGTTGCAGCACCTGCAAATGGCGCAGATGCGCGCACTTGAAGCGGGCCGCTGGATGATCCGTGCTACGAACAATGGCGTGACCGGACTGATCAACCCGTTCGGGCAAATCACCGAGCAGATCCCGCAGTTCGAGCAGGGCATTTTGTATGGCGAAGTGGTGCCGATGCACAACCTGACGCCGTACCTGCAATGGCGCTCGTGGCCGCTGATCGTCGTCTGTGTGCTGCTGTTTGGCTGGGCGCTGATGGCGAGCCGGATGTCGAAAACCCTTTAAAAGCAGGTCACTGACCTGTGGCGAGGGAGCTTGCTCCCGCTCGGCTGCGAAGCAGTCGTAAATCCAGCGCCCGCGATCTGTCTAAGACAGTGCGTTTATCTGGATCAGGCCTGCTGCGCAGGCCAGCGGGAGCAAGCTCCCTCGCCACAAAAGGCCTCACTGCCACTGAGTGATTCAGCGGTAAAACAACGAATACCCCACCTGCCCTACCGCCTCATTCAGCAATTGCCCGCTCTGCCAGATCGACTTGAATTCCGGCAGCCAGCCACCAAACGGTCGCGCATTATCGGTCCCGAGAAACCCTACGGGCGCCGGCACCACTTCAAATCCTGCCTGCTGAAAACACCACACGGCGCGCGGCATGTGCCAGGCCTGCGTGACCACCACGACGCGCTTGATGCCTTGTGGCAACAACATATCGGCGCTGAATTTGGCGTTTTCCCAGGTGGTACGGCTCTCGCCTTCCTGCCAGCGCGTGGTCACGCCGAAGTCATCGCGCAGCGAATCGGCCATCAGCTTCGCCTCGGTCGGTGGCGTGCCGTAATGCAAGCCACCGCTGGTCAGAATCGGCAGCCCGGAGGCCTTGGCCAGTCGCGCCGCATAGCGCTGACGCTCCAGCCCCACGCCGGTTGGCTGGTCCTCGCCCCAGGCCAGATCGCCGCGCTCGCGCCCGGAACCCAGCACCACGATGGCATCGGCCCGCTGCGCCAGGATTGACCAGGCATCACGGGGCAGCGGCGGCTCACGTTCCAGTGCCTTGGCGCCCCACTGCACGACCACCGGCAGGCTCATCAGCCAGAAACCACCCAGCCCAATGGCAAAACACAGGCCTGCCAGTCGCGGCCGGGAACGGCGCAGCCACCAGGCGATCAGCAACAGCAGCAAGAGAATGCCGGGCGGCAACAGAAGTTGTTTGATGAAGTAACGAAAAGGCATCGGGGCATCTCCAGAGATGCCCGAAGCCTAAGAGTGTTAATGATGCGTTACAACCGATAGGTAGGATCCTGTTGGAAAAGATCCGTTATTTGACCTGCCATGCGTTTACTTGGCCTGTACAGAACGAACCTTGACGGTGTCTCTGCCGGGCGCCTTGTCCTTGAGCCAGATGACCTTGGCTGAATGTGCTGCATCGAGCTGTTTCACTGCCTGCGACAAGTATCCATGCGCTTCACGCTCACTGCGATCCAGATAGGCCTTGACCAGTTTGAACTCGGCGGGGCTCAAGCCACGCAATTCCAGTTCCACGGGGCGCTCGTCGCGCAGCCGGCCAGCGGTTTTGGCAGCGTCGAGCGCCATGCCCAGACGATCCATCAACCGTTCGTACAACTCGGGTTTCGTCACGTTTTTTTGCCGTTGCTCCACCATCCCTCACCTCATTGAAGATAAGACTCACTCCCCAATAAGAGCTTAGCTTCGCTGCACAAACCGGCTGAACGCCGCGACCAACGGCCCTCGCCACGGTTTTCGGGGGCCAGACAGCTGTAATCAGGGTTTCCCTAGGCCAAGCGCGGTCATGTATGCTACGGCGCTTCCTGTCATTCCACTTCCAGCCTGTCCGGAGCATCCCCGGAGGGCGCGTTGAAGAGGATTAGGCCACCCCTATCCAGTACAAAAGTAGCCATGCACGAACAATATCAGCCCCGTGAAATCGAAGCCGCCGCCCAGTCGTTCTGGGACGAGCAAAAGTCCTTTGAAGTCAGTGAACAGCCAGGCAAGGAAACCTACTACTGCCTGTCGATGTTCCCTTACCCCAGCGGCAAGCTACACATGGGGCACGTGCGTAACTACACCATCGGCGACGTGATCTCCCGCTACCAGCGCATGCAAGGCAAGAACGTTCTGCAACCGATGGGTTGGGACGCCTTCGGCATGCCGGCGGAAAACGCCGCGATGAAGAACAACGTGGCACCCGCCAAGTGGACCTACGAAAACATCGCCTACATGAAGTCCCAGCTGCGCAGCCTGGGCCTGGCGGTGGACTGGTCCCGTGAAGTGACCACCTGCAAGCCGGACTACTACCGCTGGGAACAATGGCTGTTCACCCGCCTGTTCGAAAAAGGCGTGATCTACCGCAAGAACGGCACCGTGAACTGGGACCCGGTCGACCAGACCGTGCTGGCCAACGAACAGGTGATCGACGGTCGCGGCTGGCGCTCCGGCGCGCTGATCGAGAAGCGCGAAATCCCGATGTACTACTTCAAGATCACCGCTTACGCGGATGAGCTGCTGGAGAGCCTCGACGAACTGACGGGCTGGCCGGAACAGGTCAAGACCATGCAGCGCAACTGGATCGGCAAATCCCGCGGCATGGAAGTGCAGTTCCCGTACAACGTCGACTCGATCGGCGAAGCAGGCACCCTCAAGGTCTTCACCACCCGTCCGGACACCCTGATGGGCGCGACCTACGTTGCCGTGGCTGCCGAGCACCCGCTGGCCACCCAGGCCGCGCAGAACAATCCTGAGCTGCAAGCGTTCATCGCCGAATGCAAGGGCGGCAGCGTCGCTGAAGCCGACGTCGCCACTCAAGAGAAGAAAGGCCTGCCGACCGGCCTGTTCGTCGAGCACCCGCTGACCGGTGAAAAACTCCCGGTATGGGTCGCCAACTACGTGTTGATGCATTACGGCGACGGCGCCGTGATGGCGGTCCCGGCGCACGACGAGCGCGATTTCGAATTCGCCCACAAGTACAACCTGCCGGTGAAATCGGTGGTGCGCACCAGCTCCGGCGACACCAACCCGGCTCCGTGGCAAGACGCCTACGGCGAGCACGGCACGCTGATCAACTCCGGCGAGTTCGACGGCCTGGACTTCACCGGCGCCTTCGACGCCATGGAAGTCGCCCTGATCAAGAAAAACCTCGGCGCCTCGCGCACCCAGTTCCGCCTGCGCGACTGGGGCATCAGCCGTCAGCGCTATTGGGGCTGCCCGATCCCGATCATCCACTGCGCCACCTGTGGCGACGTGCCAGTGCCGGAAGACCAGTTGCCGGTGGTTCTGCCAGAAGACGTGGTGCCGGACGGCGCCGGTTCGCCACTGGCGCGCATGCCGGAATTCTACGAGTGCAGCTGCCCGAAATGCGGCCAGCCTGCCAAGCGTGAAACCGACACCATGGACACCTTCGTCGAGTCCTCGTGGTACTACGCCCGTTACGCCTCGCCGCACTTTGAAGGTGGCCTGGTGGAAAAATCCGCGGCCGACCACTGGTTGCCGGTGGATCAGTACATCGGCGGTATCGAACACGCCATTCTCCACCTGCTGTACGCACGCTTCTTCCACAAGCTGATGCGTGACGAAGGTCTGGTCAGCTCCAACGAGCCGTTCAAGAACCTGCTGACCCAGGGCATGGTAATCGCCGAGACTTACTATCGTCGCGAAGCCAACGGTGCCTACACCTGGTTCAACCCGGCGGACGTGGAACTGGAGCGCGACAGCAAAGCCAAGGTCATCAGCGCCAAACTGAAATCCGACGGCTTGCCGGTGGAAATCGGTGGCACCGAGAAAATGGCCAAGTCGAAGAACAACGGCGTCGACCCCCAGTCGATGATCGACCAGTTCGGCGCCGACACCTGCCGCCTGTTCATGATGTTCGCCTCGCCGCCCGACATGAGCGCCGAATGGTCGGACTCCGGCGTTGAAGGCTCGCACCGTTTCCTCAAGCGCGTCTGGCGTCTGGCGCAGACCCACGTCACCCAGGGTCTGCCGGGGAAACTGGATGTCGCCGCTCTCAACGACGAACAGAAAGCCGTGCGCCGCGCCATCCACCTGGCCATCAAGCAGGCCAGTCACGACGTCGGCCAAAACCACAAATTCAACACCGCCATCGCTCAGGTGATGACGCTGATGAACGTGCTGGAAAAAGCCGCGCAAGGCACCGAACAGGACCGCGCGCTGATTCACGAAGGCCTGGAAGCCGTGACGCTGCTGCTGGCTCCGATCACGCCGCACATCAGCCATGAGCTGTGGAAGCAACTGGGCCATGCTGACCCGGTGATCGATGCAGGCTGGCCTGCGGTCGATGAAAACGCACTGGTACAGGACAGCCTGCAACTGGTCATTCAAGTGAACGGCAAGCTGCGTGGCCAGATCGAAATGCCGGCCAGCGCCACCCGCGAAGAAGTCGAAGCGGCTGCCCGTGCCAACGAAAACGTGCTGCGTTTCGTCGACGGTCTGACCATTCGCAAAGTGATTGTTGTACCAGGGAAACTGGTCAACATCGTCGCCAGCTAAATTGGATTGGGCGCCAGGTTCGCCTGGCGCCCTGTAAAACCTTTCGGGCCGCAGGGTCGGCCCACATGGTTTCAAGGGGAGCAACACAATGATCAAACGCAATCTGCTGGTGATGGGCCTCGCCGTTCTGCTGAGCGCCTGCGGTTTCCAGCTGCGTGGTACCGGCACCAATGAACTGACGATCAAGGAGCTCGACCTGAGCGCCCGCAACGCTTATGGCGAGACCGTCACCCAACTGCGTCAGGTGCTGGAGTCCAGCGGCGTCAAGGTTTACAACGGTGCACCGTACAAGCTGTACCTGGCTGACGAGCAGGAGAGCCAGCGTATCCTCAGCTACGCCGGGGCCGGCCGTACGGGCGAATACCAAGTCAGCACCGTGCTGAACTACGACATCGTTGGCGAACATAACCTGAACCTGCTGAGCGACAAGCTCGAAGTGCAGAAAGTGTTCATTCACGACGGCAACAACCTCGTCGGCTCCGATCAGGAAGCCAACGACGCCCGTCGCGAAACCCGTCGCGAACTGGTTCAGCGCATGATGCTGCGCCTGCAACAACTGACGCCGGGCCAACTGCAGCAATTGCAGCAAGCGGCCAACGACCGTGCCCGGGCTGAAGCCGATGCACTGAAGGCGGCACAGAAGGCTGAAGCGGAAACCCCGCGTCAGTCGCCGCTCGAACTGCCGCAGCAGTAAGACGTACGGGGCGCTAAGGCGCCCCGTTCGCCCTCTCTTATGAAGCTCGCTCCCGCTCAACTCGGCAAACACCTGCAAGGCGCGCTCGCGCCCGTCTATATCATCAGCGGCGATGACCCACTGTTGTGTCAGGAAGCCGCCGACGCCATCCGCAGTGCTGCCCGCCAGCAAGGTTTCGACGAACGCCAGGTGTTCGCCGCCGACGCCAATTTCGATTGGGGGACCTTGTTGCAGGCCGGCGCCAGCATGTCGCTGTTCGCCGAAAAACGTCTGCTGGAACTGCGCCTGCCTTCGGGCAAGCCCGGTGACAAGGGCGCTGCCGCACTGATCGAATACTGCTCACGCCCCGCTGAAGACACCGTGCTGCTGATCAGCTTGCCCAAGCTCGATGGCAGTGCGCAGAAGACCAAGTGGGGCAAGGCGCTGGTCGAAGGTCAGCAGACCCAGTTCATTCAGATCTGGCCGGTGGATGCCAATCAGCTGCCGAGCTGGATTCGTCAGCGCCTCTCCCAGGCCGGGTTATCGGCCAGTCAGGATGCGGTCGAACTGATTGCCGCACGCGTGGAGGGCAACCTGCTCGCCGCCGCGCAGGAAATCGAAAAGCTCAAGCTGATGGCCGAAGGTGGGCAGATCACCGTCGAAACCGTGCAGGCCGCGGTGGCCGACAGTGCGCGCTTCGACGTGTTCGGCCTGACCGACGCCGTACTCAACGGCGAACCGGCCCACGCCTTGCGCATGCTCGAGGGCCTGCGCGGTGAAGGCGTCGAGCCACCGGTGATTCTCTGGGCGCTGGCGCGAGAGTTGCGCCTGCTGGCCAATATCTCGCTGCAGTACAGCCAGGGCACGCCGCTGGACAAGTGTTTCAGTCAGGCGAAACCGCCGGTCTGGGACAAACGCAAACCGCTGATGAGCAAAGCCCTGCAACGCTACTCGGCGCCACGCTGGGCGCAGTTGCTGCTGGAGGCCCAGCGCATTGATGCGCAAATCAAGGGTCAGGCCGCTGGTTCGCCATGGATGAGCCTGAGCCGATTGGCGTTGTTGATGGCGGGCCAACGCCTTTCGCTGCCCGCCGAATAATCTGTCATACCGCAAACGACCCTTCGCGAGCAGGCTCGCGAAAGCGTGAGAACACTCCTACCTATCAGGGACTGGACAGACGTCCAACATCGGCAGATTATTTCCCCCGCAAAACCACTCACTCGAGAGAATCATCATGAGCAAAAAGCCATCAAAACATGGCCCGAACAAGGCCAAATCCATTGTTGCCCAACCCCTGTTCCGCAGCCGCCAGGAACGACCGACCAAGGGCAAAGGCAGCTACCGCCGCGAAGCCTTCCAGTCTGACAGCTGGGAGGCTTCTTACTTTCTGGCTGCCTGAAGCGCAGTACCCCCCGCTCATGTTAAGGTCTGTGCCTGAATCGTATCCCCTGGAACCGTGCATGCCCTTTCGTCTTTCCCGTCGTTGGCCCGTTCGCCAACTGATCGCTGCCTCCAGCTTCATTCTGCTTGTCGCCTGCGCGGAAAAACCTACCGCCGCCGATGCGCAACCCCTTCAAGCCGCCCCTGTCGCAACAGCCCCGGCAATCATCCCGCCGGTAGTGCCGTCCGCTGACCCTCTTGATCTTCAGCCCACCCAGACCTTTGCCGAATGGCAGGCCGGTTTCCGCAAGGATGCCTTGGCGGCCGGGATCCGCGCCGAGCTGTTCGATCGCGCATTTGCCAATGTCAGCTTCGATGCCAGCGTGATCAAGGCCGACCGTAGCCAGCCGGAATTCTCACGTCCGGTGTGGGAATACCTCGACGGCGCCCTCTCGCCACTGCGAGTGCGCAAGGGCCAAGCGCTGATCAGTCAGTACGCCGACATCCTGCAAAGCATCGAACAGCGATATGGCGTCGATCGTCAGGCACTGGTGTCGGTGTGGGGCATGGAAAGCAATTTCGGCCAGTTCCAGGGCACCAAGTCAGTGATCAACTCGCTGGCGACCCTGGCCTACGAAGGTCGTCGTCCGGGCTTTGCCCATGCGCAACTGATTGCGGCGCTGCAGATCCTGCAACAGGGCGATATCACGCCAGACAAGATGTTGGGCTCGTGGGCCGGTGCGATGGGCCAGACCCAGTTCATTCCGACGACCTACAACACCCACGCCGTGGATTTCGACGGTGACGGTCGCCGCGACATCTGGGGCAGCCCGGCCGATGCGCTGGCCTCCACCGCGCACTACCTGCAAAGCTCAGGCTGGCAGCGTGGTCAGCCGTGGGGCTTCGAAGTGCAATTGCCGAACAACTTCAACTACAACCTGGCCGATGGCGCGATTCGCAAAACTGTCGCCGAATGGCGTCAACTGGGCGTGAGCCTGCCCAATGGCAGTCAGGCGCCGGCCGGCTCGGAACAGTTGTCCGCCGCCCTGCTGCTACCCGCCGGTTATCGTGGCCCGGCGTTTCTGATCCTCGACAACTTCCGGGCGATCCTCAAGTACAACAACTCGTCATCTTATGCACTGGCGGTGAGCCTGTTGTCCGAGCGCTTCAATGGCGCTGGCCTGATCAACGGCACGTGGCCGAAAGATGACCTGCCACTGAGCCGCACCGAGCGTATCGAATTGCAGACCCTGCTGAGCGCGCGTAATTACGATGCAGGCACGGCTGACGGGATTATCGGCGCCAATACGCGCAAGGCGATCCGCAGTGCCCAGCAGGCGTTTGGCTGGCCGGCGGACGGGTATCCGACGCATAAGTTGCTTGAGAGCCTGCGTACTCAATAAAGCAAAATCAAAAGATCGCAGCCTTCGGCAGCTCCTACAGGGTAAACACTAATCCAATGTAGGAGCTGCCGAAGGCTGCGATCTTTTTGCGTCACCCGAGCATTATCGGGTGACCACATCCTGCTCCAGCATCAATTCCTTCTTCCCTGCGTCCAAACGAACCAGCGCCCCCATCGGCAGCGTCAGGTTCGGATCACAATGCCCGCTGCGCCACCCCGACAGCACCGGAATCCGCAACGGCTCAAACGTTTGCTTGAGCAGGCGGTTCAACGCATCGATATCGACCCCGGCCACATCACCGACCAGCACCCCGCGCAATCGGGCCAGTTTGCCGGCCAGACGCATCTGCGTGAGCAAACGGTCGATGCGGTACAGCGGCTCGTTGACGTCCTCGATCAGCAGAATCACGCCCTCGACATCAATCTCATACGGTGTGCCCAGCGTTGCGGCGATCATCGCCAGATTACCGCCGAGCAAACGCCCGTGCGCGATGCCCGGTTCGACGGTGGTCAAGGGATAAGCCACCGGATGGCTCAACACACTCCCCGCCTTCAACTGACCGCGCAGCATCGCAAAGAATGAAGTGACAGTCGGCGGCTCCTTGTCGCCCAGCAAATCGGCGTTGAGCAGCGGGCCGTGGAAGGTCACGAACCCGGCGTAGCGACTGATTGCCAGATGCAGCGCAGTGATGTCGCTGTAGCCGACAAACGGCTTGGCGTGACGACTCAGCAGATCGTAATCGATCCGGTCCAGCAGGCGCGGCGTACCGTAGCCGCCGCGCAGGCAGATGATCGCGTCGACTTCGGGATCGGCGAAAGCGGCATGCAGGTCGTTGAGGCGTACATCATCGCTGCCGGCCAGATAGCCGTCCTTCTCGTAGACACCGGGGAACACTTTCAGCGCATATCCGCGGGCGCGCATCCACTGCACAGCCTTTTCCGTGTCCAGCGCACCGGGGCCGGCGGGCGCGATCAGGCCGATCAGCCCTTCGGACGGCAGCGCCGGTACGGTTTTATGCGGAAAAAGGCTGTGGGTCGGTCGAACGGTCATCCATGGGTCTCCCTGTGTGAAGTCTTGCAGACACAGTAGTCAGGTCCAGAGACAAACAAAAGAGTGCGCGGCAGACCCAAACAAAAATACCCGCCGAAGCGGGTATTTTGTGAAGCCTTCAGCGCCGGATCAGGAACCGAGCAGCTCGGCCTTGACCAGTTTCGCCTGCTCGTCGGCGTGATACGAGGAACGTACCAGCGGACCGGAAGCGACGTTCTTGAAGCCCATCTTGTAGCCTTCTTCGGCGAACCAGGCGAAGGTGTCCGGGTGCACGAAACGCTGCACCGGCAAGTGGCTGCGCGACGGTTGCAGGTACTGCCCGAGGGTCAGCATGTCGATGTCGTGTTCGCGCATGCGCTTCATGACTTCGATGACTTCTTCGTCGGTCTCGCCCAGACCCAGCATCAGGCCGGATTTGGTCGGAATGTGCGGCATCATCTGCTTGAAACGCTGCAGCAGGGTCAACGACCACTGGTAGTCCGAACCCGGACGCGCAGCCTTGTACAGGCGCGGCACGGTTTCCAGGTTGTGGTTGAACACATCCGGCGGCTCGGCGGCAGTGATTTCCAGGGCGATGTCCATGCGGCCACGGTAGTCCGGGACCAGGGTTTCCAGCTGCACGTTCGGCGACAGCTTGCGGATTTCGCGGATGCAGTCGGCAAAGTGCTGGGCACCGCCATCACGCAGGTCGTCGCGGTCAACCGAGGTGATCACCACGTACTTGAGTTTCAGGTCGGCGATGGCGATGGCCAGGCTTTCCGGCTCGTTGACGTCCAGTGGTTTCGGACGACCATGACCCACGTCGCAGAACGGGCAGCGACGGGTGCAGATGTCACCCATGATCATGAAGGTCGCAGTGCCGCCGGAGAAGCACTCGCCCAGGTTCGGGCAGGACGCTTCTTCACAGACGCTGTGCAATTTGTGTTTGCGTAGCAGGCTCTTGATCCGGTCGACTTCCGGCGAAACCGGGATACGTACGCGAATCCAGTCGGGCTTCTTCGGCAGTTCGGTGGTCGGAATGATCTTTACCGGGATGCGTGCAACCTTCTCGGCGCCGCGCAGCTTGACGCCGGCTTCAACCTTGGGACGCGGGGCCGGGCGCTCGGTCACGTCGAGCGTCGGGATCATGGTTTGCACTGCATCAGTAGTCATATCAGTCGATTCCGCCCGTCAGGGTCGTCTGCTCAGCATAGTCGAGGTGTTTGACGAGCTGCGCGCGCAGCCGGGCACTTACCTCGGCAAATTCAATCGATCCTGCGTGATCGCTCAGCTGGGTCATCGCCAGCCCGGCATAGCCGCAGGGATTAATCCGTCGAAACGGTTCCAGGTTCATATCCACGTTCAAGGCCAGGCCATGAAAGGAGCAACCGTGGCGAATCCGCAAACCCAGAGAAGCGATTTTCGCTCCGTCGACGTAGACGCCGGGAGCATCTGGCTTGGCGGCGGCGGTGACGCCGTAGCTGGCCAGCAGTTCGATCAGGCACTGTTCCATGCGCGTGACCAGATCACGTACGCCGAAACCCAGCTTGCGCACATCCAGCAACAGGTAGGCGACCAACTGGCCCGGGCCATGATAAGTCACCTGCCCGCCGCGATCGACCTGTACTACCGGGATATCACCCGGCAGCAGCAGGTGTTCGGCCTTGCCGGCCTGGCCCTGGGTGAACACCGGTGGGTGCTCGACCAGCCAGATTTCGTCGGCGGCATTGCTGCCGCGTTCGTTGGTGAAGCGTTGCATGGCATGCCAGACCGGCTCGTAAGCCATCTGGCCAAGTTCGCGAAAGCCCAGCGTGCCCGGCATCACAACACCATGTGCACGAAACCGGAAGCCCGCAGCTCGCTGTTGATGTTGTACAGCTGATCCTGGTCTGTCGCGACGATGTGCAACTGGATGGTGGTGTACTTGCCGTTGCTGCTTTGACGCTCGTCGATGCGCTCATCATTGATGGTCGCGTGTTTCTTGACGATGTCGATGATCTTGTCTTTGTTGCCGACGCCCGTATCGCTGATCACCTTAATCGGATAATCAGTTTGCGGAAATTCGATCTTTGGCGCCTTTACTTCGGTATCGGTCATGGCGTAACGGCCTCTAGAGCGCAAGCCGTGGTAACGCACATGGCCCCGCACCGGATCGGGGCGGGGCCATGCAGGTCAACACAAATCAGTTGAACAAGCCGTAGAAGAATAGACGGATGCTATCCCACATGCGGCGGAAGATACCACCCTCCTCGACAGCGTCCAGAGCGATCAGGTCGGCGCTGTGCACCACCTTGTCGTCCAGTTTCACTTCGACTTTACCGATCACGTCGCCCTTGGCGATTGGCGCGGTCAGTTGCGGGTTCATGGTCATGCTGGCAGCGAGCTTTTTCAGCTGGCCTTTTGGCAGGGTCATGGTCAGGTCTTCAGCCAGGCCGGCCTTGACCTGGCTGGTGGTGCCTTTCCACACCGGGGCCTGAGCCAGTTCGGTGCCCTTCTGATAGAAGGTCTGGGTTTCGAAGAAGCGGAAGCCGTAGGTCAGCAGCTTCTGGGTTTCAGCAGCACGGGCCACTTCGCTGTTGGTGCCGAACACCACAGCAATCAGACGCTGGCCGTCACGTACAGCCGAGGACACCATGCAGTAGCCGGCTTCGTCGGTGTGACCGGTTTTCAGACCGTCAACGGTCTTGTCGCGCCACAGCAGCAGGTTGCGGTTAGGCTGCTTGATGCCGTTCCAGAAGAACTCTTTCTGCGAGTAGATCGCGTAGTGAGCCGGGTCTTCGTGGATAATCGCGCGCGCCAGGATCGCCATGTCGTGAGCCGACGAGTAGTGCTCTGGGTTCGGCAGGCCGGTCGGGTTCATGAAGTGCGAGTTGGTCATGCCCAGATCGGCGACCGTCTTGTTCATCAGATCGGCGAACGCGTCTTCGCTGCCGGCGATGTGCTCGGACAGCGCCACGCTGGCGTCGTTGCCGGACTGAATGATGATGCCGTGCAGCAGGTCGCTGACGGTCACTTGCGAGCCGACTTTGATGAACATCCGCGAACCGCCGGTACGCCAGGCGTTTTCGCTGACGGTCACCGGGTCGTTCTCACCGATCTGGCCACGGCGGATTTCCAGCGTAGCGATGTACGCGGTCATCAGTTTGGTCAGGCTGGCTGGCGGCAGACGCTGGTCACCGTTGTTCTCCACCAGCACGTTGCCGCTGCTGGCGTCCATGAGCACGTAGGCTTTTGCAGCCAGTTGAGGTGGCGACGGCATCATCTCGGCCGCGAAGGCGGCTGGCGAGAGGAGCAGCGGGACTAGCAGACACAGGCGTTTGGCAAAGGTGGTGATGTTCATCCGTCTCTCGAAATCGCTAATGGAAACTTGCCCGAAGGCAAAACTATTCAGACAGCCTTCTAACGGGCCATCGCGTGTTCAGTTGCTCACTCCAGTCACCCTTGCCGGGCTTTTGTTCTTCGACGAGCCAACAACCTGGTCCACCCCCCAAAACCGCAAGTGAACCGTCAATCAAGTGCTACGTTTCTTACTCGGTGACCACGCTCGGCGAGCCGAGATTGGCCAGGCGCACACTGTTCTGCACCTGGGCGATCTCACCCGGCGAACCGATCGGCCCCAGGCGTACCCGGTGCAGGGTCTGCTGATTGCGCACGATCGAGCTGATGAACACCGGAGCGCTCACCATCCCGCTGAGCTTCGACCTCAGGAGTTCTGCAGCGTCCGGGTTGGCGAACGCGCCCACCTGCAGATACTGGCCAGACGCTGGTGCAGAAGCGTTTTTTTTTGCGCTGATCTGTACAGGGACAGTATCAGAGGCATGTTGCTGCGGCGGCGGCGTCCACTGCTCGATGGTACCGGCTGAAGCCGTAATGACCGGGGCGCTATTCTGCGCGACTTGCGGCTCGTTGAGCATCAGCGGCGCCGGACGGCCCTTCGCGGCCCACCATTGCTGCGGATCGATACCCTCGACCTTGACGCGCGCGGTGCCGATTTCGGCATAACCGAGCTTCTTCGCGGCTGCGTAGGACAAGTCGATGATCCGGTCCGAATAGAACGGCCCGCGATCGTTGACCCGCAGGATCACGCTCCGGTTGTTGTCCAGGTTGGTCACCCGCACGTAACTGGGCAGTGGCAGAGTCTTGTGGGCGGCACTCATGCCGTACAGGTCATACACTTCGCCGTTGGCGGTGTTCTGCCCGTGAAACTTGGTGCCGTACCAGGAAGCGGTACCCGAGGCGACGTAGGTCTTGGATTCCTGCAACGGGAAATAGGTCTTGCCCAGCACGGTGTACGGGTTGGCCTTGTACGGACCGGTGTGCAGGGTCGGCGTGGCGTCCGGGATGCGCGAAACATCGACATCCCACCACGGCGCGCCGTCTTTGTGCGCGCGGTTGATGTCCAGCCCCGGCTGTGCACGCACGGCGGTGGACGAGGTCTTCTGGGTTGGCGCGCGGCTGGTCGAACAGCTGGCGACCAGCACCGCCAACGCGGCGAATGCCACCAGCTTCAGGGGTTTATTGATAGGCAATGCCCGCATTACTTGACGCCCCGTGCTTTTACCAGCTCTTCAGACAGTTGATGTACGGCCATGGCGTACATCACGCTGCGGTTATAACGCGTGATCGCGTAGAAATTCTTCAGGCCCATCCAGTATTCAGGGCCGTTGTCGCCTTCGAGGCGAAATGCAGTAACCGGCATATCATCGCGCAGCGCATCATGACTTGACCAGCCCAGCGCCCGCAACTCTCCGACCGTTTTCGTCGGCTCGATGCCGGTGGTCAGACCTTCGTCGACCTGCTCGCCGCGCACGTCAGCGCGGCTCACCACCGGTTCCCCGGCGACCCAGCCGTGACGCTTGAAATAGCTGGCCACACTGCCGATCGCATCGTCCGGATTGGTCCAGATATTGATGTGACCGTCACCGTCAAAATCCACCGCGTAGGCGCGAAAGCTGCTCGGCATGAATTGCGGCAAGCCCATCGCTCCGGCGTACGAGCCCTTGAGGGTCAATGGATCGACCTGCTCTTCACGGGCCAGCAGCAGGAACTCACGCAATTCCTTGCGGAAAAATTCGGCACGGGGAGGATAGTCGAATCCGAGCGTGGACAACGCATCAATCACCCGGTAATTGCCGGTATTACGTCCGAAAAAGGTCTCGACGCCGATGATCGACACGATGACTTGTGCCGGTACGCCGTATTCCTGCTCGGCACGGGCCAGCACGGCCTCGTGCTGGCGCCAGAAGTCCACACCACGGGCGATGCGCGCGTCGGTGATGAACATCGGGCGATATTCTTTCCACTGCTTGACCCGCTCGGCGGGCTTGGAGATGGCGTCGAGAATCGCCTGTTTGCGCTGAGCCTCGCGAAACACGGCCATCAGTTGCTCGCCGGCAAAACCGTAGTCGCGGGTCATTTCGCCGACGAATTCGGCCACCTGTGGCGAGCCTTCGTAATCGCCGGCCAGCGCTTGCTGCACGCCGCCAAGGATGCCGACCAGGCCGACCCACGGCGCGTAACGAGTCGCCCAGCTGCGCATGACTTGCATTGAACTCTTCACCTTATTCAAACCTGTGCGATCCACTTGCGATGCGTATGAATCGACATCAAAACCCCAAACGCTGACAGCAGTGTCACCAGCGAAGTTCCTCCGTAGCTAATGAAGGGCAACGGCACCCCCACCACCGGCAACAGGCCACTGACCATACCGATGTTGACGAAAACATAAACAAAAAACGTCATGGTCAACGCACCGGCGAGCAATTTGCCGAACAGCGTCTGCGCCTGGGCGGTAATCACCAGGCCGCGACCGATCAGCAACAGATAGATCAGCAGCAGCGCGCAGATGCCGACCAGACCGAACTCTTCGCCGAGTACCGCGATGATGAAGTCGGTGTGGCTCTCCGGCAGAAAGTCGAGATGCGACTGGGTACCCAGCAGCCAACCCTTGCCGAACACGCCGCCGGAACCGATCGCGGCTTTCGACTGGATGATGTTCCAGCCAGTGCCCAGCGGATCGCTTTCCGGGTCGAGGAACGTGAGGATCCGCTGCTTCTGGTAGTCGTGCATGATGAAGAACCACATGGCGATCGCCACCGGCACCGCCGCAGCCAGCACGCTGAGGATCCAGCGCCAGCGCAGCCCGCCCATGAACAGCACGAACGCGCCGCCGGCCAGAATCAGCAGCGACGTCCCGAGGTCAGGCTGGCGCACGATCAGAATGAACGGCACACCGATCAGCATCAGACTGATACCAACGTGCTTGAGCTGCGGCGGCAGCGTGCGCTTGGACAGATACCAGGCAATCGTCGCCGGCATCAGGATCTTCATGAACTCCGAGGGCTGGAAGCGGATCACCCCGGGGATGTTGATCCAGCGCGTCGCGCCCATGGCGTTGTGGCCCATGATGTCCACCACCATCAGCAGCACCACGCCGACCACATAACCGAGCGGCACCCAGCGGGCCATGAACCGCGGTTCGAACTGGGCGATGACGATCATCGACACCAGGCCGATGCCGAACGAAGTGGCCTGTTTGCCCAGCAGATCCCAGCTCTTGCCGCTCGCCGAATACAGCACGAACAGACTGCCCGCGGCGAGAATCAGCAGCAGGATCAACAGCGGGCCATCGATATGCAGACGTTGCAGCAGCGTCGCACGACGACGCATCACATCCTCACTGGAGAGCATGCGATCAAAATTATTCATCACGGGCCGTAGCCTCCGCACTGATAGGACCGGCGTATTCGGCCTTCAATCGACCCTCCTGATCCAGAAGCCAGGCATCCATGACCTGACGCACGACCGGCGCGGCGACACCGGAGCCGGACTCACCGTTCTCGACCATCACCGAAACAACGATTTTCGGGTTGTCGGCCGGGGCGAAACCGACGAACAAGGCGTGGTCGCGGTGGCGTTCCTGAACCTTGGAACGGTCGTACTTTTCACCTTGTTTGATCGCGACGACCTGAGCGGTACCGGACTTGCCGGCGATGCGGTATTGCGCACCGATTGCCGCCTTGCGCGCAGTACCCCGGGCGCCGTGCATCACCTGCTGCATGCCGTGGTTGACCTTGGTCCAGTCCGACGGATCGCGCAGAACGATATCCGGCATCGGGTTTTCATCTACCGGCTTGGCACCTTCGATGGTCTTGGCCAGGTGCGGCCGGTTCCAGATGCCTTTGTTGGCCACCAGCGCCGTGGCCTGCGCCAGTTGCAAGGGCGTGGACTGCATGTAGCCCTGGCCGATCCCCAGAATCAGGGTTTCGCCCGGGAACCACGCCTGTTTGCGCGTCGCACGCTTCCACTCGCGGGACGGCATCAGGCCGGGAGATTCTTCGAACATGTCCAGCGAGACCTTCTGGCCGATGCCGAACTTGTTCATGTAGGCCGACAAGCGATCAATGCCCAGCTTGTGCGCCAGGTCATAGAAGTAGGTGTCGTTGGAACGCATGATCGCCGTGTCGAGGTCGACGAAGCCGTCGCCGGTGCGGTTCCAGTTGCGGTACTTGTGATCGTAGTTGGGCAGCATGTAGTAACCGGGGTCGAACACCCGGCTCGACGCCGTCACGACACCGGCATCGAGACCGGCAATCGCCACCGCTGGCTTGATCGTCGAACCCGGCGGGTACAGACCGCGCAACACCCGGTTGAACAGCGGCCGGTCGATGGAGTCGCGCAGCTCGGCATAGGCCTTGAAGCTGATGCCGGTGACGAACAGGTTCGGGTCGAAACTCGGCTGACTGACCATTGCCAGTACTTCGCCGGTATTCGGATCGAGCGCCACCACCGCGCCGCGCCGCCCGCCCAGTGCAGCTTCCGCCGCTTCCTGCAGTTTGATGTCCAGACTCAGGACGATGTCCTTGCCGGGAATCGGATCGGTCCGCTTGAGCACGCGCAGCACGCGGCCGCGGGCGTTGGTCTCGACTTCCTCGTAACCCACCTGCCCGTGCAGTTCCGGCTCGTAGAAACGCTCGATGCCGGTCTTGCCGATGTGGTGGGTACCGCTGTAATTGACCGGGTCGAGGGTCTTCAGCTCTTTCTCGTTGATCCGCCCCATGTAACCCACCGAGTGCGCAAAATGCGCGCCCTGCGGGTAATGACGCACCAACTGCGCGACCACTTCCACCCCGGGCAGGCGGAACTGGTTCACCGCGATCCGGGCGATCTGCTCTTCGGTCAGCTCGAACAGAATCGGCACCGGCTCGAACGGCCGGCGCCCCTGGCGCATGCGCTTTTCGAAGATCACCCGGTCCTCGGGCGTCAGCTGCAGCACTTCGACGATCACGTCGAGCACTTGCTGCCAGTCGCCGGAGCGCTCGCGGGTCATGCTCAGGCTGAAGCTCGGACGGTTGTCCGCCACCACCACGCCGTTGCGGTCGAAGATCAACCCACGGGTCGGCGGAATCGGCTGCACATGGACGCGGTTGTTTTCCGAGAGTGTCGAGTGATACTCGTACTGGATCACCTGCAAGTAGTACAGCCGCGCAATCAATACGCCGATCAACAGCATGACCGCAACAGCCCCGAACACGACGCGGCTACGCACCAGGCGGGCGTCCTTTTCGTGGTCCTTGATGCGGATCGGCTGAGACATGAGGGCAGGACTACTTGTGGTAAGGGTGACCGGACAGCACGGTCCAGGCACGGTACAGCTGTTCGCCGATCAGGATCCGCACCAGCGGGTGCGGCAAGGTCAGCGGCGACAACGACCAGCGCTGGTCGGCGCGAGCGCAGACTTCCGGCGCCAGCCCTTCGGGGCCACCGACCATGAAGTTGACCGTGCGCGAATCCAGCCGCCAACGGTCGAGTTCGACCGCCAGTTGCTCGGTGCTCCAGGGCTTGCCGTGGACTTCCAGCGTGACGATCCGCTCGTTCGGCCCGGCCTTGGCCAGCATGGCTTCGCCTTCCTGGCGGATGAAACGGGCCACGTCGGCGTTCTTGCCACGGGTATTGAGCGGAATTTCCACCAGTTCCAGCGCCAGTTCGGACGGAAGACGCTTGGCATATTCATGCCAGCCTTCTTCCACCCACTTGGGCATGCGTGAACCGACGGCGATCAGTCGCAGTCGCACAGCAATCCCTTACAGCTGGTCTTTGTTGAGCTTGGTGAAATGCTCGTGGGTGTTTTCCGGGCTGTGGTGCTTGGCGTCTGCCGCACGGCTTTGCTCGGCACCGGCCCACAGGCGCTCCAGGTCGTAGAACTGACGCGCCGAGGCAGTCATCATGTGCACGATCACCAGGTCGAGGTCGAGCAGCACCCAGTCGCTGTCGCCCTTGCCTTCTTCGCCCAGCGGCTTGGCGCCTTGCTTTTTGACTTCTTCACGGACCTTGTCCAGCATCGCGTTGATCTGGCGATTGGACGTACCAGTGGCGATGATCATGTAGTCGGTAATGCTCTGCTTGTCGCGAACATCGATGATCTGGATGTCTTGTGCCTTGACGTCTTCCAGGGCGGCCACGGCAACCTTGACCAGCTCGTCGCCCTTGAGCGGCTCGTTGGTATTGGCGACTTCCGGCAGCGGTGCGCTCTTGAACGTGCCTTTGCGCTTGACTTTGCTTACATCTTTGTCGGTCATATAAAACTCGTTTTGCTCATGTATTCGGCGGCTTGGCGATACGTGGATTCGTATCAGTGAAGCACGCCTTGTTCAGTTCGACGCACGGTACAGACCGTGCGCATCGATGTAGGCCAGGACCGCGTCGGGCACCAGGAAACGTACCGACTTACCGCTGGCCAGCAGTTGACGGATCTGGGTGGCGGAAACCGCGAGCGGTGTCTGCCAGACGAATGCAATCTGTCCGCTCGGCCCTTTGAGGGCCAGCGGGTCGCTCACCGAACGCGCTGCCAGCAGGTTGCGCAAGGCATCCGGCGGTTCGCTGTCGGCGTCCGGGCGCTGTAGCACCAGGATATGGCAATGCTGGAGCAACTCCTCCCAGCGGTGCCAAGTGGGCAGGCCGCAAAATGCGTCCCAGCCCAAAAGCAGAAAAACCTGGGTCTCGGCGGCCATTTCGGCACGCATCAACTCCAGGGTATCGATGGTCCAGGACGGCTTGTCCCGCTGCAATTCGCGGGCGTCCACCACCAGCGGCGGCACTCCGGCCACCGCACACTCAACCATGGCCAGCCGATCCTGCGCCGACACTTGCGGCGTATCGCGATGCGGCGGCCGGGCGCTGGGCATCATGCGCAACTCGTCAAGCGCCAGTGCTTCGGCGACTTCCAGCGCACCGCGCAAATGGCCGATGTGCACCGGGTCGAACGTGCCGCCCAGTACGCCAATGCGTTGCGGGCGAGACTCGCTGCCGGTTTGCGGCGCTGTCAGGTCGAGGTCGGTCAAGTCAGACCGTCGCCTGGCCGCGCAACTGGCCATCACCGACCACGATGTACTTCTCGCAGGTCAGCCCTTCGAGACCCACCGGGCCGCGGGCGTGCAGCTTATCAGTAGAAATGCCGATCTCGGCACCCAATCCGTATTCGAATCCATCGGCGAAGCACGTCGGGGTGTTGATCATCACCGACGCCGAGTCGACTTCCGCGACGAAACGTCGGGTGTCGGCGAGGTTTTCGCTGACGATCGAGTCGGTGTGGTGCGAGCCGTAATGGTTGATGTGGTCAATGGCCTGGTCCAGTCCGTCGACCACGCGGATCGACAGGATCGGCGCCAGATACTCGGTACTCCAGTCGTCCTCGCTGGCCGCATTCGCGTCAATGATCGCCCGGGTGCGCTCGCAGCCACGCAGCTCGACGCCTTTTTCGCGGAACTGGGCTGCCATCGACGGCAGGAAATCCTTGGCAACACATTGATCGACGAGCAGGGTCTCCATCGCGCCACAGATGCCATAACGGTAAGTCTTGGCATTGAAGGCGATGCGCTGGGCTTTCGCCAGATCGGCGTGGGCACTGACATAAACGTGGCAGATGCCGTCCAGGTGCTTGATCACCGGCACGCGGGCGTCACGGCTGATGCGCTCGATCAGGCCACGGCCACCGCGCGGCACGATCACGTCGACGTACTCGGGCATGGTGATCATCGCGCCGACGGCAGCGCGGTCGGTGGTTTCGACCACTTGCACCACGGCTGCCGGCAATTCGGCCTCGGCCAGACCGCGCTGGATGCACGCGGCAATCGCCCGGTTGGAATGAATCGCCTCGGAACCACCGCGCAGGATGGTCGCGTTACCGGACTTCAGGCACAGGCTGGCGGCATCGATGGTCACGTTGGGCCGGGATTCGTAGATGATCCCGATCACACCCAGCGGCACGCGCATCTTGCCGACTTGAATGCCGGACGGGCGGAAGCTCATGTCACGGATCGCACCGACCGGATCCGGCAGTGCTGCCACCTGGCGCAGGCCGACGATCATCCCGTCGATGCGCGCGGGAGTCAGTTCCAGACGTTCCAGCAAGGCTGGCTCCAGACCATTGGCGCGACCGGCGGCCAGATCCTGTTCGTTGGCTGCGGCCAGCTCGGCGCGCGCAGCGTCCAGCGCATTGGCAGCAGCCTGCAGGGCGCGGTTTTTCTGCGCGGTGCTGGCACGGCCGATGACCCGGGAAGCTTCGCGGGCGGCGCGACCCAATCGGGTCATGTAGTCAAGAACGGACTCAGTCATGGTCTGCTGGGGTCTTGGCAAAGAGGAAAGCGGCAGATTATAGCTGTCGCGTCCCGGGACTAACAGCGGTGACAGGCGGATGGTCGAAATGGACTGCAATTTGCCGACGTTCAGCCGTAATTAAGCCGCGGATTGTTATCATCACGACCTCCTTCGTCTGGATAAACACCGTTTGCCATGTCCAACCTGACCGTTCGCGCCACCGCCGAGCGCCTGCCACTGGGCCTTCCGGACAATTTTTTCGACCGTGACGCGCAAGTACTGGCCCGCGATCTGCTCGGCAAAGTCATCCGCCACCGGGTCGGCGATCTATGGCTCAGTGCCCGGATCATCGAAACCGAAGCCTATTACTGCGCGGAAAAAGGCAGTCATGCATCGCTCGGTTACACGGAAAAGCGTAAGGCTTTGTTTCTGGATGGCGGACACATCTATATGTATTACGCCCGTGGCGGCGATTCACTGAACTTCAGCGCTCAGGGGCCGGGCAATGCGGTGCTGATCAAATCCGCCTACCCGTGGGTCGATGAGGTCAGCGGGCCGGCGAGCCTGGCGCAGATGCTGCTGAACAATCCCGATGCCCAAGGCCGCCCGCGTCCTTCGCAAAAGCTGTGCGCCGGGCAGACACTGCTGTGCAAGGCGCTTGGGCTGAAAGTGCCGATGTGGGACGCCAAGCGTTTCGACCATGAACTGCTGCTGGTGGAAGACACCGGCCCGGCGCCGACGCAGATCATTCAGACCACACGCCTGGGCATCCCCCAGGGCCGCGACGAACACCTGATGTACCGCTTCGTCGACGCCACGTATGCCCAGTGGTGCACGCGGAACCCGTTGCGCCGGGGTCAGGTCGAAGGGCGCGATTATTTCCTGTTGTAAACACGTAACCCTGCGGCAGTTCCTACAGGGATCATCAATGGTTTGGAGTTTTTTGGTATGGGCCCATGGCTCGATAGCGTAACCGGATGGCTGGCGGCCAATCCGCAGTGGCTGGCCGCTGCGGTGTTTATCGTCGCATTCGTGGAGTGTCTGGCCATTGCCGGAATAATCGTGCCCGGCACCGTGCTGTTGTTTGCCGTGGCCGTACTGGCCGGCAGCGGTGCACTGTCGTTGAGTGAAACCCTGCTGCTGGGCTTCCTCGGCGGGATTCTGGGCGATGCGGTGTCGTATTACCTGGGCCGCCACTTCCACCAGAACATCCGCCGCCTGCCGGGTTTGCGCCACCATCCGGAATGGATGGCCGGGGCTGAAACCTACTTCCAGCGTTACGGCATCGCCAGTCTGCTGGTCGGGCGCTTCATCGGTCCGCTGCGGCCGATGCTGCCGATGGTCGCCGGGATGTGCGACATGCCCTTCCCGCGCTTCGCCGCCGTCAGCCTGCTGGCGGCGGCCGGCTGGAGCGTCGCCTACCTGCTGCCGGGCTGGGCCACCGGCGCGGCGATCCGCTTGCCGCTGCCGGAAGGTTTCTGGCTGCAGGCCGGCATCGTCGCCGCCAGTATCGCAGTGATGGTCGGCCTGAGCGTCAACAGCAGCTTGCGCCAGCATCGCCGGGCGACGATCTGGATCAGCAGCATGAGCCTGTTGATTCTGATCGGCCTGTTTATTGGCTATCCGTATCTGCACGCCCTTGACCAGGGCGTGATGACCCTGGTGCAGGAACATCGCCAACCGATGCTGGACGAGATTGCGGTGACGTTCACCCTGATCGGTGAATTCCGCAACATGCTGATGTTCAGCGCCCTGCTCACCGGCCTGTTGCTGCTGTGTCGGCAATGGCGCCAGGCAATCTTTGCCGGTGGCGTGCTGCTGTGCACCGCGCTACTGAACACCGTCACCAAACAGTTTTTCGCCCGGGTCCGCCCGGAAGTGCTGACCGATCCGCTGACCAGCTACAGCATGCCCAGCGGCCATGCCTCCGGTTCGTTCGCACTGTTTCTGGTGCTCGCGGTCCTCGCCGGTCGCGGCCAACCGCCGCGCATGCGCCTGACCTGGCTGCTGCTCGGCTGCATTCCGGCGCTGTCGATTGCTTTGTCGCGAGTCTATCTGGGCGCGCATTGGCCGACAGATATTCTGGCGGGTGCGATGCTGGCGGCATGCGTGTGTGCGGCGGGCTTGTGGCTGAGTCAGCGCAAGGCGCCGCTCAATGCCATGCCGTTCAAGGTCTGGTGGCTGATTCTGCCGGCACTGCTGGTGCTGTTCAGCCTGTTCGTTCTGCGGCATCTACCGGACACGATGTTGCGTTACGCCTACTGATACTCAGGCGAACAGCTCGCCCTGCAGCTCATCGAGCAGCGCCTGGATCGCATCCAGTCGCTGCTGCGGATCGTCGAGTTGCAGCAGGTCGATCTTGTCTTCTTCGGCGAACGGCAGCAGATACGCCAGTTGATTGGCCAGCGACTGCTGCCCCAGCGCTTCGGTGCCCATGTTCAGCGCCTCGACCATCGGGTGCTCGGCCAAGGCCTTGAGCAGCGCTACCAGATCGGCGTCTTCGTCCTGCAGCGGTTGCTCCGGCTCATCGTCCAGCCATTCGACGTCGGCGAGGATCAACTGATCGCGCTGCACCTCTGTGCGCAATACCTGAAAACGCCGCCCGCCCTGCACCCGGATCCCCAGCAGGCCGTTGTCCTGTTGCTGAAAATCGGTGATCCGCGCCTCGCAGCCGACCAGGGCAAAGCCTTCGGGCGCGACGCCGACTTCGTGGCCGTCGAGGATGCACACTACGCCAAAGCCGCCACCCTGTTTCATGCAGCGGCCGATCATGTCCAGGTAGCGCGCCTCGAAGATCTGCAAGTCGAGGTTGCAGCCGGGAAACAGCACTGTGTTCAGCGGGAAAAGCGGCAGACTCATAGACATTTCCTTAGACCACCATCGACACCGCCAACGGCAGGAACACTGCCGTGGCCACGCCCATCAGACTCATCGCCAGCGCCGCGAAGGCGCCGCACTCATCGCTTTCCTGCAGCGCCACCGAGGTGCCGACCGCGTGTGCGGTCATGCCCAGCGCCATGCCCCGCGCTTCAGGACTGTGCACGCCGAGCCGGGTCAGCAACGCCGGGCCGAAGATCGCGCCAATCACCCCGGTGATCAACACGAACACCGCCGCCAGCGCCGCCACGCCACCGATCTGCTCGGCCACCAGCATCGCAATCGGCGAAGTCACCGACTTTGGCGCCATGGTCATCAAAATCATGTGCTCGGCGCCGAACCACCAGCCGAGCAACACGCCCATGCCCGTGGCGACTACCCCGCCTATCACCAGCGTAGTAAAAATCGGCCAGAACAATTGGCGGATGCGCTTGAGGTTCAGATACAACGGCACCGCCAACGCCACCGTCGCCGGGCCCAATAGAATGCTGAGGATCTCGGTGCTCTTGCGGTACTCGGCATACGTCAGGCCGCAGCCGACCAGCACGCCGATCACCAACAGCATGGAGACCAGCACCGGCTGCAGAAAGATCCAGCGGGTTTTCTCGAACGCCGCCAGCACCAGTTGATAGGCACCGAGGGTGATGCCGATGCCGAACAGCGGATGATGAATCACCGAAGCCCAGGCACCTTGCCAATCGAAAAGCATCAAGCGTCCTCCGAGTTCGGTGCGTGACGCTTGACCAGCCGTTGCATCAGCACCCCGGCGAAGGCCATCGACAGGATCAACGACAGCACCAGCGCGCCGACAATCGCCCAGAAATCAGCAGCAATGTCGCTCGCATAAACCATCACGCCCACCGCCGGCGGCACCAGCAGCAACGGCAGATAACGCAACAGGCTGCCGGCGGCGAGGTTCAGCGGCTCGCCGACTTCACCGCGAATGATCAGGAACACCAGCAACAGCAGCAGACCGATGATCGGCCCCGGCAGCACCGGCAACAGCAAATGGTTGAGTGCCGTGCCGAGCAGTTGAAACAGCACCAGCATGGTCAGGCCACGTAACAACATCAGACATCTCCCCCCGCAAGTCCTCGGCATTATAAGCACGGCGGCGCTATGGATCGGCATTCGCCAAAAGCATGGTCGGTTGACCGGAGCAAAACGCCATGATGATCTACAGTGGTTCGCAGGGCGGTCAAATCCCCCACCTGAAAAACTATAAAACCGATGAACCCAAGGAGAGTCTCAATGCCCTATGTTCCCGTTGCAGAGCTCAAAGATTATGTCGGCAAGGAACTCGGACGTTCCGAATGGCTCACCATCGATCAGGAGCGCATCAACCTGTTCGCCGAAGCCACCGGGGATTATCAGTTCATCCATGTCGACCCGGTCAAAGCCGCGCAAACGCCATTTGGCAGCACCATTGCACACGGTTTCCTGTCGTTGTCGCTGATCCCGAAACTGATGGAAGACATCCTCGTGCTGCCGCAAGGCCTGAAGATGGTGGTCAATTACGGTCTGGACAGCGTGCGTTTCATCCAGCCGGTGAAGGTCAATTCAAAAGTGCGCCTGAAAGTCGACCTGGCCGAAGTGACCGAGAAAAAACCCGGTCAATGGCTGCTCAAGGCCACCGCGACGCTTGAGATAGAAGGCTCGGACAAACCGGCCTATATCGCCGAACCGCTGTCGCTCTGCTTCGTTTGAGTCACCGGATGCGAAACAGCGCACGCTGTTTCGCATCCGCGCTGTTTTCCCGGCTGTATAAGGTCACATGGCTGCGGCATACTCGGTCGCCTAATTGCCCGGATCCCGCTATGCGCCCACTCGCTTCTCTTGCACCCCTTGCCCTGACCCTGATGCTCACCGCGTGCGGCGACGGCGAATCGCTGCTGCCCCCGGATGCACGCCTGCCGGACGGCGGACGCTATCGCGGTGAACTGGTCAACGGCTTGCTGCAAGGCCAGGGCCGCGTCGACTATCCCAACGGCAGTTGGTACGCCGGGCAGTTCGACAAGGGCCAATGGCATGGCCAGGGCGAATGGCACGGCAGCAACGGCGAGGTTTATCGCGGCCAGTTCCAGCAGGGCCTGTTCGACGGCCAAGGCAGTCTGACCACCAATGCCAGCAGTTACACCGGCGGTTTCAAGCAGGGCCGACGCGATGGCGAAGGCACGCTGAAAGAAAACGGCATGACCTACCGTGGCGAGTTCAAGGCTGACCAGTATTCCGGGCTGGGGCGTCTGGAAATGGACGACGGCAGCGCCTATCAGGGCCAATTCGCCCACGGCAAACCCAACGGCGAAGGCCAGCGCGGCGATGCCAGCGGCAACACCTTCAGCGGCCATTTCGTCAACGGCCAGCTCGAAGGCAATGGCACGTTCAACAGTGCCGATGGCGACATCTATGTCGGCGGTTTCAAGAACAGCCAACTGCACGGCAAAGGTCGCTATGAAAACGCCGACGGCGACGTGTGGCTCGGCCAGTTCAAGGAAGGCGCGCTGACCGGCAAGGGCGAATTGATCGGCGCCGACGGCAGCCACTACATCGGCTATTTCAATGACTGGCGCTTCAGCGGCCAGGGCCGTTTGAACCTGTCTGACGGCAGCTTCTACATCGGTGAGTTCGACAGCGACAGCTACGCCGGGCGCGGCACCCTGGTGCTGACCGACGGCACCGTACTCAGCGGCACCTGGATCAACGGTCAGCGCGTGCGTGACGCCGACGGCAAGCTGCTGCCCGACACCCTCGAACTCGGTCTGCTGGCCCAGGGCCGCCTGCTCGATAACGCGCTGGCCGCCGTGCCCGCCTCGACCCCGGCGGTGGAGCTGTACACCCTGACCCTCGGTGGCGACGGCAAGCAAAGCGTGTTCCTGCGCGAGTCCGACTACGTCGCCAACATGCTCACCACACGTTTCGGCGCTTTCGGCCAGATTCGTCTGGTCAACCACCGTGACCACCTCACCGACCGGCCAATGGCCACCCGCGAAAACCTGCGCCGCGCCGCGCAGACCCTCGCAGAGCGCAGCGGCCCGGAAGACCTGGTGTTCATCTACCTGACCAGCCACGGCACCGCCGAACACGAGCTGGTGCTCGACCAGCCGCGCATGGAGCTCGCCGACCTGCCCGCCGACGAACTCGCCACGGTGCTGGCGCCGCTGAAGAATCGCGACAAGGTGATCGTGATTTCATCGTGCTATTCCGGTGGTTTCATCCCCGCGCTGAAAGATGAGCGCACCCTGATCATGACCGCCTCGCGAGCCGACCGCGTGTCGTTCGGTTGCTCGGAAGAAGCCAACTTCACCTACTTCGGCGACGCCTTGTTCGCTCAGGCGCTGAACCAGACCGACGACCTCGAGCAAGCCTTCAAACTGGCCAAGGCCACCGTCGCAGAGCGCGAACTGGCGGACAACTTCGAAGCCTCGGAGCCGCAAATCTGGGCACCGAAAACCGTGCTGGCGCACTGGCAACTGCTGCGTAAGCAGCAGGCCAGAAAAGCGTTGCAGAGTGCTGCGTTGAACGACGGAGCCACAAACAGCAACTAAGCTGAACAGTATCAAGGGAGAAACACTATGTACTTGACGCCTCAGCACGTATTGCTTGCCGGAGCCACCGGACTGACCGGTGAGCACCTGCTCGACCGTTTGCTCAACGAGCCGACGATCACCCGCGTGCTCGCCCCGTCCCGCCGGCCACTGGCGGAACATCCGCACCTGGAAAACCCGGTGGGCGACCCGCAGGCGTTTCTGCCGCAACTCAGTGGTCGCGTCGATATCGCCTATTGCTGCCTCGGCACCACGATCAAACAGGCGGGTTCCGAAGCCGCGTTCCGCGCGGTGGATCTGGACATGGTCGTGGCGTTCGCCAAACGTGCGCGGGAGATGGGCGCGCGGCACCTGATCGTGATCAGCGCACTGGGCGCCGATCCGAAATCGTCGATTTTCTACAACCGGGTCAAAGGTGAGATGGAGCAGGCGTTGCGCGCGCAGGACTGGCCGCAACTGACCATCTGCCGACCATCGCTGTTGCTGGGCGATCGCACCGAGCCGCGCCTGGGCGAACAACTGGCCGCGCCGTTTTCCAAATTGATTCCCGGCAAATACCGCGGCATCGAAGCCTGCCAACTGGCCCGGGCGATGTGGCGTCTGGCGCTGGAAGAACAGGATGGGGTGCGGATCGTCGAGTCGGATGAGCTGCGCAAGCTCGGCAAATAACAGCAGGACTTTGTGGAGAGGGAGCTTGCTCCCGCTCGACTGCGCAGCAGTCGCCAGCCCTGAATAATGCGGTGTATCTGAAGGATTTAGTCGTGGGGTTTGGGGCCGCTTCGCAGCCCAGCGGGAGCAAGCTCCCTCGCCACAGGAGTGCGCAGCACTCCCCTACAATCCACCCGTCGCCTGAAACCCAACGCCGATCACGGTCAGCAACGACAGCGGCAACAGCAGCGTATCGAGCAACGCACTCGCCGGCAGGTCCACCCCCGGATAACTCGGCGCCTCAGCACCGAAGCGATCCATCGCACAGCACCCGCCATTCATCGCGTACAAATCCAGGCGTGTCCCGGAATACACCACCGGCGCCCCCGGCTTGGCGGCATCCAGCGTGCGCGCGGTGGCGCAGCCGGCCAGTTGCAGCGCCAGCGCAATCACCAACAGCTTATTCATCGCTGCTCAGATGATGCTCGCCCCAACGCGGCAGCATGTCCTGCGGAATGCCCAACAGATTGAGAATCCGCGCGACGACGAAATCGATCAGGTCGTCGATGGTCTGCGGCTGGTGATAGAAACCCGGCGAGGCCGGCAGGATGGTCACGCCCATGTTCGACAGCTTGAGCATGTGTTCCAGATGAATGCTCGAATACGGCGCCTCCCGCGGCACCAGAATCAACTGGCGACGCTCCTTCAAGGTGACGTCCGCTGCGCGTTCGATCAGATTGTTGCAGGCACCGGTGGCAATCGCCGACAGGGTACCGGTGGAACACGGCACCACAACCATCGCCGCTGGCGCGCCGGAGCCCGAGGCCACCGGCGACATCCAGTCTTCCTTGCCGTACACACGGATCTGCCCGGTGGCTGCCCCGGTGTACTCGGTGAGAAACGCCTGCATCATCTGCGGCTTGGCCGGCAGCGAGACGTCAGTCTCGGTGGCCATCACCAGTTGCGCGGCCTTGGAGATCAGGAAGTGCACTTCGCGATCTTCCCGTACCAGGCAGTCGAGCAGGCGCAATCCATACTGCGCGCCGGACGCGCCGGTCATCGCCAGCGTGATGCGTTCCGGGCCGCCGCTCTGGGCAAAAGTGTTCATTTCAGCGCCTCGGCGAGTTTGCCGTGCAGGCCGCCGAAGCCGCCGTTGCTCATGATCACCACGTGGGTGCCGGGCTGGGCCTGGCTCTTCACGCGTTCGATGATGCCTTCCAGCGAGTCGCTGACAATCGACGGCACGCTGCACAGTGCCGCGGTGGCTGCCAGATCCCAACCGAGGTTGGCCGGGGCATACCAGATCACCTGATCGGCATCGACCACGCTGTCCGGCAGACCGTCACGGTGCGCGCCGAGCTTCATCGAGTTGGAGCGCGGTTCGATGATCGCGATCAGCGGTGCGTCGCCGATGCGCTTGCGCAAGCCATCGAGGGTGGTGGCGATGGCCGTCGGGTGGTGGGCGAAGTCGTCGTAGATGGTGATGCCGCGCACTTCGGCGACCTTCTCCATTCGGCGCTTGACGTTCTTGAACGCGCTCAAGCCGGCGATGCCCATCGCAGGCACCACACCGACATGCCGCGCCGCTGCAAGAGCAGCCAAGGCGTTGGCCACGTTGTGCTGGCCGGTCAATTCCCATTCAACAGTGCCTTGGGACTCACCTTCGAACAGCACTTCGAACGCCGAGCCGTCGTCCTTGAGCAACTTGACCTGCCACTGACCGCCGGCACCGGTGGTTTGCACCGGAGTCCAGCAGCCCATTTCGATCACGCGCTGCAAGGCCGGCTCGGTGGTCGGATGGATCACCAGACCTTCACTCGGAATAGTCCGCACCAAGTGGTGGAACTGCCGCTCGATGGCCGGCAGATCGGGGAAGATGTCCGCGTGATCGAACTCAAGGTTGTTGAGGATCGCAGTGCGCGGACGGTAGTGGACAAACTTCGAACGCTTGTCGAAGAAGGCGCTGTCGTACTCGTCAGCCTCGATCACGAAGAACGGCGTACCGCCTAGACGGGCCGACACCGAAAAATTCTGCGGCACGCCGCCAATCAGGAACCCCGGGCTCATGCCGGCGTGTTCCAGCACCCAGGCGAGCATGCTGCTGGTGGTGGTCTTGCCGTGCGTACCGGCAACCGCCAGCACCCAGCGCCCTTGCAGCACGTGATCGGCCAGCCATTGCGGGCCGGAGACGTACGGCAGGCCTTTGTTCAGCACATATTCCACCGCCGGGTTGCCGCGCGACATGGCGTTGCCGATCACCACCAGATCCGGTGCCGGATCGAGCTGCGCCGGGTCATAGCCCTGGGTCAGTTGAATGCCCTGGGCCTCAAGCTGCGTGCTCATCGGCGGATAGACGTTGGCATCGGAGCCGGTCACGTGATGGCCCAGCTCTTTGGCCAGAACCGCCATCGAGCCCATGAAAGTCCCGCAGATACCCAGAATATGAATGTGCATAGTCGACCTCGTAAAACATGGCCGCAGGTTAGCGCAGGGAGGGGGAAATCGCACTCTTTAGCTGATCACCATCACCCCACCTGTAGGAGCTGACGAGTGCAACGAGGCTGCGATCTTTTGATCCTGTAAAGAACAAGATCAAAAGATCGCAGCCTCCGGCAGCTCCTACAGGGGGATTTATGCGGTTCGGGCGATACCGTGTTTACGCAGCTTTCTGTAGAGGGTATTGCGGCTGACGCCGAGCTGCTGCGCAGTCTGGGTCATGTGCCAACGGGTCTGCTCCAGCGCCGTGAGCAACGCCAGACGTTCGGCGTCCTCCAGCGGATGCTCGGACTCAGCCGCCCTCAGCTCCAACGGCGACCGCGCCTGGCGAATCATCGCCGGCAAATCGTCCAGCCCGATCCGCCCTTCATCGCACAACGCCGCCAGCGTGCGCAGAACATTGCGCAACTGCCGCACGTTGCCCGGCCAGTTGAACGCCAGCAACGCCTGACGGGCCGCCTCGTCAATCACGATTGTCTCGCCGCCAGCCTCCTCGGCCAGCAGGAAATCCAGCAACTGCGATTTATCACTGCGTTCGCGCAGCGCCGGCAGCGCAACTTCGAGGCCATTGAGCCGGTAATACAGGTCTTCACGGAAGCTGCCGTCTTCGACCCGCTCCAGCAGATGGCGGTGCGTGGCGCTGATGATCCGCACGTTGACCGCCTCCGGTTCGCCGCCAATCGGCACCACTTGCCGGTCTTCCAGCACTCGTAACAACCGGGTCTGCAACGCCAGCGGCATGTCACCGATTTCATCGAGAAACAAGGTGCCGCCATCGGCCTGCTGCAACTTGCCGCGCATGCCATCCTTGCGCGCGCCAGTGAAACTGCCACCGCGATAACCGAACAGCTCGCTCTCGATCAGGCTCTCGGGGATCGCCGCACAGTTGAGGGCGACGAAGGCTTTATTGGCGCGCTGGCTGGCGTGATGCACAGCTTTGGCGAAGGCCTCCTTGCCTGAGCCGGTTTCGCCATTGATCAGCAGCGGCACGTCGCGCTCGAATACCCGCAGCGCCTTGCGAAAATCCGCTTGCAGCGCGGCGTCACCGAGGCAGATGCCCGCCAGTGGCTGAGCTTTGACCACGACCGGGGCCGGCATGATTTTCGCCGGTTTGCGCGACTCGCCACGCAGCAAGGCAAACAGATGCCGCCCATCGCGGGTGCGCAGCGGCCAACTGGCGCTGGCATTGGCGCTGGCCCGACCGAGCAACTCGTCCAGCGAACAATCGAAGAACGCTTCCACCGGCTTGCCGAGCAAACCACCGCGAATATGCCCGAGCAGGTTCAGCGCGCTCTGGTTGACCGCGCTGATCCGCCCTTCCCCGTCAAACGCCAGCAGCCCTTCGCTGAACAAGCCGACGGATTCGGCCTGCAGATGAAAACGCAGCAACCACTGGTTATCGAAGCAACGCAGAAAATAGCAGCTCTCGATCATCTTCGCCGACAGATTGACCAGCGCCATGGTGTGGAACTGGCTCTGGCGCGAAACGTCGTGGCGCGCCGAGGATACGTCGAGCACCGCCAGCAATTCGCCGTGCGGGTCGAACACCGGGCTCGCCGAGCAGGTCAGGCCGGTGTGGCGACCGCGAAAGTGTTCGTCCTGGTGGATGGTCAGCGCTTGGCGCTCGACCAGGCAAGTGCCGATGCCGTTGGTGCCTTCGCAGGCTTCGCTCCAGTCGGCGCCGAGCCAGAGCCCGGCGCGTTCGAATATCTTGCGCTCGGCAGGTGCGGTGACGCAGTTGAGGATCACCCCGCGCGCGTCGGTCAGCAGCACCGCATGACCGGCGCCGGACAGTTGTTGATGCAGGCTGCTCATTTCATTGCCGGCAATCTGCAACACCTGTTGCAGGCGTTCGCGGCTTTCCAGCACGCGCCCGTGTTCGAGCACGGTGGGCGCCATGGTCAGGGCCGGATCGAGGTGATAGTCCTCAAGACAGCGCAGCCACGAGCGGGCAATCGACGGATCGGCACCGGGTCCGTGCAGGTGCGGCTTGCCCTGACTGACGGTGAGCACCTGCTGGGCATGGCGACTCAAATGGTTGTCGTGCATTTCTTATTATTCTCCCCGAAAGGTCGACCCTTCCAGACTACCAACACTGACCTGTGGCGAGGGAGCTTGCTCCCGCTCGAGTGCGAAGCGCTCGCCAAAGTATATGAGCGGTAAACATTTCAGGACTGCTGCGCAGCCCAGCGGGAGCAAGCTCCCTCGCCACAAAAATCAACCACTGGGCGATTGGCAGTCAGCATCCTCCAGCCATCGGCGCATTGCAATGCTGGCAAGACCAGCCGGTCACTGGCTGTGCCAAAAGCGGTACAAACTGTCACCCCCTCTGTACCGAAACCATCACAGGCGCCGCCCGCCCGTCCGACAAAAAATACGCAAAGCCTTGATTTGCCTGCCCTGCACGGCAGTGGCCCGACCTTTGCTCTACGCTTATAGCAAGCGCACTTGCGCGTTTCTCTAATAAGTACAAAGCCAAGGAGAACAACATCATGCGTTACGCTCACCCCGGTACTGAAGGCGCCAAAGTCTCGTTCAAGAGCAAGTACGGTAACTACATCGGCGGCGAGTTCGTCGCGCCTGTCAAAGGTCAGTACTTCACCAATACCTCGCCAGTGAATGGCCAACCGATTGCCGAATTCCCCCGTTCCACTGCCGAAGACATCGACAAGGCACTGGACGCCGCCCACGCCGCTGCCGACGCGTGGGGCGCAACCTCGGTGCAGGCGCGCTCGCTGATCCTGCTGAAAATCGCCGACCGCATCGAACAGAACCTCGAACTGCTGGCGATCACCGAAACCTGGGACAACGGCAAAGCCATCCGCGAAACCCTCAACGCCGACATCCCGCTGGCGGCCGACCACTTCCGCTACTTCGCCGGTTGCCTGCGCGCCCAGGAAGGCAGCGCGGCCGAAATCGACGGCAACACCGTGGCCTACCACATCCACGAACCGCTGGGCGTGGTCGGCCAGATCATCCCGTGGAACTTCCCGCTGCTGATGGCCGCGTGGAAACTCGCCCCGGCACTGGCCGCCGGCAACTGCGTGGTGCTCAAACCTGCCGAGCAGACGCCGTTGGGCATCTGCGTGCTGATGGAGCTGATCGGTGATCTGCTGCCACCGGGCGTGCTCAACGTGGTGCAAGGCTTCGGCAAAGAAGCCGGCGAAGCACTGGCCACCAGCAAACGCATCGCCAAGATCGCCTTCACCGGCTCGACCCCGGTCGGCTCGCACATCATGAAATGCGCCGCCGAGAACATCATTCCTTCCACCGTGGAACTGGGTGGCAAGTCGCCGAACATCTTCTTCGAAGACATCATGCAGGCCGAGCCGAGCTTCATCGAGAAGGCTGCCGAAGGTCTGGTGCTGGCGTTCTTCAACCAGGGCGAAGTCTGCACCTGCCCGTCCCGTGCCCTGGTTCAGGAATCGATCTATGACGAATTCATGCAAGCGGTGATGAAGAAAGTCAGCCAGATCAAACGCGGCGACCCGCTGGACACCGACACCATGGTCGGCGCTCAGGCGTCCGAGCAGCAATTCGACAAGATCCTGTCGTATTTGGAAATCGCCAAGGGCGAAGGTGCCGAACTGCTGACCGGCGGCCAGGTGGAAAAACTCGAGGGCAATCTGGCGACCGGCTATTACATCCAGCCGACCCTGCTCAAGGGCACCAACAAAATGCGCGTG
Source organism: Pseudomonas sp. W15Feb9B (assembly GCF_000828175.1). NCBI lineage: Bacteria > Pseudomonadati > Pseudomonadota > Gammaproteobacteria > Pseudomonadales > Pseudomonadaceae > Pseudomonas > Pseudomonas sp. W15Feb9B. The sequence continues at coordinate 25,544 of NZ_JTKF01000007.1, read as the reverse complement.
TTCCAGGAAGAAATCTTCGGCCCGGTGGTGAGCATCACCACGTTCAAGGACGAAGCCGAAGCCCTGGCGATCGCCAACGACACCGAGTTCGGCCTCGGTGCCGGCCTGTGGACCCGCGACATCAACCGCGCTTACCGCATGGGCCGCGCGATCAAGGCCGGTCGCGTGTGGACCAACTGCTATCACCTGTACCCGGCGCACGCCGCGTTTGGCGGGTACAAGAAGTCCGGCGTCGGCCGTGAAACCCACAAGATGATGCTCGATCACTACCAGCAGACGAAAAACCTGCTGGTGAGCTACGACATCAATCCGTTGGGCTTCTTCTAAAACCCGGGGCGACACAGGTATTTCCGTGTTGCCCTCCAAATAGCTATCGCTGGCAAGCCAGCTCCCACAGGGATCTTTGCAGATCTCGATAACGGGAACACCACAGATACCTGTGGGAGCTGGCTTGCCAGCGATGGCGTCCTCAATGACACAACCCCAAGGCCTGGCCGCTCTGGCACGGCACTTGCGTACCCGTCATTCAGGTTTTGCAAAAAAACTGCCGCTGCGTGAACAGCTTCCATCCACCTCAACCGCTGCACCCGAAAGTCCAACAGATCGAACAATAAAAAACAGAGAGGACTTATGACTTCCACCACTCAGCTTAAACCCACACTCGGCACCCTGCACCTCTGGGGCATTGCCGTCGGCCTGGTGATTTCCGGCGAATACTTCGGCTGGAGTTACGGCTGGGGCACGGCCGGCACCCTCGGATTTCTGGTCACGGCGCTGATGGTCGCGACCATGTACACCTGCTTCATCTTCAGTTTTACCGAACTGACCACCGCGATTCCCCACGCGGGAGGGCCGTTTGCCTACAGCCGCCGAGCGTTCGGCGAAAAAGGCGGGTTGATCGCCGGCATCGCCACGCTGATCGAATTCGTCTTTGCCCCACCGGCGATTGCCATGGCCATCGGCGCCTACCTCAACGTGCAGTATCCGGGACTCGACCCGAAAATCGCGGCGGTCGGCGCGTATTTCGTATTCATGACCCTGAACATCCTCGGTGTCAGCATCGCCGCCACCTTTGAACTGGTGGTCACGGTGCTGGCGGTCGCTGAATTGCTGGTGTTCATGGGCGTGGTTGCGCCGGGCTTCAGCTTCAGTAACTTCGTACTCAACGGCTGGTCGGGCGCCAACGAGTTCACACTGGGTTCGATCCCCGGGATCTTCGCAGCGATCCCGTTCGCCATCTGGTTCTTCCTCGCCATCGAAGGCGCGGCCATGGCCGCCGAAGAAGCCAAGGATCCGAAACGCACGATTCCCAGGGCTTACGTCAGCGGCATTCTGACTCTGGTGTTCCTCGCCATCGGCGTGATGGTGATGGCCGGCGGTGTCGGCGACTGGCGCCAGCTGTCGAACATCAACGATCCACTGCCGCAGGCGATGAAAGCCGTGGTCGGCAACAACTCCTCGTGGATGCACATGCTGGTGTGGATCGGCCTGTTTGGCTTGGTGGCGAGTTTCCACGGGATCATCCTCGGCTACTCGCGACAGTTCTTTGCCCTCGCCCGCGCCGGTTACCTACCGAAAAGCCTGGCCAAGCTGTCGCGCTTCCAGACCCCGCACCGGGCGATTCTGGCCGGTGGAGTGGTTGGCATCGCGGCGATCTACAGCGACGGCCTGGTCAACCTGCAAGGCATGACCCTGACCGCCGCGATGATCACCATGTCGGTGTTCGGCGCAATCGTGATGTACATCATCAGCATGCTCAGCCTGTTCAAACTGCGCAAAACCGAACCGAACCTGGAACGCACCTTCCGCGCCCCGGGCTACCCGGTGGTGCCGGCGATTGCGTTGTTTCTGGCGGTGGTGTGCCTGGTGGCGATGGCGTGGTTCAACACGCTGATCGGCTGCGTGTTCCTCGGCTTCATGGCCGCTGGCTACCTGTACTTCCAGCTGACCGCCAAACAACGCGCCGACGCCCCGGCAGACGCTATGCTCGAAGGTATCTGACTGCCTTATAAAAGTGCACAGCGCCCATCCAGGCACTGTGCTGGAACCCTGTAGGAGCTGCCGAAGGCTGCGATCTTTTAATCTTGTTTTTAGACAATCAAAGTCAAAAGATCGCAGCCTGCGGCAGCTCCTACAGGGGTTTATCGTTTACAGGAGGATATTGTGGCCGCATTTGCCCATTCCGTCGGCGCCCAGACCTACCGCTTCGACAGCCTCAAGGACGTCATGGCCAAAGCCAGCCCGGCGCGCTCGGGGGACTTCCTGGCTGGCGTTGCCGCGCTCAACGACGGCGAACGCGTGGCCGCGCAAATGGCGCTGGCCGACATCCCGCTCACGCATTTTCTGCAGGAAGCGCTGATTCCCTACGAAACCGATGAGGTCACCCGACTGATCATCGACACCCACGACAAACAAGCCTTCGCCGTGGTCAGCCACCTCACCGTAGGCGGCTTCCGCGACTGGCTGCTCAGCGACGCCGCTGACGAAACCAGCCTGCGCGCCCTCGCCCCCGGTCTGACCCCGGAAATGGTCGCCGCCGTGTCGAAAATCATGCGCGTGCAGGATCTGGTGCTGGTGGCGCAGAAGATTCGCGTGGTGACGAAGTTTCGCGGCACCCTGGGCTTACGCGGACGCCTGTCGACCCGCCTGCAACCGAACCATCCCACCGACGAGCCGTCCGGCATCGCCGCGAGCATTCTCGACGGCCTGCTGTACGGCAACGGCGACGCGATGATCGGCATCAACCCGGCCACCGACAGCATCGCCTCGATCTGCGCGATGCTGGAGATGCTCGACGCGATCATCCAGCGTTACGACATTCCCACTCAGGCCTGTGTGCTGACCCACGTCACCACCTCGATCGAAGCGATCAATCGTGGTGTGCCGCTGGATCTGGTGTTCCAGTCGATCGCCGGCACCGAAGCGGCGAACGCCAGTTTCGGCATCAACCTGAATGTATTGCAGGAAGGCTATGACGCGGGGCTGAGCCTGAAGCGCGGCACCCTCGGGCAGAACCTGATGTATTTCGAGACCGGTCAGGGCAGCGCGCTGTCGGCCAACGCCCACCACGGTGTCGACCAGCAGACCTGCGAAACCCGGGCCTACGCCGTCGCGCGGCACTTCAAGCCGTTTCTGGTGAACACCGTGGTCGGCTTTATCGGCCCGGAATATCTGTACAACGGCAAGCAGATCATCCGCGCCGGCCTCGAAGATCATTTCTGCGGCAAGTTGCTCGGCGTGCCGATGGGTTGCGACATCTGCTACACCAACCACGCCGAAGCCGATCAGGATGATATGGACACCTTGCTGACGTTGCTCGGTGTCGCCGGGATCAACTTCATCATGGGCATTCCCGGTTCCGACGACATCATGCTCAACTACCAGACCACCTCGTTCCACGATGCGCTCTACGCCCGTCAGACTTTGGGCCTGAAACCGGCGCCGGAGTTCGAGCAATGGCTGGCGAACATGGGTATTTTCACCCAGGCGGACGGCAAGGTTCGCTTTGGCAACAACCTGCCGCCGGCCTTCCGCCAGGCGCTGGCGCAACTGGGATGAGTGTGATGGAAAAACCGCCTGTGGACCCGCAAAACCCGTGGCTGGAGCTGCGTCGCCTGACCCCGGCGCGCATCGCTCTGGGCCGCACCGGTACCAGCCTGCCAACCCGTGCCCAGCTGGATTTCCAGTTCGCCCACGCTCAGGCGCGAGATGCGGTGCATCTGCCGTTCGATTATGCCGGGCTCAGCGCGCAACTGCGCGAACGCGGGCGCGACAGTTTGTTGCTGCACAGCGCGGCGACCGATCGCAACAGCTACCTGCAACGTCCGGACCTGGGGCGCAAGCTCAGCGACACCTCGGCGCAGGCCCTGCGTGAGCACGCGCAGGCCAATCCCGTCGGGGTCGACGTGGCGATTGTGGTGGCGGACGGTTTGTCGGCGCTGGCGGTGCATCGCCATACCTTGCCGTTTCTGACCCGTCTGGAGGAGCAGATGAGTACCGACGGCTGGTCACTTGCCCCCGTGGTGCTGGTGGAACAGGGTCGAGTGGCCATCGGTGACGAGATCGGTCAGTTGCTGGGCGCAAAAATGGTCGTGATGCTGATCGGCGAGCGTCCGGGCCTCAGCTCGCCCGACAGCCTCGGTGTGTATTTCACCTACAATCCAAAAGTCGGGCTGACCGATGCCTATCGCAATTGCATCTCCAACGTGCGGCTTGAGGGCTTGAGCTATGGCATGGCGGCGCATCGCTTGTTGTACCTGATGCGCGAAGCCTGTCGGCGGCAGCTGTCGGGGGTCAATCTGAAGGACGAAGCGCAAGTGCAGACGCTGGAGTCGGATACCGGTGCGGACATGAAGGGAAACTTCCTGCTTGCCCCACCCACAACCTGAACCGTTTCCGCATTGCGTTTCTGCGCTGCTTTAAGGCAGGATCGAAGCACGGCCGCAGGGTTTCCCATCGCCGTCAGAGCAGTTGAAGACAGCCACTTGAAGACGAGACCTATCATGCGGATTATTCAAGCGACCCTCGAACACCTGGATTTGCTGACCCCGTTGTTCGTCAAATATCGCGAGTTCTACGGTTCCCTGCCTTACCCGGATTCCTCCCGCGCGTTTCTCGAAAAACGCCTGCGACGCAAGGAATCGGTGATTTATCTGGCCCTGGCCGATGATGACGACAAGAAGTTGATGGGTTTCTGCCAGCTGTATCCGAGCTTTTCCTCGCTGTCGCTCAAGCGCGTGTGGATTCTCAACGATATCTACGTCGCCGAAGACGCCCGCCGCCAACTGGTGGCCGACAACCTGATCCGCACCGCGAAGAAAATGGCCAAGGAAACCCAGGCCGTGCGCATGCGCGTGTCCACCAGTGCGGACAATGAGGTGGCGCAGAAAACCTATGAGTCCATCGGGTTCAAGGAAGACACCGAGTTCAAGAACTACGTGTTGCCGATCAGCGACGAGCTCTAGCGCTCATCAAGGGCCTGTTGTGGCGAGGGAGCTTGCTCCCGCCGGGCTGCGAAGCAGCCCCACCTCAGTCATCTCAACAGGTCAGGCAAATCAAGGCTTGGGAGTGCTCCGCCCTCCAGCGGGAGCAAGCTCCCTCGCCACACCAAGCTTGCCGCCACCCTCAATGCCTGCCTGACATTTGTTCACACCCCGACATCCCTCGCTACAAAACCAACGCGCTTTTCACCTCTCAGACCGTATAATCCCGAGCTTTCCGGCTTGTAAGAAAAACTACACCCCGCTGTAGGCTTACACCCGAATCATCCGCACAGGCCTGCCGAGTCGGGCCGTCACCACAGGTGCCCCCATGGATTTCAACCCGCTTGACCTTATCCTGCATCTCGATGTGTACCTCGATTTGCTGGTCACCAACTACGGGCCGTGGATCTACGCGATTCTGTTCGCTGTCATCTTCTGTGAAACCGGTCTGGTGGTGATGCCGTTCCTGCCGGGTGATTCGCTGTTGTTCATCGCCGGAGCGGTGGCGGCGGGCGGTGGCATGGACCCAGTCCTGTTGGGCGGTCTGTTGATGCTCGCGGCGATCCTCGGCGACAGCACCAACTACGTGATCGGACGAACGGCGGGCGAAAAACTGTTCAGCAACCCGAATTCGAAAATCTTCCGTCGCGATTACCTGCAAAAAACCCACGATTTCTACGACAGGCACGGCGGCAAAACCGTGACCCTGGCGCGTTTCCTGCCGATCATCCGCACGTTTGCACCGTTCGTCGCCGGCGTAGGGAAAATGCCTTATCCGCGTTTCTTCGCGTTCAGCGTGTTCGGCACCGTGCTGTGGGTCGGCGGTCTGGTGACCCTGGGCTATTTCTTCGGCAACGTGCCGTTCATCAAAAAGAACCTGTCGCTGCTGGTGGTCGCCATCATTTTGCTGTCGCTGGTACCGATGATCATCGGTGTGGTGCGCAGCCGTTTCGGCGGTGCCAAAGTCGAAACCCACTGATCCGATGTGGTCACTGAGCGCCTGGCGTCGCCGGCGCATTCTGGCCAGACATCCGATTGCCGACGAGATGTGGCAACGGGTGCGCCATCACCTGAGTTTTCTCGACGGCATCAGCGCCGCCGAAGACCAATGGTTGCGTGAAGCCAGCGTGCTGTTCCTCGAGGAAAAACACCTGACCGCTCTGCCCGGCGTCGAACTGCATCAGGAACAACGCCTGCTGCTCGCCGCCCAGGCCCAGTTGCCGCTGCTCAATCTCGGCGACTTGAACTGGTATCAGGGTTTCCACGAAATCGTCCTTTATCCCGATGACTTTCTCAGCCCGCAACGGCATCGCGATGCCAGCGGTGTCGAGCACGAGTGGGACGGTGAACACAGCGGCGAAGCCTGGCAACAGGGCCCGATCATCCTCGCCTGGCCGGGGGTGATGGCCAGTGGTGGCTGGGAAGGTTACAACCTGGTGATCCACGAACTGGCGCACAAACTCGACATGCTCAATGGCGACGCCAACGGTCTGCCACCGCTGCACGCCGACATGCGCGTCAGCGACTGGGCCGAGGTCATGCAACACGCCTACGATGACCTCAACCGCCAGCTCGACCGCAACCCCGACGCCGAAACCGCCATCGACCCGTACGCCGCCGAAAACCCGGCGGAGTTCTTCGCGGTCACCAGCGAATACTTTTTCAGCGCCCCGGATCTGCTGCACGCGGCTTATCCACAGGTCTACTTGCAACTGCAGCTTTTCTACCGGCAGGATCCATTGGGCAGGCTGCGGCAACTTCAGGCCACAGACCCGGTCTATCAGGCGCACGCGTAAGCGCTGCACGACTTCTGGTACGTGGCGTCGGCGTAGGAATATGCCTATAATCGCCGCCACTTTTTGGTCAATCCGGCCAAGTGTTTTTGGTCAACTACGGGGGCAACGCCCAATGAGCTACAGCAAGATTCCGGCTGGCAAAGACCTGCCGAACGACATCTACGTCGCGATCGAGATCCCGGCCAACCACGCGCCGATCAAATACGAAATCGACAAAGACAGCGATTGCCTGTTCGTTGACCGTTTCATGGCCACCCCAATGTTCTACCCGGCCAACTACGGTTACATCCCGAACACCCTGGCTGACGACGGTGATCCCCTCGACGTGCTGGTTGTGACCCCTTACCCGGTTGCTCCAGGCTCGGTGATCCGCGCGCGCCCAGTCGGCATCCTGAACATGACCGACGACGGCGGCGGCGATGCCAAAGTCATCGCAGTGCCACACGACAAGCTGTCCCAGCTGTACGTCGACGTGAAGGAATACACCGACCTGCCACCGCTGCTGATCCAGCAGATCGAGCACTTCTTCGCGAACTACAAAGATCTCGAAAAAGGCAAGTGGGTCAAGATCGAAGGCTGGGCTGGCGCTGACGCCGCTCGCGACGCGATCACCAAGTCGGTTGCTGCCTACAAAGGCTAAGCATCTGCTGACTGCAAGATGCCTGAAGAAAACCCCGGTTGATCCGGGGTTTTTTGTGCCTGAGCAATGGCGTTTTAAACAGTGTGTTTATCACGGACTACAGAAAAGTTTCGAAGTGAGTGATTTCCCACAAGCACGTCTTACATCCAGTCGCAAAATACAGCCTTTTTTTGAACACCCGGTTTATTCAAACCGCTCTGGCACGGCCGTAGACTCGGTGTTTATGAGAAAGAACACTAGCGGTCCAAGATTCAAGGCACTCCTGGAAGCAGCGAACATCACCACCACGGGATTCGCAAAGTTCTGGGGCACGGAAGCCCAAAACATTCATAACTGGTACACCCGGGGCGTCCCGGCGTATCGCATGGAGGAAGTCTCACGCCTGCTTTCGGTCAACAGCGAGTGGCTGAAGACCGGTGAAGGCAGCAAAGAGTCACCACGCCTGCAAACGCCTGCCAGCAACGGCGACACCTTTGATGCCGAAGCCATCCGCGGCGTCTACACCGTCATCGACCCCAGGGACATCGAACTGCCGTTTTTCAAGGAAACGCCGATCACCAACGGTGCTGGCAAAACTCACGTCATCCTCGACCCCGAACAAACCATCCGCCTGCCCCGCGCCCACCTCGACCAACTGGAAATCCGCCACACCGACGCCATCTGCGCACACATGATCGGCAACAGCATGGCCGAGCGCATCGAAGATGGCTCTATCGTCGGCATAGACCGCGGCCTGACCCAGGTGGTCGACGGCGAAATCTACGCCATCGAACACGACGGCATGCTGCGCATCAAATACCTGCACCGCATGCCCGGCAACGCCCTGCGCCTGCGCAGCCATAACAGCGCCGAACACCCGGACGAAATCTTTCGCGCCGCGCAGATCGAAGAGCAACGAATCCATATCCTGGGCTGGGTATTCTGGTGGTCGACCCTGGGCAAACGCCGGCCGGTGGTACCGTTTCTCTGATCGGATACGGACCTTCGACCCTGCACCAACCCCTGTGGGAGCGAGCCTGCTCGCGAAGAGGCCCCGAAAATCAGTACAAAATACGAATTTTGCCTCCCGCAGTGGCTCTATTCCGCACTTGAGACTGGGAATCCCCAACAAAACTCAGTATCCTGCGCCCCACATTTGCGCATCGGCCCCGCTCCCGCGGCCCAGATGACGCCTGACGCGGCAGACCAACGTCTGACCAAGTCCCACAGCCGGACGCAGATCCGGGTGTACGTTTTGAAGGCTGACGCGGTTTACCAAAAATAAACCAAGCCAGTCCCCGAGAAGCCGGCCACAAGCCGGCTTTTTAATGCCTGAAAGAAAGCCAGGCCTACCGTCTGAAACCTGAATTCCCATTTGCCTGGTTCGGTGCCCCCTGCTACCGTAACGACAAACGTCATTACAGGTATTGCATCATGGCCTCCATCAACATCCGCATTGATGATGAGCTGAAACAACGCTCCTTCGCCGAGTTGGAAAAGCTCGGCGTCACACCTTCAGAGCTTCTGCGCCAAACACTTCAATACGTTGCTGAGCGGGGAAAACTGCCGTTCAAGACCGCACTTATCAGCGAAGAAGATGAAGCGCTCATTGCCGTTGTTAGCGAACGTCTCGCTTCCCCTCAACGAGTCAAGGTAAGTCTGGATGACCTATAGTCTTGAATTCGATCGTCGTGCTTTAAAGGAGTGGAACAAACTGGGCGATACGGTTCGCCAACAATTCAAAAAGAAACCCCTAGAGGTATTGGAGAGTCCTCGAATAGAAGCCAATCGACTTCGCGAGCTACGGATTGCTACAAAGTGACCTCGGCAACCCAACGCTTGCCCCCCCTCCACACATTGCTAAATCCCACCCAACACCCATACCCTCTGTTTTGCCTGCATGCCCGCCATCGGCCGGAGCTGACAGTTCAGTATGGGCGTGGCGACCACTCGCGAGTCCGGCTACGACCGATCGCGCCAACTCTCGGAGGCCGATCAGGTGCTATAGGTGCTAAAGACCAGAGAAGAAACCGCGTACAAACCCTGCGTTCTTTATACCTGAGCCTTTCGCAAGACTAACCGGACAATGCCCGCCAGTCAGGCATCGCAATAAGCCATTAGCACATCCGCCCTAATTGCCCCGCGCCCAACCTCACCACTAAATTTCCATTCTGTTTTTGTGCATTACAAAAGCGCCAAGGAATGGAGCAACACCATGTCGTCGTTTTTCAAACTCAATCAATCCGTTGTTCTGCTGACCGCACTCCTGACCGCTACCACTTCAGCCTTGGCGGACGAGCCGAAGCTTGTTGGTGACTGGTGGATCATTTACGGCAACGGTATTCCCCACAAGAACATCATGTATGTCGCCGACAGCACGTCAGTCGTGCCGTCGAAGCAGACCAAAGGGGCCAAGTTGGTCGCCGTGACGCTGGTGTATGAGGAACCCGGTAAACCGATGATCGATGCCTACAACCTCGAAGTTCAGTGTTCGACGAATAAGGTCCGAATGCTCAATGGCCAGTCGGTTGATCGCATCGCCTACATGATGCGCAACCTGAAAGTTAATGACCAATGGCAGCAGCCGAAGGAGTTCTGGGTGCAGCGCACCAGCGAGTTTGTTTGCTCACCTGCCAAAAAGGACATGATCGCGCTGGGCAAGATGGAGTACCTGCAGATGATTCAGGGTATGCAGCAGATGTTCTTCAAACTGGCGCCGATTCAGGAGAAAGGCCAGATGATGGATAACCTCGACTCGATCCTGGGCAACAAGTAAGCGGCGGGAATCACGATGAACCCATGGACTAAAACGTTATTGGCGCTGCTGATAGCGCCCGCGGTTTTGCTGGTCAATGGCTGCCACCTGATTGCCCAATCGCGCTGGGAAGGACGCGATGTACAGGAAGCGCTCGATCTGTTCGGCAAACCCGACTCGATGAAAAAGCAGACCGGCGCCAATGGCGAGAACCTCGCGGTGCTCACCTGGTATAAATCGTCCAGTTGGACCACCACGGAAGCGGCCGGTACTTCAATGAATCACACCGGCAACGGCATGGTTTACACCGAGTATTACCAGACGGTCGGCCACAGTTCCGATTGCAAACTCGAAGCCACCGTCAACAAGGCGAAAAAGATCGTGCTGTTCAGGATCGAGGACGGAAAGATCATCCACGGCAAGTGCATCAACGTGCCGTTCGTGCCTGGTTATATTCCGCCTGGTTTCTAGTGCAACCCTGAGCAGGCTGCTGCTCAGGGATAGCTGAACGACTTCACCAGCGTCAGTTCACCCACCGCCCGCATCGGCACCACAAACGTCTCCATTTTCTCGCTTGGCGTGCCTTCCTCGGTAATCACCGTCACCTGCGCCGTGGTCAGCGGCTGCACCGCCTCCTCTCCGCCTTCATCATCCCCGCGATAACCACCACCGAAGTAGTTCACATACACCAGATACTGGCCCTTGATCGGCGCCGGCATGGCGAAGATTTCTGGGCCATAGCCGGTGGTGACGTCGACGTCGAGCGCGGCGCCGTTGGGTGCGACGCGGTCGCCGTACCAGATGTGCGCGCCGTCGGGGGTGATCAGGTGCAGATCGAGGTCGGTGCCGTCGCTGTCCCACGACAGCAGCACGCGCAGTTTGGCCGGGGTGGCGCCGCCGCTGGCGTTGAGGAACTGCGTGCGGTGCCGTTGCTGGCCGTCGGGGCTGCGCACTTCGACGCTGTTGCTGCCGTTGGGGAAGGAGAACGGGCGGTCGAAGCGGCCGCTGTCGTCGATTTTCAGCGGCATGCTGACGCCATTGACGATCAGTCGCCCGGGTTCCTTGTTCTTGGGGGTGGCTTTGATTTCGCCGCTGATGCGCGCGGTGTTGGCCTGGCCGACCGGGGTGTTGACCGAAGAGGCCGGGTAGTTGACGGTCTGGCGGAAGTTTTCGCCTTCGCCCTCGGGCGCGCCGGTGCGCCAGCCGCCGACCGGGGTATCGAGTTTGACGCTGTCGGCGGCCATCGCCATCGGCCATGCATTGAACGCGCAGAGCAACAGCAAGACCTGTGGATAACGGAGTGTCATGGTCTATTCCAGCAAGAGGTGACGGGCGAGCCCTTCGATGTAGGTTTCATCCTGGCCATTGGGATGTGCTTCAAAGGCCAGGTGCAGATATTCGTGAGTCAGGTCGAGACGATCTTGTAGCGTGAGCACGCCGCGCACGTAGATGCGCTGGCGCTCGCGGTCGACGAACGGGCGGCCGAACGCCAGTTTGCACACGGCGAAGGTGCTGACTTCGTTGTAGCCGGTTTCGCTTTCCAGCGTGGGACGCCAGCCGCGACGCTGCTTTTGCAGCCAGTCTTGCGCGGCGGGCAGTGCTTCGCAGGAGGCCACCGGGTTGTCCCAACGGCTGAGGCTCGCGCGCGGATAGGCGTGCAGCAGAATCGCGTCATAGCGCTGGCCGGCGCTGGCCTGCTCGACGGCTTGTTGCCAGGCGAGTTTGTCCGGGCCGGGTTGATCGGAGTGATAGGTGACGGTGCTGCCGGCCAACACCAGATCCGCGGTCCACGCCGCAATGTTGCGCGACTCGGCGGAGGCCGGGCGCGGAGCAACGCGCTGGCGGTTGCTGCTGTCATCGATGCTCAGGCAATCGCCGTTGCGCGTGGCGTTTTGCAGCAGATAGGTGCGGATCGCCACGGCCAAGGCTTTGGCGGCTTCGGCCGGTTCAGGTTTGGCTTCGCGCTCAAGCACACGGGCGACGTATTCTTCGCGATCAAGTCTGGCGACCAGTTTGTCGTTGAGCAGAAACAGTTCGCCGCCGCTGTGGATATCCAGCGCATTGCCGTTGGCGAATTCGACGCGGTAATTGCCCTGCAAGGGCCCAGAGCCAACCACGCGCTCACCCGACATGACTCGCGAAAGCGGATAACGCGAAAACAGTCCGACCTCAACACAACGCCCTGCTTCCGCCGGCCAGGAAGCAGGCAGCACCGTCGCCAACGCCTGCCCGTAATGGCGCAAAACCATCTGACTGGTGCCCCGGCCACCGGCCCAGATCGGCGAGCCGTCCGCCGTCCAACCGGCGAAACCGCCCTGCCGCGATTGCGGATCCTGATCGCCCAGCCAGCTCCAGGTTTTCACCCGCAAGCGCCCGCCCAGCTCACCGACGACATTGCCGTCCGCCGCGTTCAGCACGACGTCGAGCAACACGCGGCGCATCTGCTCCTGTGCCGGCAGCAACGACAACACTTTCAGCAAATCAGCCACGGAAACCCGGGTAGCCGGTTGCACGCCTGGCAAATCCAGCAACCACGACGGTGCCTGCCGCGCCTGCCAATACGTGCGCCAATCGGCAGCAGCAATGCCCAATCGCGCCGGCTCAAAGTACAAGCCGCAGGATTTGACCAACGCCTGATCACGCTCAATCCTGCCGCCCGCCGAGCAGCAATAAACCTCTTCCTTCGACTGTCCGCGACATTCATACGCCGGCTCGCGCGCACCGGTATCCACCAGCCACGCATAGACGAACAATTTCCACAGGCTGCCCAGCGGCGTTTCCAGCGTCGACGGCAACGGCTCGCGCGCGATCAGTTGCGTGTGATTCAACGACAGCAACTCACCCTTGTACGCCAGCCGCAGCGGCTCATCCTGCGCCGTCGCCAGCGCAGGCATCACACACATCAGCAGCCACAGCAGCGGCCGGTTCATGTCAGTTGACCGTGACCTGACCGAGGGCGGCTTTCGCTTCCTGGGCCTGATGCTGCGGCGCGTAGACCTGAGTGAAACGCACCGGCGGCAGGTTGAACTGGCCCTTCTGCGAGAAGCGCACCAGATGGCGCAAACGCAATTCGCCGCTCAGCGCATCCACCGGCACCGCGTAGGCCAGTTGCCCCGGTTCGAAGCGTGCTTTCTCCAGCGCGGTCGGTTCGGTGCCGTCCTTGCCCTGCAACTTGATGCCCCAGGTAGTGCGCTCGACATCGGCACCCGGTGGCAACGGCACTTCAAGCATGCCGTAGCGCAGCGGTTTCGGCGCCTTGCTGGTTAGGATCACTTCGTCCAGATACAGGCTGTCGCTGGACAGCGGTTTAGCGCCGACCGGCTCCAGTTTGAAGGTGAACGCTTCGTCGCCCGGCACCAGTCGCGACAGACGCCGGGTGATGGTCACGGCCATTGGATCGACCGCCGGTTGCTGGGTCTGGAAGCTCAGCGCCGCGCGCAGCGGACGCTCCTGAGTGCCGGACACCGACAACACGCTCGGCACCGGCGTCGCCCCCTGCCAGGTCCAGTACATCTCGCCGGTGGTGCCGTAGTTTTTCTTCCAGCCTTCACCCGGCAGCAGCGCGATGGTCGGCGAGGCCTGCGCGATGCTGCGTTGCAACCAGCTCAGCGCCAGGGCGCGTTCGAGGGTCGATTGCTGCGGCAACAGACGTTGCAGCAACGCCGTCGCGCGGGCCTGATCGAACGCTTGCAGCGACAAATTCAGCGCTTCGGCAAACGGCTGCGAACTGACCGCCAGACGCTGTTGCGCGGCGCCAACCTGACGATTGAATGCGTCCGGCAACGCGACTTTCGACTGGGTCGCCAGCGCCGCAGTCAATACCCGCGCCGCCGCCAGCCCTAGCGCCGAATCCGGATCGCTCATCACCAGGCTGTCTTCACCGTCGTCCATCAGGGTTTCGGCGTTGCCCTCACCGGCCTTGGCCAGATCGTCCATCAAACCGCTGAGCAAGGTGTTCACTGGCAGGTGCATCTGCTTGGCGAACGACAGAATCAGCGCCCGCTGCAGCAATGGCGTGTTCGGCGCTTGCTTGGCGTAGACCTCCAGCACCCGCTGCCAATGCTCCGGCGGCAGAGTCAGTTCCAGCACCTGACTGGCGTTCCAGTCGGCGTAGTAGGCGTAAGCAGTGAGGAACGCGTCCGGCTCGCCGTCGAAGCCCCACCAGGTGAAGCTCGCCGACGGCCCGGCCATTTGCACCAGACGCAGGCGGCTGTTCTGCATGATCAGGCGCAGTCGATCGCGGATCTGCGGGCTCGATGCCAGCGACGGATAAGCAATGCTCAGCGGCAGCAAGCGGCTGGCGGTCTGCTCGACGCCACCGTACGGGTAGCTCAGCAGATCGTCGAGCGCGGAACGGAACAGCGCTTGCGGACTGTCATCCAGACGCAGACGAATGTCGGTGGCATCTGCTGGCAAACTCAACGGGGTGTCGCCGCCGGCCACGTCGAGGCTCTGGGTTTGCGTGAGTTGCCAGCCGTCACCGGTCGCACTCAGGCGCACGGCGAGGGCGTCAGCGATTTTGCCGTCCTGCACCAGCTCGGCAGTCCACTCACCCGAGGCCAGGGCGAACGCTGGCAGCGGCACGTAGTTGATGCCGTTGTTCAGGGTTACCGGCAGGCGTTGTTCGGCGCCAGCGTAATGGGTGACCAGCTCAGCCTTGACCGGTTTTTCGGCCTGGCTGAAGGCAAACACACCGAGTTGCGGCTGATCGCCCTTGCGGAATTTGCTCGGCCCGCTCCACTTCAGGTACAGCGGTTTTTCCGAACGGACGAACTGCTTCTTCTGCCCGACCTGGCCGTCATCGGCGATGGCCCGCGCGGTGATGCGCCAGCGGGTCAGCGAGTCCGGCATCTTGAAGGTGAAACGGGCTTTACCGTCAGCTCCGGTCAACAACTCTGGCTGCCATGCGGCGGTGTCGACGTCTTCACGACGCGGACGCTCCAGCACTTTCACCCCGCGCTCACTGCGGTTGGCCTTGCCCGGTGCGCCGGGGCTGCCCGGCAGCGCGACGTCGTAACTGATGAACGACAGGCTGGCGCTGGTGCGCACGTTGTTGCGCCGTGGGTGGTAGAAGAACTGGTCGATGGTCGGCGCGACTTCCGGTTGCAGCGCGTAGACCATTTCATCGACCACGCTGACGGTCAGGTGCGCCGGTACCGCTTTGCCGGCGAACTGCGTGGTCAGATCGACGGTGACGGTGTCGCCCGGCTGATACAGCGCTTTGTCGGTGCTGATCGCCACGTCGATTTGCGGTGCGACCACCTTGATCCCGGCGTTCTGGAAGCTGTACTGCCCGCCCTTGGTGTACAGCACCGAGAAGGTCAGGTTCGGCGCGAAATTGTCCTTCACCGGAATCCGCGCGCGGTATTGGGTGTCGCTGAGTTTTTCCAGCTTCAGCCAGTCGCCGCCCTTGGCCAGCAGCGCGGTGGCTTCGACTTTGTCGCGTTCCAGCGACAGCAGGGCATCGCTGACCGGCTCAGGAAAGGTGATCAGTGCCAGCGCTTCATCGCCGGCCTTGTACTCGGGCTTGTCGAGGACGATTTCCACAGTGCCCGGCACCGCTTTGACGCCCTCCCCCGTAACCGAATGGCCGGTGGCGCCGAGGACCCGACCGTGCTGATCTTTCAGCGTCAGGTTGTAAGTGCCCGGACGTTCGAAGGCAATGCTGAAGCCCTTGTCGGTGGCCGCCAGTTTGCCTTCACCGGTGCTCTGGTCTTCCAGGCGCACCCAGTTGTAGCTGCTCGGGGTGACCGCTTTGCTCTGCTCGCTGCCGCCATCGTTGACGTAGCGGAACGCAACTTTGTCGTTGACCGCGCTGAAGCGTTGCGGCGCGCTCAGGCGGAGGCTCGCGGCGCCACGGTCGATGAGGATTTCCTTGGTAGTCTTGACCCGATACGCCGCGCCATCACTGGCAAACACGGTGAGCATGTAACGGCTCGGTTTGTCGGCGGCCGGCAGGTCGAGGGTCGCGTTACCCTTGCTGTCGGTGGTCAGTTCGGTGCTGGTCAGTTCCACCGGGAATTGCCCGAGGTATTGCAGCTCGTTGTCGACCATCGACAGTTGTTGGGCGCGCAGGCTCAGGCTCAATTTGGCGTTGGCCACCGGTTTGCCGTCCGGGTAGAGCAACACCAGACTGCCCTTCACTGGCTCACCAGTGCGGTAATCCTGCTTGGCCAGGTTCAGCGAGATTTCGAAGTGCGGCTTGATGTATTCGGCCACTCGGAAAGCGCTGCTGTAGGCCTGATCCTTGTAATTGAAGCGGATCTCGTAACCACCGGCCACGGCGTTGTCCGGCAACTGGAACCGGCCCTGTGTACCGGCCTTGGAATCGAGTTTCAGGTCGAGGTGCTGCAGCTCGGTGCCGGTGGCATCAAGCACACTGACCGTGACGTCAGCCGCACCCGGCAATACCGAATCCCGCGCATTCTTGAACTCGCGACCGACGATTTTCAGCGACACCCAATCACCCGGGCGATACAGCGGCCGGTCGGTGAACGCGTAGAGTTTGGTGTCGTAGATTTCGCTGTCGTAGTAGAAGTTTTCCGAGACGAACACCCCGCCCTCTTCATCCTCGCCAATGACGAACGAGCGCTCGGGGCTGACGTGTTTCAGGCGCAGCAAACCATCGGCATCGGTGGCACCGCTGCTCATCACGCCGAGGCCGTCAGTCCACAGCACATTGACCTTCGGCACCGAACTGCCTTCGTGTTTGCGCGCGGCCCAGACCAGCAATTCATCGCCGGCAATCTTGCTCACCGCCACGGTGTTGGAAACGAAGACCATGGTGGTCGCGCGGTACTTGCCGATCAGCGCTTCGACCAGGTACAGGCCCGGTTTCAGGTTGCCTAGCGGGATGTACACGTTACCCGGCGCAACGCTGACGAACTCGCTGGAAGACCCGGCCAGATTGACACCGGCCGGCGGCTGGATCGGTTTGGCCTGCCACAGCGGATAACGGAACTGGCTGACCACCGGCAGACCCGGAATCAGCGCGAATTGCGGCTGCGCGTCGTACGGGGTCGGCGCGGCGATGGCGTTGCCCATCTTCAATTCCGGCACTTCTTCGGTGACCTGCTTGCGCGACTCATAGGAGAACGCACGCTGCATCACCCGCCGCGACTTGCGGTACCAGTTGTCCCACAGGTACGCGAGGGTGTTGGACAGGCCTTCGCCCTTGAACTGACCGTCGCTGACCACGCGGTGCAGGTTCTTCTGGCGCTTGAGGAAATCCAGCGGCTTGTCGATGCGGTACACGCGAATGTCGGCGCCGCCATACGGCTCCATGCGGAAACGCCGGTAGTCGCGGCCCGGTGCTTCGAGACGCACCATCGCCTGCTCGTCGGCGGCGAAACTGCTGTCGGCCAGCAGGAAGAAGCTTTCACCGGCGACCGGCGTGTAGCCGCTCGGCTCCACCGAATCTTCAGCGTTGACGGTCGCCAATGGCAGCAACAGCGCCAGCAGCAGAGGAATTCGAGCGCAGAGTCGCAGCATGCGGGCACCGGTCATTGGGAGAGAAAGTTCAGTCGATAGACGCCGATGAAGTTGGGGTTGGCTGCGTCGGGTATCCATCGGGTGTCCTTCCATGTCATGAGTTGCTGCAGGCTTGCCGAACGCATGCCGTTGTCAGTGGGGGTGGTCGTGCCGGTGTGATAGGCGATGTAGCGACCCATCCAGATCATCAGGTGCTGATCGTCGCCCTGATCGAAAAACATCAGGTCGCCGGGGCGTGCCTGGGACACGTCGCGGCTGACCAGATGGCTGTTGAACTGAATCAGTTTGATCGCGTTGACGTACGGTCCGACCTTGCCGCCGCCCTGCTGCCATTGACGGGCGAGCTTGCGCTGCTCATCGCTGAGCGACAGTTCCGGCGGCAGGTAGCGATTGGACAGGCCGTTGCTGCGCAGCCATTTGTCGTCGTGGACTTTCAGCGCTTCGTTGGCGGCGAAACGCACAAGGCCTGCGCAGTCCTGCTGATACCAGCGCGGGCTCGGGCCCTGGCTCAGTTGCTCCTGAGCGATGCGCACGAACCAGGCGCGGAATACCTGGGACTGCGCCGGATCCAGCGCAGGCGTTTCGATGGCTCGAGCACTCGCGCTGAGCAATAGCGCGAGCAGGCCGAGGCTGCGGATCAATGCCGTCACAGCGCTTTCCACTCCAGCGGCAGCCATTGCCAGTGGCCGTCAGGCTCGCTGCCTTCCGGCAGGGTCAGGGCGTATTTGCCGTAGCCGCCGAGGGTGCGCAGTTTCGGAATCAGGTAGGTTTGCGCGGCGTTGTAGAACACCGGCTCCATGTCCTGCGGCAGGCTGTCGAGGGTTTCCTGCTGCATCAGTTGCGCCATCGAATCCGGGCCGAAGTAGATCGGCATCAGCACGTCTTTCGGCAGCACGTCAGCCATCGGCGGGAAGCGCTTGTCGAGGGTGCCGAGGGCCTTGTCGACCAGTTTGTCGTCGAGGGAAAACAGCAGCGTCGAACCGTGACGCGCGAGGCTGACTTTCATGAAAGCGCGGCCGCTGATCGCGTCCGGGTTCTCGGCAGTCTTGGCGGCGTACGGACCGAAGTTCGAGCTGACCTGACGCTGCCAGACATGACTCTGACCTTCCTGCTTTTCGACCACCGGGAACGCGTGTTCATCGACATTCGCCTCGTAGGCACCGACCATCGAACCGAACAACGTGCCCAGGTCGCCATCGAGCTTGCTGCTGTCCTCGTCCTTCAGGCTGGCGACCAGCAACGGCGTGTACAACCGCGAATCGGCGTACCAGCACAGGCCTGCCGCGCCGGCCACGTGCTCGGTGAGTTTCTGCGCCACCGCTTCGTCGGCGCCGAGTTTCATCAGCAGCGGTTTCTGCGGTTCGGCCGCCACCGGCAAGGTCACGCAGGCACTGGCGCCCAGCGGCATGGCTTGCCACACCGGTTTGAAATCGAAGTCCGGCTGGTTATCCAGCTCATCCATGGCGAGATAGCTGTGCCAACCTTTGTCGTCCATGTCGAAACGCAGCCCGGCAAAGTTCGGGATGAAGCGCTGATAGCCCATCGCAAGGACGCTGGAATTGACCGACAGACGCTGTTTGATCTCCGGTGCCTTGCCTGGCAGACCGAAGGCTTCGGGGAACAGTTTGTCGCCATTGAGCAAGGCCGCCAGCGCTTGTGGCGAGACGTGCCCGGACTCTTCCGATTCACCGTTGGCCGGGTCGTAATATTTGTTCGGGTTGGACAGCACCACCAGTTTGTCACCGCGCGACGCGAACAGCAGCGATTTGCTGGCGTTGTAGCTGAGCTGGTACAGCGGCACTTCGTCACCGCCGACCTTGAGGCTGCCGAAGACGCTGAGCTGCGAATCGTCCAGCGCGACTTTCGCCAACGGTTCAAGCAGCTTCGCCAACCCGCCGCGATCCATCACCAGCAGAAAATCCTTGAGCCGGCCATCCGCACCACGCCACAACGCGACGTCGGCCGGTTGATCGAAAAGCTGCTCGATCAGGCTGTCCTGCAGCTTCAGGTCGTGTTCGTAGATGATCCGCCGCAGGCTGCCGATCAGGCCGAGCCGGTCGGCGTGGGTTTCGTAATAGAAGACGAAATCCTCGGTGAGCGTGGCCTTGAGGAACGGCACCGTCAGCAGGTCCTTGGGCAACTGGCTCAGGGAGCGGGTTTCCAGCAGCGCATCCGGACGGCTCAGACCGAGCTTGTCGCTGGCCAATGCCGCCGCCGGCACCTTGGGCTTGTGCAGCAGCCAGCCGAGACCACCGGCCACCCCGGCCACCAGGACGAGGCCGATCAGCAGCGCCGGCCAGCGCCGGGAAGGTTGGCCGGCAGGAGTCGGGACGGCCGGAGAAGCAGCGTTATCACTCATGTTCACAAAACCCGAAGTTCATCCGTGGAGCGGGATGCTTAATAGTTGAAAGTCTTGACCAGCAGCAGATCACCGATCGCCCGCAGGGGCACGATGAATGTTTCGCGTTTTTCGTCGACCGTGTTTTCGTTGAGCACCAGCGTGATTTGCGAGGTGATCACCTCGTTCTGATTGCTGGCCTCCTCGAAGTTATAGCCGCCGTCGCCGAAGTTGCCCCAATAGTTGACGTAAACCAGATAGGTGCCATGCAGCGGCGCGGTCATGGTGAACATTTCCGGGCCGGGGCCATCGACGCCATCCGGATCCAGACCGCCGCCGTTGGTCAACGCCGTGTGGGCGAAAAACGCATGCTGGCCGTCCGGGGTAATGATGTGCAGATCGAGCTCGGCCTTGGGATCATCCCAGCCGAGCACCACACGAATCTTCGCCGGGGTGCGCAGGTTGTTCGCTTCATAGAACTGCACACGCTTGAGCGACTGACCCTCGGCACTGCGCACTTCGACACTGTTGGAGCCGGCGCCAAACGCATAAGGCCGGGCGAAACGCCCGTCATCGTCGGTGTACAGATTCAATGGATTGCCGTTGACCGCCAGCGTATGCGGCCCGCGCTGATTGCCGATGGCCTTGAGCTGGCCCTGAA
Source organism: Pseudomonas sp. W15Feb9B (assembly GCF_000828175.1). Lineage (NCBI taxonomy): Bacteria > Pseudomonadati > Pseudomonadota > Gammaproteobacteria > Pseudomonadales > Pseudomonadaceae > Pseudomonas > Pseudomonas sp. W15Feb9B. The sequence continues at coordinate 4,902 of NZ_JTKF01000007.1, read as the reverse complement.
TCATCGTGCGATTGCGCTGAATGCCGCGATCGATCGGCGGCGTGGGGTAGGCGACTTGCGGGTTTTCACTGCGATCAAGCAAGCCGTTATAACGCCAGCCACCGGATGGCTCAGACAGCTCGGCACTCGGCGCTGCCAGCAGCGCAGGCGCGCAAGCCAGACCGATCAGCAGCCAAAGAAATGAACGCATGTAATGCCTCCTGCCATGCCTGAACGAAACCTTGCACCCGATCCTCGGTACTTCACAGCGGTGGAAACTGCGTTTCGTCTGAAAGACCCATGACTAGCGGGTCGTAGAAGGCGCGAAGATTAGCGATTCGGCAGTTTTTTAACAATCGGATACATCTTGAAATGCGGTAGGAATCACGCCCTCGGGTGGACGATGAGCCGAATAGGCGTCATATTCGGCTCACGAAATGAGCCGAATAGCGTTTCTATTCGGCTCACGCACTCAGGAATGGCATTTCATGGCAACTCACTGGATCTGGCAGCAGCCCGACTGGCCCGACTTCAACTGGCAGGCAGAGCGTCTCACTGCGCTGTTGCGCGAATGCGTTCAGGCGCAGGGACAATTGATGGGCATGGCGGGATCAGTGGGCAATTCACTGAGCGCTCAGACTGAACTGGACGCGTTGCTGCAAAACATCGTGACCTCCTCGGCCATCGAGGGGGAACCATTGAATGTTGAATCCGTGCGTTCTTCACTGGCACGACGCCTGGGGCTGGAATCGCCTGATGGCGACAACGTCAGCAAGCGCAGCGAAGGGCTCGCGCAACTGATGCTCGATGCCACTCAACGCTTTGCCGAACCGCTGACACTGCAACGATTGCTGGAATGGCATTCATGGCTGTTTCCAGAACAGGAGAGTGGTTTCCTTTCGCGTGCAATCAATGTCGGCGCATTACGCGGCGATGAGCCGATGCAGGTGGTTTCAGGGCGAATCGACCGTCCGACCGTGCACTTCGAGGCGCCACCGCGACAAGGCCTTGAGCGGCAACTCGACAGTTTTCTCAAGTGGTTCGACGCCAGTCGGCAACAGGCAGGCCTCGATCCATTCTTGCGAGCTGGCATCGCACATTTCTGGTTCGTCACCTTGCATCCGTTCGACGACGGCAATGGACGCCTGACTCGCACCCTTACCGATCTGGCACTGGCTCAGAGCGAAGCGCAGGCGATTCGTTTTTATGCGATGTCTGCCAGCATCCTTGATGATCGTGCGGGCTATTACCGGATTCTCGAATCCAGTCAGAAAGCCACGCTGGACATTACCGACTGGCTCACATGGTTCCTGCAAACCTTACTGCGCAGTCTGCAACAGGCCATCGCGCGGATTGAAAGCGTGTTGGGAAAATCACGCTTCTGGCAGGCGCACCGCGAATCCGGGCTGTCGGCGGAGCAGATCAAAGTGCTCAATCGTTTGCTCGACGGTGGTGAGCGCGGTTTCGAGCACGGTATCAGTGCAGCGCAATACCAGAGTGTGGCCAAGGTCTCCAAAGCCACGGCCACCCGACATCTGGCGGAACTGCTGGAAAAAGGCTGCCTGCAACGTCTTCCGGGCGGGGGGCGGAGCACTCGGTATCAGATTCAATATCCGGGTGACTCGACCGATTGACACCCTTGTCCGTCGGCCCACTCATTTGCCCATAAACCCCCTATCTGCTAGTGTCGCGCCGGTTTAACGTCAACCGGAAATCGCCGCCATGGCCCGCAAAAAAGCTGCACTGGATTTCGAACAGTCCCTCGCCGACTTGCAAACACTGGTCGAGCGTCTGGAGAACGGTGAATTGTCGCTGGAAGACTCGCTGACCGCTTTCGAGCAGGGCATCGGTCTGACCCGTGACTGCCAGGCAGCGCTGGCCCAGGCCGAGCAGAAGGTGCAAGTGCTGCTGGAGCGCGATGGTGAACTCGCCGAGGAACCCTTCGACGCGGAACAGCCAGAATGATTGCAGCGTATTCGGCGACCAGCCAGGCGCGGGTCAATGCGGCACTGGAAATGCTCTTCAAGGCTCCGCTGCCGGAGCTGTCGCGCCTGTATGAGGCGATGCACTACAGCGTGATGATCGGCGGCAAACGCGTGCGTCCGCTGCTGGCTTACGCCGCGTGCGAAGCGCTCGGCGGCAAGGCTGAACAAGCCAATGGAGCGGCCTGCGCGGTGGAGCTGATCCACGCTTACTCGCTGGTGCACGACGATTTGCCGGCGATGGACGACGACGATCTGCGTCGCGGCCAGCCCACCACCCACAAGAAATTCGACGAAGCCTGCGCGATCCTCGCCGGTGACGGCTTGCAGAGCCTGGCCTTCAGCGCCCTGCTCGACCCGCGTTTGAGCAACCTCGACGCTGACATCCGTCTGCAACAGGTCACGGCGCTGGCGCACGCGGCCGGCCCGGCAGGTATGGTCGGCGGTCAGGCCATCGACCTCGGTTCGGTCGGCCTGAAGCTGGATCAGCAAGCGCTGGAGCAGATGCACCGGCACAAGACCGGCGCGCTGATCGAAGTCAGCGTCAAGCTCGGCGCCCTGGCCAGCGGCCGTGCCGAGCAGGATGAACTCAAGGCCCTGCAGACTTATGCACAGGCCATCGGTCTGGCCTTCCAGGTGCAGGACGACATTCTCGACGTCGAAAGCGATACCGAAACCCTCGGTAAACGCCAGGGCGCCGACATCGCTCGCGACAAGCCGACCTACCCGGCCCTGCTGGGGCTGGACGCGGCCAAGGTCTACGCTCTGGAACTGCGCGATCAAGCCCTGCACGCGCTGCGACCGTTTGACGCGGCCGCCGAGCCTTTGCGCGACCTGGCCCGGTATATCGTCGAGCGGCGCAACTGAACGCCAACCTGCCAAAAAAGACCAACGCGTGGGCAGGGGGCGATGCATCAGGTAAACTGCCGCATCTTTTATACCTATAACGATTCGCCTGATGCCCACGACGTTTCATGAGATTCCCCGCAAGCGCCCGACCACGCCCCTGCTCGACCGCGCGAACACGCCGGACGGCCTGCGCCGGTTAGGCGAAGCCGAGCTGGAAACCCTGGCCGATGAGTTGCGCCTGGAATTGCTCTACACGGTCGGCCAGACCGGTGGGCATTTCGGTGCCGGCCTGGGCGTCATCGAGCTGACCATCGCGTTGCATTACGTCTTCGACACCCCGGATGACCGGCTGGTATGGGACGTCGGTCATCAGGCGTATCCGCACAAGATCCTCACCGGTCGTCGCCAGCGCATGGAAACCTTGCGCCAGAAGGACGGCATCGCCGCCTTCCCGCGTCGCGCCGAGAGCGAGTACGACACCTTTGGCGTCGGCCACTCCAGCACCTCGATCAGCGCAGCGCTGGGCATGGCGATTGCCGCCCGCCTGCAAAACAGCGATCGCAAGGCGATTGCGGTGATTGGAGACGGCGCGCTGACCGCCGGCATGGCGTTCGAGGCGCTGAACCACGCGCCGGAAGTCAACGCCAACATGCTGGTGATCCTCAACGACAACGACATGTCGATCTCGCGCAACGTCGGTGGCCTGTCCAATTATCTGGCGAAGATTCTTTCCAGCCGCACCTACGCGAGCATGCGTGAGGGCAGCAAGAAAGTCCTGTCGCGCCTGCCCGGCGCCTGGGAAATTGCCCGCCGCACCGAAGAATACGCCAAGGGCATGCTGGTTCCCGGTACCCTGTTCGAAGAGCTGGGCTGGAACTACATCGGCCCGATCGACGGCCACGACCTGCCGACCCTGATCGCCACCCTGCGCAACATGCGCGATCTGAAAGGCCCGCAGTTCCTGCACATCGTCACCAAGAAAGGCAAAGGCTTCGCTCCGGCGGAAGTCGACCCGATCGGTTACCACGCGATCACCAAGCTCGAACCGCTCGACGCTCCGGCCGCCGCGCCGAAAAAGGCCGGTGGGCCGAAGTATTCGGCGGTGTTCGGCGAGTGGCTGTGCGACATGGCGGCGGCTGACCCGCGTCTGGTCGGGATCACCCCGGCGATGAAGGAAGGCTCGGACCTCGTGGCGTTCAGCGAACGTTTCCCGCTGCGCTACTTCGACGTGGCAATTGCCGAACAGCACGCGGTGACGTTCGCCGCCGGCATGGCCTGCGAAGGTGCCAAACCGGTGGTGGCGATCTACTCGACGTTCCTGCAACGCGGCTACGACCAGTTGGTGCACGACGTCGCGGTGCAGAACCTCGACGTGCTGTTCGCCATCGACCGCGCCGGTCTGGTGGGCGAAGACGGCCCGACCCACGCCGGCAGCTTCGACCTGTCGTACCTGCGCTGCATTCCGGGCATGGTCATCATGACCCCGAGCGATGAAAACGAACTGCGCAAGATGCTCACCACCGGCCACCTGTACAACGGCCCGGCGGCGGTGCGTTACCCGCGCGGCACCGGCCCGAACGCGAGCATCGACAAGGATCTCGAACCGATCGAGATCGGCAAGGGCATTGTTCGTCGTCAGGGCAGCAAAGTCGCTCTGCTGGTGTTCGGCGTGCAACTGAGCGAAGCGCTGAAAGTCGCCGAGAAGCTGGATGCGACCGTGGTCGACATGCGCTTCGTCAAGCCGCTGGATGAAGCGCTGGTACGCGAGATCGCCGGTAGCCACGAGTTGCTGGTGACCATTGAAGAGAACGCGATCATGGGCGGCGCCGGTGGTGCGGTCAGCGAATTCCTGGCGCGCGAGAACATCCTCAGGTCGATGCTGCACCTGGGCTTGCCGGACATCTACGTCGAACACGCCAAACCGGCGCAAATGCTGGCCGAGTGCGGGCTGGATGAAGCGGGCATCGAAGCCTCGATTCGTGAGCGCCTGACTCTGCTCAACAAGTAATCACCATCCCTGTGGGAGCGGGCTTGCCCGCGATGAGGTCGACACAGTCAACATTGATGTTGGATGTACCGACGCCATCGCGGG